>NZ_CP127407.1:677692-985384 GCF_030291075.1 Stenotrophomonas sp. 57
GCCCGACCTGCTGGGGGGGCTCGGCCTGGCGCTGATGCGCCAGGGCCGTCGCGAGCAGGCCATCAGCTATTTCCAGCGGGCGGTGCAGGCCACCCCGGCCGGTGACAGCAACGACAAGTGGCGTGACCTGATCGCCAGTACCCGCTACTGGCTGCAGCTGGACCAGGCCGATTCGGCGCTGGCCGCCGGCCGGCTGGACGAGGCCGAGCGACTGTACGCGCAGGCGCGTCGCCAGCAGCCCCGCGACGTCAATGCTGCACTGGGCCTGGTCGACGTGGCCGTGGCCCGCGGCGATGACGCCGCGGCCGAACGCCAGTTGCAGGTTGCCCGGCGGATGGCGCCCAACGACGCCAACGTGATCCGCAAGCTGGTGCAGCTGTACGGCCGCACCGACCCGCAGCGGCTGGAAGCCTTCATCAACGCATTGCCCGCTGCCCAGCGCCGGTTGTATGCCGAAGACCTGCGCCAGCTGCAGATCAGTCGACTGCGTGAGCGTCGCGAGCAGGCGTTGGCTGCCGGCGATGCAGGCACTGCGATCACGCTGGGGCAGCAGCTGCGTGGCGAACTGCCAGGCGATGCATGGCTGGCCTACGCGCTGGGCAACGAGCTGCGCGCCGCCGGCCGGCAGGACGAAGCCGACGCGGTGGTGGCCGACATGGCCACGCACAACGACCGTGCCGAAGCGCGCTACGCGCAGGCGCTCTATCTGTCGGGATCCGATCGGCTGCCGCAGGCGCTGGCGGTGCTCGATGCGCTGCCGCAGGCGCAGTGGGATGATGACATCCGCGCGCTGTCGGCGCGCCTGCAGCGGCAGCAGCTGATCGATCATCTGTGGGAGCTGCGTGGGCAGGGCAGGGAGGCCGAAGCCATCGCGCTGCTGCAGCAGCAACCGCCCAGCACCGACAACGATCTGCTGATGGCCGAATGGGCACGCCTGCGCGGCGATCATGCGCAGGCGCTGCACTACTACCAGCGCGTGATTGCTGCGCAGCCGGACAATGTGGATGCGCAGCTGGGCCAGGTGCAGGCCTGGATCGGCACCGGCGATCTGGCCAGCGCACGCCGCCAGATGCACGACGCACCGCCGGCAGTGGACGATGCCGGGATCGGCCAGCAGCGCCAGCTCGCCACGATCTGGACCGACCTGCGCGAGGACACGAAGGCGCTGGCGATCCTGCGCGCGCTGCTGGCGCGCAAGACCGGGCCCGATGCACAGTCCTGGCGTGATGCGGCCCGGCTGGTGCGCCGCGACGATCCCCAGCAGGCGCTGGACATGTATGCGCAGGCGATGGCTGACAACGGCCTGTTGGCCCCCAGTCAGGCCACGCCGCGCGACAACCGCGCCCTGACCCTCGCCAGCCGTGAGACGGCCGGCGATGACTGGTTGCGGCGCAGCCTGCGCAGCGACGTGGAGACCCTGTACCAGCAGGAGAATCCCACTCTGACGGTGATGCAGGACACCGGCCGCCGTAGCGACGGAACCCCGGGTATTTCGCGGCTGTCGCGCGATACCCGCATCGCGCATCTCGACGCGCCGTTCGCCGGTGGCCTGGGCTGGGCGCGCATCGAACAGGTGAGCTTCGATGCCGGCCGCTTCCAGACCGACGAGAACGGCGCCTACGACGAGGATTTCGGCAGCTGCGACCTGGATCTGCTGCAGGCCGACAACAGCCGCCTGCGCGCACCGGGCTGCACCCGTTTCGTGCACCAGCGGCGCACCTCCGGCGCCGGCGTCGCCGTCGGCTGGCGCACCCTGGATGACCGCTGGAACTTCGATATCGGCCACACGCCGTCCAACTACGTGGTCGGCAACTGGCTTGGCGGTGTCACCCTCAACGGTGACCTCGGGCGCTTCGGCTGGGGGGCCACTGTGTCGCGGCGGCCGATGACCAATTCGATGCTGTCGCAGGCCGGTGCGGTCGATCCGCGCAGTGGCATCAGCTGGGGCGGCGTCACCGCCAACGGCGTGACCTTCAGCCTCGGCTACGATCAGGGTGGCCGCGATGGCGTGTGGTCGAACTGGAGCTGGCATCGGCTGACCGGCCACAATGTGGTCGACAACACCCGCGCACGCGCGATGGTGGGCTGGTACCACAAGCTGATCCAGCGCCCCGACATGCGGCTTGATGTGGGCACCACCGCGATGTACTGGCGCTACCAGAAGGACCTGGGCGGCTACTCGCTGGGCCAGGGCGGCTACTACAGCCCGCAGCGCTACGCCTCGCTCAGCCTGCCGGTCAGCTTCGCCTGGCGCAACGACGTGTGGTCGGTGCGCCTGGATGGCTCGGTCAGCGTGTCCAGTGCGCGCACCTCATCGATCAGCCGTTTCCCCGACCAGGCGCTGATCGAGCGCGTGATTGCACAGCTCGAGCCGCAGTACGGTCCGCTGCGGCTGGACGAGGCCGGCCTGTACACCGGTGACAGCAGCAGCACCGGCACCGGCTACCGCCTGTATGGTGCGGTCGAGCGCCGGCTGGGCGACCACTTCATGCTGGGTGCCGCCGGCACCCTGCAGCGCAGCCGCGATTTCTCGCCGAATTCGTTCCAGCTCTACCTGCGCTACACCTTCAAGCCGTGGCAGGGAAACCTGCCATTGCCCGTATCGCCACTGGTGCCGTATGGCGAATTCCGCTGACCTTCGGCGACGTCGCCTGCTGCAGGCGGCCGCCACGCTGCCGCTGCTTGGCTGGTGCAGTGCGCAGGCCGCGCCCGCACCGCGCTGGCCGGCGTCGCAGGTACTGCTCGACAGCAGCCTGAGCCGCGACGGACGCATGATCGATCGCAGCCAGGACGATCAGCGCAGCACCTCCGAAGGCCAGTCCTATGCCTTGTTCTTCGCTCTGGTCGACAACGACCAGGCGCTGTTCGACCGCGTCCTTGGCTGGACCCAGAACAACCTCGCCGAAGGCGACATGGGCAAGCGCCTGCCGGCCTGGCTGTGGGGACGCGATGACGCCGGCGCCTGGCGGGTGCTGGACGACAACCCGGCCTCGGACTCCGATCTCTGGCTGGCCTATGCGCTGCTGGAAGGCGCGCGACTGTGGCGCCGTCCCGCGCTGAAGGCCATCGCCGAAGGGATGCTCGCGCAGGTGCGGGCACGCGAGATCGTGGACCTGCCCGGGCTCGGTCCGATGCTGTTGCCAGGCCCACAGGGGTTCATCGAAGGGGACGCCGCGCGGGTCAACCCCAGCTATCTGCCACTGCCGCTGCTGCGCCGCTTTGCGGTGGAGGATCGCGGTGGTCCGTGGCAGGCGCTGGCGCGCAACAGCGTGCAGCTGTTGAAGCAGAGCAGCCCGCATGGGTTCGCACCGGACTGGGCCGCGTGGAAAGGCGATCGCTTCGTCGTCGATCCGGTGCGTGGTGCGGTCGGCGGCTACGACGCCATCCGCTGCTACACCTGGGCCGGCATGACCGCACCACGCGATCCGTTGTTCCGTGCGCAGCTGGCGGCCCTGTCCGGGCCGCTGCAGCGCCTGCGCAGTGGTGCGCCAATGTGGGAAAAGATCGACACCCGCAGTGGCCAGGGGCAGGGCGAAGGCAACTACGGATTCCGCGCGGCACTGCTGCCGTATCTGATCGCGCAGGGCGAAGGGGAGCGTGCGCAGTCGTTGCGGGCCAGCCTGCCCAGCGCCGAACAGCAGCGCGCCGATGCACCGGCCTATTACTCGCAGATGCTGGCCCTGTTCGGCCTGGGCTGGGCCGAAGGACGCTGGCGTTTCGGCGCCGACGGCCGCCTGCAGCCGCGCTGGTAGCAGCAGTCCTGCGGGGTCGGGTCCCATTGCACGGCAATGGGCTCCGACCCTCAGCCAGGCATCATTCCAGCGCGTAGCGCAGGGTGAACAGCACCGCCACCAGCCAGACTGCCGGATGCACTTCGCGCCAGCGCCCGGTGCCGGCCTTCAGCGCGGCATAGGCGATGAAGCCGAACGCCAGACCGTTGGCAATCGAATAAGTGAACGGCATCGCCAGCGCACACAGGGCCGCCGGCACCGATTCGGTCAGGTCGCTCCAGTCCACTTCCACCAGTTCGCGCAGCATCAGGCCGGCCACGAACAGCAGCGCCGGTGCGGTGGCATAGCTGGGCACCATCGACGCCAGCGGCGAGAACAGCAGCGCGGCCAGGAACAGTGCCGACACCACCAATGCGGTCAGGCCGGTGCGGCCGCCCACCTGTACGCCCGAGGCGCTTTCAGCGAAGGCAGTGGTGCTGCTGGTGCCGAGCATCGAGCCTGCAACAATCGCGGTGCTGTCGGCCAGCAGCGCGCGGCCGAAACGCTTCTGCGCGCCGGGCAGCTTCAGCAGGCCGGCGCGGCCGACCACGCCGTACAGCGTGCCGGTGGCATCGAACACTTCCACCAGCACGAACACCAGCACCACCTGCAGCAGCACGGCGATCGGTGCGCCGCCGTCATGGTGCAGCAGGCCCGGCAGGTCCAGCTGCAGGAAGGTCGGTGCCAGACTCGGTGGCAGCGAAACCAGGCCCTGGTACTGCACGTCGCCCAACGCCCAGCCCGCGCCGGTCACGGCCAGGATGCCGATCAGGATCGCACCACGGATGCGCCGCGCTTCCAGCACCGCGATCAGCAGGAAGCCGGCCAGGGCCAGCAGCGGCGGCGCCGTGTTCAACGGGCCCAGCGCCACCAGCGTGTCTTCGTTGCCGACGATCACGCCCGACTTCTGCAGCGCGATGATTGCCAGGAACAGGCCAATGCCGGCCACGATGGCCGAACGCAGCGACGAGGGAATGCCCGATACCAGCCATGCGCGCACTCCGGTCAGCGACAGCACCAGAAAGACGAGGCCGGAAATGAACACCGCACCGAGTGCCTGCTGCCACGGCAGGCCCGCAGCGCCGACCACGGTGAAGGCGAAGAATGCGTTCAGGCCCATGCCCGGCGCCATGCCCACCGGGAAGTTGGCGGCCAGCGCCATCACCGCCGAACCCAGCGCCGCGGCCAGGCAGGTGGCCACGAACACCGCGCCGGCATCCATGCCGGTGGTGCCGAGGATCTCGGGGTTCACGAAGACGATGTAGGACATCGTCAGGAAGGTGGTGACACCAGCCAGCAGCTCGGTGCGCACGGTAGTGCCGTGCTGCTGCAGCTGGAACAGGCGCTCGAACAGGGACATCGCAGATCTCTCATGCCTGCGCGCCCTGCCGCCCCTGGGGACCTGCGGGTACGTCGCCAGGCGGTTAGAAGTGGTAGTTCAACTTCAGCGTAACGCTGCTGTAGTCGGTATGGAAGCTGCGACGGGCCGCAGCGGGATAGTTGGGATCTTCCAGAGTCACCGGGCTGGAGCCCAGGTGGGTGTAGCGGTACTCGGCACCGGCCGAGAGGCGGTCGTTGAAGCGGTACAGCACGCCTGCCGTGGCGTGGGCGCCGGTGGACACGTGCGAGGCGCGGGTCTCGAATTCGGCCACGCGGCAGCCGTTGGTGGCCTCCACCAGCGACTTGTCGCAGCCCAGGGTGAATTCCTGCCGGGCCACCGTCACGCCGGCACCGACGTAGGGCAGCCAGCGGCCCATCGCGCGGCCCAGCGTCACATCAACGGCGCCGGCGCGGGTCACTGCATCCTTGCCGTGGTACGGGCTGTACTGGTGCTGCTCGCGGTCCTTCCAGTCGCGCGCGACATTGCCGAAGGACAGCGAACCGTCCAGGCCCACCACGATGTTGTTGTCGAACTGCCAGCGACGGCCGCCCTGCACGCCGCCGCTGAAGCCGCGGATGCTCTTTTCCGACGCGTTGGCGTTGCTGCGGTCCTTGCTGTGGCCTTCGCTGTGCGACGCCTGCACGCCGAAGTAGTAGCCGTCCCAGTCGGAGCTGGCGGCCGCGGCGGTGCCCGACAGCATCAGGGCTGCCGTGGTGGTGATCAGTGCTTTCATTGCGGGTTTCCTACGTTGGGGGATGAAGCGGGGCGTAGGAAAGCCGATGCAGGGGGCACGGTACATACAAATAGTTGC
Source organism: Stenotrophomonas sp. 57 (assembly GCF_030291075.1). Taxonomy (NCBI): domain Bacteria; kingdom Pseudomonadati; phylum Pseudomonadota; class Gammaproteobacteria; order Lysobacterales; family Lysobacteraceae; genus Stenotrophomonas; species Stenotrophomonas sp. 57. Next base: position 683,655 of record NZ_CP127407.1, read on the forward strand.
AACGTCGCAGGCAGGCCGTGTGCGACAGGACATCAAGAGGGCTTGATCGACACCGGAACGCGGAAGGCACGGGTGCTCAGGACTGCGAGCGCGCCAAAAACGACAACAGGAATCGCGGTTGGCAGTGGCGCAAACGCAAACGGCCGCGCAGAGCGCGGCCGTTTGCGTTTTCCTGCAGTTACTTCAGCGCCTTGAAGCGCAGGCGCTTCGGCGCAGCGTCGTCGCCCATGCGGCGGCGCTTGTCTTCTTCGTACTCGCGGTAGTTGCCCTGGAAGAACTCCACGTGCGAATCGCCTTCGAACGCCAGGATATGCGTGGCGATGCGGTCCAGGAACCAGCGGTCATGCGAAATGACGAAGGTGTTGCCCGGGAATTCCAGCAGCGCATCTTCCAGCGCACGCAGGGTTTCGATGTCCAGGTCGTTGGACGGTTCGTCGAGCAGCAGCACGTTGCCACCCTGCAGCAGGGTCTTGGCCATGTGCAGGCGGCCACGCTCACCACCGGACAGCGAACCGACCATCTTCTGCTGGTCCTGGCCCTTGAAGTTGAAGCGGCCGATGTAGGCGCGCGACTGGATCTCGATGCCGTTGATGTTGAGGATGTCCAGGCCGCCGGCGATTTCCTGGAAGACGTTGTGGTTGCCTTCCAGTGCGTCGCGGCTCTGGTCCACGTAGGACAGCTTCACGGTCGGGCCGACCACGATCTCGCCCGAATCCGGCTTTTCCTGGCCGGTGATCATCTTGAACAGGGTCGACTTACCGGCACCGTTGGGGCCGATGATGCCGACGATGGCGCCAGCCGGCACCAGGAAGCTCAGGTCGTCGAACAGCAGGCGGTCGCCGAACTTCTTGGAGACGTTCTTGAACTCCATCACCGCATTGCCCAGGCGCTCGCCCGGCGGGATGAAGATTTCATTGGTCTCGTTGCGCTTCTGGTAATCGACCGACTGCAGCTCTTCCAGGCGGGCCAGACGGGCCTTGCCCTTGGTGCGGCCGCCCTTGGCATTCTGGCGCGACCACTCCAGTTCCTTCTGGATCGCCTTCTGGCGGGCCTTTTCCTGGTTGTCTTCCTGCTTCAGGCGCTCATCCTTCTGGGTCAGCCAGTCGGTGTAGTTGCCCTTCCACGGAATGCCGCGGCCGCGGTCCAGTTCCAGGATCCACTCGGCGGCGTTGTCCAGGAAGTAGCGATCATGGGTGACCGCCACCACGGTGCCGGTATAGCGCGCCAGGAACTGTTCCAGCCATTCCACCGACTCGGCGTCCAGGTGGTTGGTCGGTTCGTCGAGCAGCAGCATGTCCGGCTTCTGCAGCAGCAGGCGGCACAGTGCCACGCGGCGCTTTTCACCACCGGACAGCTTGCCCACGATCGCATCCCACGGCGGCAGGCGCAGCGCATCGGCGGCCACGTCCAGCTGGTTTTCCAGGGTATGTGCATCGCCGGCGGCCAGGATCGCCTCCAGGCGCTCCTGTTCCTTGGCCAGTGCGTCGAAGTCGGCGCCTTCCTCGGCGTAGGCGGCATACACCGCTTCCAGCGCGGCCTGGGCCTGCAGCACTTCGCCCACGCCTTCCTCCACCGCTTCACGCACGGTCTTGGTCGGGTCCAGTTCCGGTTCCTGTGCCAGGTAGCCGACCTTGATGCCCGGCTGCGGGCGGGCTTCGCCCTCGAAATCGGTGTCCACGCCGGCCATGATCTTCAGCACAGTGGACTTGCCGGCGCCGTTCAGGCCCAGCAGGCCGATCTTCGCGCCCGGGAAGAAGGACAGCGAGATGTCCTTGATGATCTGCCGCTTGGGCGGGACCACCTTGGACACGCGGTTCATGGTGTAGATGTATTGCGAGGACATGAGGTCTCCGTAAGGGCGCGGCCCTGCACCCGTCCGTCAGCGGGAAGATCCCGTTGCGGCAGCGGGCACAGTCTGGAATGGAATACCGCCAATTATAGCCGGAACCGGTTCCGGGCCGCGCCCGGGAAGGGGCGCCGGGCTGGCCGTGGCCTGAATACTGGGTCACAGTCCTGCAACGGGAAGCGTTTCCAGCCGGAAACGGTTCAGATCGGTTGCGCAATATGGGCTCACCACCCACCCGAGCAGAGGTCTGACACATGCGCATCAATCGAGTAATGGCCAGTGCTGTGGCCTCTGTGCTGGCGCTGGGCGCCGTGGCCCCGGCCTTCGCCGACAACGACCATCGCCGCGACCACGACCGCCGTGAGTGGCGGGAGGATCGCCGTGAGTGGCGCCAGGACCGCCGAGACTGGGAGCGCGACCGCCGCGAGGCACGCCGCGACTGGCACCGCGACCATGACCGCTACTACCGCCCGGCACCGCCCCGCGTGGTCTATCGCCCGGCACCGCCGCCGCCGCGCTATGGCGGCTACGGCTGGCGGGTCGGTTCCCCCTACCGCGACTACTACCGTGGGCCGGTCTACGTGGTGAATGACTACCCGCGCTACCACCTGCGTCGCCCGCCGTACGGCCACCACTGGATCCGCGATGACCGCGGCAACATGCTGCTGGTGGCCATCGCCACCGGTGTGATCGCCCAGTACGTGCTCAGCGGGCGCTGAGCCGGCGGTCGGATCCACGCATGGCGTGGATCTACTGAGGTACCCGGGGTCGGAGCCCTTTCCACAGGAATGGCTCCGACCCCGTTCTTCGCTTAGAACGCCACCGACCAGTCCAGCTGCGCACCCACATCACGCTGGCCATCACCACGGCGGCCCTGCATCTGCAGTGCCACGCGGCTGTTGTCGGTCGGGCTCACCGCCACGCCGAACTGCGCCAGGGCGCTGCGGCGGGCCAGTGGCGCAGCGTTGATCGCAAAGCCCTGGGTACCTTCCACGAAGCGCGCGTCGACCTGCGGCAGGCGATCACCGCCGGCTGCCTGCCAACCCACGCGGGCGGTCAGCGCCGCACGGTCACGCTGGCCACCGCTGATGTCCCAGTCCACACGCAGTGCCGCCAGACCGGTGCGATAGGTCGCGCTGCTGCTCTCCAGCTGCAGGGCGCTGTGGCCGCCGTGTTCCTGGCTGCCGTCACTGCTCAGGCGCACCTGGGCCAGTTCCAGTTCGGGGGTCAGCTGCAGGCGCGGGCCGCCGAAGCTCCAGCCGGCCCGCAGGAACGCGGTGGTGCCGGTGGCATCTTCGCGGGACACAAGACCTTCGCTGAGCGTGGTCCCGACCTGGGCGGTGCGGGTGCTGTCGGTGCGGTAGTCGGCACGGCTGACGCCGCCGCGCAGGCTCAGGCCCTGCCAGCGGTACTGCGCATACAGGCCGTACTCGGTGTTGTCGGTTTCACTGCGCGCATCGCGCTGGGCCAGGCGGCTGACCAGCTGTTGCTGGCCCGCGGCCACGCCCAGCTCCAGCGACTCACCCAGCTGCCAGCCGGCACCGGCCATCACGCCGTGCTGCGAGGCGCGCAGGCCGGCATTTTCGCTGCTGGCATCGGTACGGCGCTGGCCGCCGCTGCCGGCAATCCAGGCGCGCACGCCCGGTGCGATCTCGCCGGCCATCACCGTGCCGTCCAGGTGGCGGTCGACGCCATCGTGCAGGAACCGGTTCTGCAGCAGCGTGCCGCGGTGGGCGGCATGGATCTCGCCACTCAGGCTGTCGAAGGCCGGAACCACCTGGTCGACCTCCAGCCGCACCACGGCGTCGTACACCGCGTTGCCGGTGCCCATCGCTTCGACGCTGGTGGCGACGGCCTTCTGGTTGCGGTTGACCTTCACGTCGGGGAACGCTTCTTCGACGTCCGGCAGGGCGATGTCGTTGCGGGCCAGGGTCAGGTAGACGTTGTTGGCGTCGTATTCCAGGCTCGGGGTCAGGAAGGCGAAGTTGCTGGTGACGCCGGCAAACACGCCCTGCACAGCCTGGTCGGCCGTCAGCAGGGTGTAGCGGGTGCGCGGCGACCAGTCACTGCCGCGTGCCAGCGCCACGGTGCCGGCGTTGCCCAGGATGGCGGTACCGCCCACGCGCACCCGGTCGCTGCTGCCATCGGCGGCAACGTCCACGTTGAAGCGCGCGCTCTGGCTGAACGCGAGGTTGCCCGAAATGTTCAGCGTACCGATGCCGCCTTCCAGGCCCGGGGCCAGGCTGGCGCCATCGAGCAGGCTCACGTCCTGCAGCGTGCCGGTGCCGCCCAGCAGGGTGGCTGCCCCCAGGGTGGTGGCGCCGCCCAGTGCGCCCTGCACGAACAGGCTGCCACGCTCGATCAGGGTCTGGCCACTGAACGCATGGCTGTCGCTGGTCAGCCACAGCTGGCCGGCATCGAGTTTGCGCACTTCACCGGCGCCGGACAGCACGCCGCTGAAGCGGCTGTCCGCCGAGCGCGCCACGTCCAGGCCGGCACCAGCGGCGATGGCGATGTTACCGACGATCGCCGCACGGTCCTGCAGACGCAGCCTGCCGGCCTCGATGCGGGTGCCGCCGCTGTAGCTGCTGTCGGCGCCCAGCACCAGTTCGCCGGCACCGGTCTTGACCAGCGTGCCCGACGCCGGGGCAGGCGCTGCCAGCGGCGAAACAGCCAGCGACATCATGATGATGCCGCCACTGCGCTCGCCGTCGCGGATCACGCCGTTGATGGTGGCACTGCCACTGGCCACGTCGATGGTGCCTTCGCCTTCCAGTGCGAGCGCATTGCCCAGCACGACATCGCTGCCCACCAGGGTGAGGGTCGTGCCATCGGCCAGCTGCACCGCGCCGCTGCCCAGGGCGTTGCTACCGTTCACCGCGAGCGTGCCGGCATCCAGCTGGGTGCCACCGCTGTAGGTGCTGGTACCGGACAGGGTGAGGGTGCCCGTGCCGGTCTTGACCAGGCGTCCGTTGCCGGTTGCATCGCCGATGCTGCCCGACAGCTGCGTGGCATCGTCCGTGCGCACCGTTACGCGGTCACCAAGCAGCAGGGTATTGGCGATGTTCAACCCGCTGCCGTTGAAGGCAAGCGTGGTGTAGTCGTTCATCGTCAGCGTACCGCTGCCGGCTGCTGCAGCGTTGCCCAGCGCCAGCGTGCCCATGTCCACCTGCACGCCGCCGGTGAAGCGGTTCGCTGCAGACAGCACCAGGGTGCCTGCGCCACTCTTCACCAGCGTGCCACGGCTGCCACCATCGCTGATCACGCCGTCCAGCGTGGCGCTGCCCGGCCAGACCACCACGCCGGCAGTGCCGGCCAGGGAAATGTCATTGGCGACCCCCCGCGTGTTGCCGGCCAGGCCCAGCGAAGCACCGTTGCCGATCTGCACCGCGCCGCTGCCCAGCGCATCTTCGCGCTCGATCTTCAGCATGCCGTTGCTGATGGTCGTGCCACCGCTGTAGGTGTTGCTGCCGGCCAGGGTCAGCATGCCGGTGCCCGACTTGACCAGGCGGCCGCTGCTGGCGCTGTCGCTGATGACGCCGGAAAGGCGGGCGTCGCGGCCGTTGTCCAGCAGCACGTTGCCGCTGCCCTGCAGGCTGATTGCATTGGCCACATCCAGGCCTGCGCGGGTAACCCCCAGCGTCGTGCCGTTGGCCAGTGAGAGCTGGCCGCTGCCTGCGGCGGTGTCATTGCCCAGCATCAGGCCGCCGGCCTGCACCTGCACGCCACCGGAATGGGTGTTGGCCGCTTCCAGTGCCAGGACGCCGGAGCCGGTCTTGACCAGCGTACCGATGCCGTTGCCATCGACCACGACGCCAGTCAGCCGTCCCGTACCGAGGGCTACGTCGACGGTGCTGCTGCCATCGAGCACCACGGCGTTGCCCAAGGCAACGGCGCTGCCGGCGAAGGCCAGGGTGGTGCCATTGGCCAGGCGCACCTCGCCGGTGCCTGCCGCGCCGGTGGTGGCGACCGCCAGGGTGCCTGCATCGACCTGGGTGCCGCCGCTGTAGCTGTTGGCGGCCGACAGGGTCAGACGGCCGGTGCCGGTCTTGACCAGGCGCCCGTGGGCGCTGCTGTCGTCGATCGCGCCGGACAGCAGTGCGGACTGGCCCGCGGTCAGGTCGACGTTCACCGTGCCGTCCAGGCGGATCGCATTGCCAACGGCCAGGGTGTTCAGGCCGAACGCCAGCGAGGTGGCATCGGCCATCGTCAGCGCGCCGGTGCCGGCGGCCGAGGCACTGCCCAGGACCAGGCGGCCGCCCTGGATGTGCATGCCTCCGCTATGGGTGTTGTTGCTGTTCATCGACAGCGTACCGGTTCCGGTCTTGGTCAACAGACCGGTGCCCGACACCGTGCCCCAGACGTCCACCGCACTGTCCGAGGCGATCGTGCCGCTGCCCTGCAGGTCCACCTTGGTGCTGACCTGCAGCGTGCCATTGCCCTGCAGGGTGCCGCCGTCCATCACCAGCGAGGAATCGCCCTGGCCGGGAGTGATGCGGCCGCTTGTGCCGTCGCCAACGCTCAGCACCGCATTGTTGCCGATCGTCAGCACGCCCTTGCTGCTGGCGGTCAGGCCGACGTCGATGGCGGTGTCCACGCGTGCCGTCGCGCCATTGGCCACGTTGAACTGCGCATCACCGTTGGCGCCCACGCGCAGGTAGGTGCTGTGCCATTCGCTGCCGGTGCCGCTCACCGACACGGTGCCGGTGCTGCCGACCTGCTCGGCGATCACCACCGAGCCTGCGATGTCCATCCGGCCGCCGTTGCTGATCTGCACCGTGCCGTCGCCGGAGCCGCCGACGACCATCTGGGTGCTGCCGGTGAATTGCGAACCGGGGCCATCCACGATCAGTGTGCCACTGCTGCGTGCAGCCCCGGCCGGAAGGCGGCCCAGCGCGATGAACGTGCCAGCGGTTACGCTGCCGCCATCCAGGACCTTCACCGTGCCGGTGCCGTTGCTGCCAATCGCCAGGCTGCCGCTGTTGACCCAGGTGCTGCCCGCACCGGTGATTTCGACCGTGCCGTTGCCGGTGGCCGTGTTGCCGACATAGGCGCTGCCGCTGGTCATGTCCGCGCCCGCCTGCATGCTGACCAGGCCCACCCCCTCGTTGCCGACGAACAGGTTGCCGCCGGTCAGGAAGCGCGAGTCATCGCCGGTGGCATAGACCGTGCCGTTGCCGGTCGGGGTGGCGCCGATGTAGCTGTCGGTACGGATGTCCAGCGCCCCGCCGCCGGTGATGGTCACGCGTCCGGTACCCGCATGGCCCACGCCGATGGTGGTGTTGCTGCGCCAGAACGAATCAGCGCCGTCGATGTTGGCCTGGCCGGTTGAACCTGCCTGGGTCGCCATGAAGATGGTGGACGACGTCAGCGTGCCGCCATTGATGACATCCAGCGTGCCGGTGCCTTCGTAGCCCACGTGCAGATGGTTGCTGACGGCGCCGGGGGATTCCACGCGCGAGAAGCCATCGATGTAGGCCGCCGCGGACGTTGCCGTGGGCACGCCGCCGGACCAGTTGCTGGCCTGGAACCAGATGATCGAGTTGCCCACGCCCCACTTGTTCCAGCCTGCCGGTGCGGCGGCCTGGGCTGTGGCTGAACACGCCAGAGCCAGCGCCGGCACCAGCAGCCGCAGTGACAGCGAAGGCGCATGGGCGGGGGAGGGGGAACGGCCAGGACGGCTGCCAGTGACGATTTCAGAGACGACCTGCACGGTCTTCAGGGCGTGGTTGAAGACCAGGCGATACAGACGGTTCACGAGCAACACTTCCTTGAGGCTTCTGGCTGGAGCAGCGGTATCGGCCGGACAGAAGAGTCCTGAAGGGTCTGGAGCAAGATTTTCTGGATTATTCAAGGAATGGGGTCACGGATTGGGTCACCCGGGCGAGGTGGCAGTCGTTCCAGCGGCAACGAGATCTGACGGGACCGGGCCGTCGGCCTTACAATGAACAACTCGTTGTTCCTCACCCTGCCTGGAGTAACCGATGTTCCCGCGTGACGTCCGCATCGAAACCTACGATCCCGAACTGGCCAAGGCCATCGCCGCCGAAACCCAGCGTCAGGAAGACCACGTCGAGCTGATCGCCAGCGAGAACTACACCAGCCCGGCGGTGATGGAAGCCCAGGGCAGCCAGCTGACCAACAAGTACGCCGAAGGCTACCCGGGCAAGCGCTATTACGGCGGCTGCGAATACGTGGACATCGCTGAGCAGCTGGCGATCGACCGCCTGAAGCAGCTGTTCGGGGCCGACTACGCCAACGTGCAGCCGCACAGCGGTTCGCAGGCCAACCAGGCCGTGTACTTCGCGCTGCTGCAGCCAGGTGACACCATCCTCGGCATGAGCCTGGCCCACGGCGGCCACCTCACCCACGGTGCCAAGGTCAATGCCTCCGGCAAGCTGTTCAACGCCGTGCAGTACGGCGTGAACGACCAGGGCCTGATCGATTACGACGAAGTCGAGCGCCTGGCCCTGGAGCACAAGCCGAAGATGGTCGTGGCTGGTTTCTCGGCGTACTCGCAGGTGATCGACTGGGCGCGCTTCCGCGCCATCGCCGACAAGGTCGGTGCCTACCTGTTCGTGGACATGGCCCACGTGGCCGGCCTGGTCGCCGCCGGCGTCTACCCGAGCCCGCTGGAACACGCCCACGTGGTGACCTCCACCACCCACAAGACACTGCGCGGCCCGCGCGGCGGCATCATCGTCGCCAAGGGTGCCGACGAAGACCTGGTCAAGAAGCTGCAGTCGATCGTGTTCCCGGGCATCCAGGGCGGTCCGCTGATGCACGTCATCGCCGGCAAGGCCGTGGCCTTCAAGGAAGCGCTGGAACCGGGCTTCAAGGCCTACCAGCAGCAGGTGGTGAAGAACGCCCAGGCGATGGCCAACACGCTCATCGCGCGCGGCTACAAGATCGTCTCCGGTGGTACCCAGAACCACCTGATGCTGGTCGACATGATCGGCAAGGACGTGTCCGGCAAGGACGCGGAAGCTGCGCTGGGCAAGGCGCACATCACCGTCAACAAGAACTCGGTGCCGAACGACCCGCGTTCGCCGTTCGTGACCTCGGGCCTGCGCCTGGGCACCCCGGCGGTGACCACCCGTGGTTACGTTGAACAGGACTGCGTGGACCTGGCCAACTGGATCGCCGATGTGCTCGACGCGCCGAACGATGACGCCGTGATCGCCCGCGTGCGTGATGCCGTCAGCGCGCAGTGCCGCAAGTACCCGGTCTACGGCTGATCGGGGAGTGGGGTCGGATCCCTTCCCGCAGGGAAGGGCTCTGACCCCAGCATTGGAGCAACCGCGCATGGAAGAGCGCCACCTCAGGTACCTGTACACCGCCGTGGCGGTGCTGTTTGGCCTGCCCAGCCTGTTCTTCGGCGGCGCGGGCGCCAGCATCGCCCTGGTCATGGGCGTGATCGGACTGGCTACCCTGGACGCGGACAAACTGTGGTTTGCCGCCGGCATGTTCGCGTGGGGATCCTTCGCGATCGCCGGCCTGGTGGCCTGGGTCGCACTCAGCATCTTCTGGCTGCGCGATGGCGCACGCGGGCTGCACACGGCATCACGCCGCTGGTGGTGGCTGCTGGGCCTGGGCGTGCTGGCGGGCCTGCCAATGCTGGCGATGGCGCTGTACTACTTCTCCGAGCTTGGCCCATCCGTGCTCAGCGGGCTGTTCGCCGGGCCGTCGCTGCTGGTGCCTGCCGGCATGTTGACGCTTCTGCGTGCGCGCGCTGATGCTGCCACCTTTGCGGGAGCGCCGACGCGCCATGGATGAAAGCGGACACAAGCGCATGGTGGCGGTCGGCGGCCTGCTGCTGGGACTGCCGGCCCTTGCCGCCGCAGGCACCGTCGCGGTGCTGGGGCTGATGGTCGCGGTGGACGGCAAGTATCTGCCCGGCAACGAACTCACGGTGCTGCTGCTGTGGTCGTCGGGTGGCATCATCGGCCTGCTGTCGTGGCTGTGGTTGAGCGGCGTGTTCCTGCGGCGTGGCCGGGCCGGCCTGCAGCAATCGTCGCTTGCTGCGTGGGTGGGGTTGGGGGTGGGCGTTCTGGCGGCATTGGCCGTGGTCGCCGTCACGCTGCACCTGGTGTTCAAACAGGGCGAATTCGCCCCGCTGGCCTACCTCGGTTTGGGCCCGCCGTTTCTACTGCCGGCCGCACATCTGGCGTGGTTGCGTTGGCGTCAGACGCCTCTCGGAGCTGACCAAGCCTGCTGAGCTGCCTGGGGCGCGTGCCATGGGTCGTCGGGCAGGCACTTCCGCGCAGACAGCATTTGCTGCTAAGCCCTTTCTCAGGTACCTTTGCGACGCTGCCATGACCGTGGCAATCAGGTTGCTCCCTCAGCCAGGCGTTCCATGCATTGCCCCTTCTGCCAACATGCCGATACCCGGGTCATCGACTCGCGCGTCTCTGAAGACGGCGCGACGATTCGCCGTCGGCGTGAATGCGAAGCGTGCGGCGAGCGTTTCAGCACCATGGAAACGGTCGAGCTGAAGCTGCCGGCCATCGTCAAGAGTGATGGCACCCGCGAAGCCTTCGACCAGCGCAAGGTGCGCGCCGGCTTCGATCGCGCGCTGCAGAAGCGCGCGGTGGCCGAAGACAAGATTGAAGCGGCGGTGCGTGCGGTGGTGCATCAGCTGCGCATCAGCGGCGAGCGCGAAGTGCCTTCGATCAAGGTTGGCGAGTTCGTGATGAATGAACTGCGCAAGCTCGATCATGTCGGGTATGTGCGGTTTGCGTCGGTGTATCGCAGCTTCGAGGACGTGGCTGATTTCCGCGAGGAGATCGAGAAGCTGGAACGTGACCTGCCGTCCAGCACCGAACAGCTGCAGCTGCTGGGCGACGTGATCGCCCTGACCAAGAAGAAGAAGGGCTGACCGCCTTTTCCCCGGTAGATGCCAGCCTTGGTTGGCACTGATGGCATGGATGCACACCGGCGGCGTTACCATGGCCGCATGACCACCCCGTTCTCCATCCTCGACCACCTGCACATGGCCAACGCACTGCGCCTGGCCGAGCGCGCCGCCTACACCACCCGCCCGAACCCGATGGTCGGCTGTGTCATCGCCCATGGCGAACGCGTGGTCGGGCAGGGCTGGCACCAGCGCGCCGGTGGCCCGCATGCCGAGGTGTTCGCCCTGCGCGAGGCCGGCAGCGAAGCACGTGGGGCCACCGCCTACGTCACCCTGGAACCCTGCGCGCACTATGGGCGCACACCACCCTGCGCGCTGGCGCTGATCGAAGCGGGCGTGTCGCGCGTGGTTGCGGCGATGCGCGATCCGTTCCCGAAGGTCGATGGCGGTGGCTTCGATCTGCTGCGCAACGCCGGCATCGTTGTCGAGGAAGGGCTGATGGCTGCGCAGGCGCGCGCGCTCAACAAGGGTTACCTGTCGCGCCTGGAGCGCCACCGCCCGTGGCTGCGGGTGAAGCTGGCCGCCAGCCTGGATGGCCGCACCGCGATGGCCGATGGCAGCTCCAAATGGATTACCGGCCCGGCCGCGCGCGAGGATGTGCAGCACTGGCGTGCCCGCGCCGGCGCGATCCTGACCGGCGCCGACACCGTCCTCACCGACGACCCGATGCTGACTGTACGCCTGGCCGATACCGACGTGATGCCGCCGTTGCGCGTGGTGCTGGATTCGCGCCTGCGCTCGCTGGAGTGCAGCCGTGTACGCGAGGGCGGGGCGCCGACGTTGTACCTGCATGACGCAGCAGTAAGCACACCGGATGCGGCCGACGCCGAATTTGCCAGCGTGCCTGTCAGTGGCGGCAGGTTGGATCTGGGTGCGGTGCTGGCCCTGCTGGCCGAACGCGGCATCAACGAAGTGCATACCGAAGCCGGCGCGACGCTGGCCGGTGCATTGCTGCGCGGTGGCTGGGTGGACGAGCTGCTGCTGTATCAGGCGCCCACGCTGCTGGGCGACAGCGGCCGTCCGCTGTTGGCCGGCCTCGGCATCGAAGTGATGGACCAGCAGCGCCGCCTGCGTGTGGTTGATCAGCGGCAGGTGGGCGAAGACATCAGGTTGCTGCTGCGGGTATAACGGGCCTACGTCGTGCAGGGTTGAGCCCGACGGACTTCAAACGTCATCACACAGCTCATCCTCCTGCGGCAGCAGCGGTTCACCCAGCCACAACTCGATCGGCAGCAATCGCCACAGGATTGTCTGATAGAGCTGATGCACGCGCTCGGCATGGGCGAACGCATGGCGTGCCTGGTACCACCCGGTGACCCGACTGCAATGTGGTACATCGGGCCCGTCGCGCAGCGCCGCCGCCCAGCGCAGGAAGAGCGCATCGATGCGTGCCTGGCGCCCTGCTTCAGGTGCGGCCCGCAACGCCAGATATTCCTGCCGGAGGGGTTCCACGTCGGGATGCTGGCAGACCAGTGGGTACAGGCCGATCTCCGGCGATCCCGACGGCACGAACTCCCGGGCAGCGCAGCTGACCCTCGGCAGTCGTCTTGCCAGTGCCTGTACAAAGGCCTGCGTCGCAGCCGGGGAAGGCGTAGTAGCGCCCTGCCGCGCGAGTGCTGCAGGCACATCGTCCACAAGCAACTGCCAGTCCAGGGCAACGGCAGGCTCATATCCCTCTCCCTGCTCGCGCAGTATCTGCCGGGCGGCGGCATCGTCGTGCAGCAGTACCTGCGCCTGCAGCGTGTATTCGGCCTGCGGCGAGAGATCGGCAGGCGCGGAGGCTACCGCCCAGAGCGGCAGGCCCAGCAGGAGGATCACCACGTGCCTGATCGCGATCGATCCACGCATCAGTCGGTCTTCTCCCTGTTCCACAGCTCGCGGTTGCGGTCATGGGTGATCTGGCAATCGCGCGCTGCCTCCTCGTCGCTCATTCCCTCCACACGCTTGAGCAGATTCCTTTGCAGCATGCCGTTGCTCAGGAAGGGACTCTGGGGAGGGTGCCGGGCATGAAACCCCAGCTGTGCGGCCATCATCAGGTCGCAGGTGGGAATGCCGGTGACCGTGGGCACGGATTCCGCTTCGATACGCGTATTCCATGCGTCGAAGGGCATTACCCGTTGCAACAGTGCGAGACCCAGCAGCGGCAGGTTGGTGCTCTCCCAGGTGCCGCTATCTGGCATCTGGAGGAACACCGCCCTGCCCTGATGTGAACGATCCGGCGCGTCGCGCAGGGCGTTGGCGAAGGAAACGAAGAGGGCCTTGGCGTCTTCCGGATCGTCACCAACAACGGCGCGTCGCTTCTGCGCGTTCCGGTAGGTCGCGAAGAAGCCCGAGAGGTCGGGGAAGGCACAGCGATACGCCACGTTGGCCTGCAGCATCGCATCCACCGTCTCCCGGGTGATGTGGGTGATGGTGCAGGACAGGGTCTTCTGCCGCATCTCCAGAGCGCGGGAAACCGGCTCCATTGCAGTGCCGTTGAAAGCGGCCTTGGGCAGTTGGAGCACATCAAGGGGGGCGACGATCACATCCGTGCCGTCGTTGATCCCACGCAGAAGGTTGCGCTTGCGTAGCGCTTCCCTGGACGCCTCGTTGCCGTGGAGGATGACCTGCACATAGGCGTCGAAGGTATCTTCCAGTGAAAGCGCAGCAGGTTGTGCGGCAACAGCCGTGAGCGGCGCTCCCAGCAGCAGGATCAGGACGGGTTTCAGCATGGCGGCACAGGGGCAATCCGGGAGGGCCCTGAGGATCAGGGGCGTTCCTTGCACGGGTCCATGCAACTTGTCTGAAAATGTGCAGCGTTGCGGGCGTCGCCGGGCATGGCCCGGCGCTACCGCTTACCACCTCACGCGCATTCGTCGGTCCACATCATCTCGGCGATCGGGCGCAGTGCCTTGCACTCCTGCGTCATCTCCTCGGCCGACTGCACCTGCGCCTTGGACTTCAGTTCCTCGGCCATCGCATCCACGCCGCTGATCTGTTCCGGCGCGATCTTCGCCACGCAGGCGCGGTGCTGCTGCAGCAGCAGGTCGCAGCCCGGTACGCCGGTCACCTTCGGCGCGCTGGCCGCCTGTGCATCCTGCATCCAGTCCTCGAACGGCGCCAGCGCACCGGCTACGGTGCCCACCAGATCATCGAAATTACCGCTGTACCAGTAGCCGTTTTCCTTGGCCGGGTACAGGGTGAAAGTGCCGCTGACCGGCACGCGCGAGCGACTCTGCAGCGCCTGGGTATAGGCATCGGTGAACTGCTTGCGCGAGGCCGGGCTGGCATCGGCGGCCAAGCTGGCGGCGAACAGCGGGCGCACCTTGCCCAGGTCGGGCACCTGGCAGCTGAAACTGATGCGTGCCAGCTTCTGGTCTTCAACGTATTGGTTGTCTTCGATCACGCTCTTGGTCGCGCGGCACTTCGACTCACGCAGCGCCTTGGCATACAGCGCTTCGGTCGACGCAGCGTCGGACGTGGCGCCGGTGCTGGCCAGTACCGTCTGCCAGGGTTCGGCCAATGCCTTGGCCAGCGCACCCGGGTTTGGGGTCACGGCGTCCTGGCCTTCGAAGGCTGGCTTCAGCGCATCGTTGAGCGTGCGGGTGGCGGCCGCGTCGTCTTCCAGCAGGGTGCGCGCGTACAGGTCGAAGGCCTGTTCGGGCGTCAGCTGGGCCGGGGCGGCACTGGCAAACAGCGGGGCGCACAGCACGGCACTGGCCAGCACGCTACGGGTGAGCGTCTTCATGACGGTGGTTTCCTGTTCCAGAGGCGCGCAAGCCTAGCGCATCTGCCTGCACCTTCGATGGCGCCACGCGGCCAGGTGACGGCGTGCAGCGGCCAAAAAAACGGGCCCCTTGCGGGGCCCGTTCGATCGCACGACGAGGAACGATCGTTGGATCAGAAGCTGGCGCGGACGCCGGCCGAGTACTGGGTGACATCGCGGTAGCCGGAGATCTCGCCCACCAGACCCCAGGTCTTGGTGAAGTTGATCTGGCCACCCAGGGTGCCGACCCAGGTCCCCTTGAAGTGGTTGCCGCCGTCCATGTAGCCGGTCTTGACCCAGGCTTCGGTCATGCGCGACGGCTTGCCACGCAGGCCCACGGTGACGCGGCCCAGGTTGGTGTGATCCTTGTTGCGCAGGCGGCCGTAGAAATCGGAGTTGACGGTGATTTCGGCCTGCTGGCGGACCCAGGCGGCGTCAGCGGTGAAGTCGACGCGGTCGGTCCACGGCATGTGGTAGCCGATGCCCAGCTCCGGCTGGTTCAGCTTCAGCTTGTAGGAGCCGTAGTCGTAGTTGTACGACTTGCTGGCGTAGGTCCAGCCGCCGAACACGTAGACCTGTTCGGCCAGCGCGACCGAACCGCGCAGGTAGCCGCCGTCGACCTTCGGGTCATCCAGCAGGTCGTCGTTGGTCTTGACCTGCGTCCAGCCGCCTTCAACGTAGGTGTAGCTCAGGGCGTCGGCGGAGGCCGAGAACGGGGCAGCGGCCAGCAGGGCGGCCACGATCAGGATCTTGCGCATGGGAATTCCTGTGAATTTCAGTCCATTGGCGGGCCTGCCTTCGCGGCTGCCCGTGGCGACCTCATGTCGTCCGGTGCGGATTTTAATGAAAGTTTTACAAAATGCGAGAGACGACCGTCACAGGCTGGGTCGGCGGTCGGATCCGTTTTCCGCAGGAAAACGGCTCTGCCCCCTGTGCTGCATGGCCTCACAACCCTTCCTGCGGAAAGGGATCCGACCCCGTTCAGGCCGGGCTGCTACACTACGCGGGCCGGTTCGCCGGTACACAAACGTCTTCAGGGCGGGGTGCAATTCCCCACCGGCGGTGGGTGCGCAAGCACGAGCCCGCGAGCGCCCCGGTCCACGGCCGGGGGTCAGCAGATCCGGTCCAATGCCGGAGCCGACGGTCATAGTCCGGATGAAAGAAGACGGTGCCACAGGGCCTTTGCGGCCCTGCGCCCGCCTGTTTGCCTTGCGGCGTTTTTCGCTCACTTTTCGCGGAGAACGTTTCTTGTTTACTGGAATCATCGAAGGCGTCGGCCGTCTGGCCGCTCGCGAAGCCATCGGCGGCGATGTCCGCTTCACCTTCAACGTCGGCAACCTGCCGTTCGACCACGTGCAGATGGGCGAGAGCATCGCCATCAACGGCGTCTGCCTCACCGTCATCGCATTCGACGCCAGCAGCTTCCAGGCAGATGCCTCGACCGAGACCCTGGGCCTTACCACGCTGGGCCAGCTGCGCGAGGGCGCGGTCATCAACCTGGAGCGCGCCATGCGCCCGACCGACCGCCTGGGCGGCCATCTGGTCAGCGGCCACGTCGACGGCCTCGGCCAGGTGCTGTCCATCCACGAAGATGCACGTGCCCAGCGCTGGCG
The DNA here is from genome assembly GCF_030291075.1 of Stenotrophomonas sp. 57. Classification (NCBI taxonomy): domain Bacteria; kingdom Pseudomonadati; phylum Pseudomonadota; class Gammaproteobacteria; order Lysobacterales; family Lysobacteraceae; genus Stenotrophomonas; species Stenotrophomonas sp. 57. The sequence continues at coordinate 699,773 of NZ_CP127407.1, forward strand.
CTTCGCCGCGCCGGCCGCGCTGCGCCGCTACATCGCAAAGAAGGGCTCGATCTGCGTGGACGGCGTCAGCCTCACCGTCAACGAAGTGGACGACGAGGGTTTTGACGTCGCCCTGATCCCTCACACCGTCGCCAACACCGCCTTCTCCGCCACTGGCGTGGGCAGCGCGGTGAACCTGGAAATCGACCTGGTTGCCCGTTATGTCGAACGTTTGATCGGTGTGCCGGGCAACGCTCAGCACCCGCAGGGAGATGCCGCATGAATTTCGCCCCGATTCCGGACATCCTGGAAGACATCCGCCAAGGCCGCATGGTCGTCATCGTCGATGACGAAGACCGCGAGAACGAAGGCGACCTGATCATGGCCGCCGAGCTGGTCAAACCGTCGGACATCAACTTCATGGTCACCCATGGCCGTGGCCTGGTGTGCCTGCCACTGACCCGCACCCGCGCCGCCGATCTCGGCCTGGCGCCGATGGTGCAGGCCAATACCGCGCAGTTCCAGACCAACTTCACGGTCAGCATCGAGGCTGCCGAGGGTGTCACCACCGGCATCTCGGCCCACGACCGCGCACACACCATCCGCACCGCGGTGAAGCCCAACGCCAAGCCGTCGGACCTGCACCAGCCGGGCCACATCTTCCCGCTGATCGCGCAGCCGGGCGGCGTGCTGACCCGCGCCGGCCATACCGAAGCCGGCGTTGACCTGGCCATGCTGGCGGGGTTGGAACCGGCCGGCGTGCTGGTGGAGATCCTGAACCCGGATGGCAGCATGGCGCGCCGCCCGGAGCTGGAAGTGTTCGCGCGCGAGCACGGCCTGAAGATGGGCTCCATCGCCGACCTGATCGCTTACCGCCTGGCCACCGAAAAGACCGTTGAACGCGTGGACGAGCGCGAGATCGACACCGAATTCGGTCCGTTCAAGCTGGTGACCTACCGTGACCGCATCGCCCACGACCTGCATTTCGCGCTGGTCCGCGGTACCCCGGATGCGGACACCCCGACCCTGGTGCGCGTGCAGGTGGAGAACCCGCTGGCCGACCTGCTGCACTGGCGCCGTGACGACTTCGGCGTGGCGGCCACCGACGCTCTGCGTGCGATCGATGCCGAGGGCGCGGGCGTGATGGTGGTGCTGTCGGCCCCGCGCGATAGCGAAGCCCTGCTGGCCCGCCTGCGCCAGCAGCCGGCGCCGGTGGTGCCGGGCAAGGACAAGGACGTGGGCCAGTGGCGCCGCAACGGGGCCGGCGCACAGATCCTGTCTGACCTGGGCCTGGGCAAGCTGCGCGTGCTCGGCACCCCGCGCCGCCAGGTCGGCCTGGCCGGTTACGGCCTGGAAGTGGTGGAGACGGTGGGCTGCTGAGGCCATGGGGAACCCTTGTAGAGCCGAGCCATGCTCGGCTCATGCGCGCAGCGCGGGTTCTCCGGTCCGGTGCCAGACAGGGCAGCCGAGCATGGCTCGGCTCTACAGCAGGCCCCCTCCAGGCCCCCGCCAGCCACGGCCGGGGCCCATCCACGCTAGAATTACCCCCTTATCGAGTCCCCCAAGCCGCATATGAGCCACTACGAAGGCGATCTTCGCACTCCCGAATCGGCGCGCTTCGCCATCCTGGCCAGCCGCTGGAACGCCCGCATCACCGATACGCTGGTCGCTGGCGCCCGCCAGAGCCTGGCCGGCAATGGCATTGCCGAAGCCAACATCGACGTGATCCGCGTGCCGGGTGCCTGGGAACTGCCGCTGGTCGCCGCGCGCCTGGCCGCCGCCCACGAGCACGCCGCCATCCTCACCCTGGGCTGCGTCATCCGTGGCGACACCCGCCACTACGAACACGTGGCCGACCGCTGCGCCGAAGGCTTGATGCGCGTGCAGCTGGATTTCGGCGTGCCGGTGCTGAACGGCGTGCTGGCGGTGGAACGTGTTGAAGACGCCGAGGCCCGCGCAGGCGGCAGCCACGGCAACAAGGGCGAGGAAGTCGCACTCGCCGCATTGGAAATGGTCAATCTTCTGGAGCAGCTGCCATGAACAAGAACACCCAGAGCAAGCCCTCCGGTAAACCCGTCCGCCGCGATGGCGTCGATCCGGTGCTGCGCTCGCGCGCCCGCCGTCGTGCCGTGCAGGCCATCTACGCCTGGCAGATCTCCGGCGGCAACGCCCAGTCGCTGATCGCCCAGTTCGCCCACGAACAGGCCCGCGAAATCGCCGACCTGGCGTACTTCGAAGCGCTGGTGCATGGCGTGCTCGACAACCGTCGCGACATCGACGAAGCGCTCGGCCCGTACCTGGACCGCGGCATCGAGGAAGTGGACGCGATCGAACGCGCGGTGCTGCGCCTGGCGGCGTGCGAGCTGCGCTACCGCCTGGACGTGCCGTACCGCGTGGTGATCAACGAAGCCATCGAATCGGCCAAGCGCTTCGGTTCCGAACACGGCCACACCTACGTCAACGGCGTGCTGGATCGTGCCGCCGTGGAATGGCGCAAGGTCGAATCGGGTCACTGAACCCCTGCGTCCCGCACCGTTCATTGAACGGCGCGGGAATCTGCTTCGGTAGAGTCGACTGTCAGTCGACTGCTCTTGATCCGGCGATACGACCGCTGATCGAAAGGCAGTCGACCAACAGTCGGCTCCACCCCGCCGGTTCCATCCGATCGGCACGATCCACCCGCGCCCGCCGCCCATCCCATGCACCTCGCCGGAGCGCCCCATGTCCCTGGCTGAATTCGCCCTCATCGACCGCATCCGCGCCCGCACCCTCGAGCGCGACGACATACTGCTCGGCATCGGCGACGACGCCGCACTGCTGCAGCCGCGTCCGAACGAGCAGCTGGTGGTCACCGCCGACACGCTGAACAGCGGCGTGCACTTCCCGGCCGAAACGCCGGCGTTCGATATCGGCTGGAAGACACTGGCCGTGAATCTCTCCGACCTCGCCGCGATGGGCGCGCGCCCGGCGTGGTGCACGTTGGCGTTGTCGCTGCCGGAAGCCTCTGAAGACTGGATCGAGGCCTTCGCCGACGGTTTCTTCGCGCTGGCCGACCAGCACGACATTGCGCTGATCGGTGGCGACACCACACGCGGCCCGCTGTCAACGTCGGTCACGGCGATGGGCCAGGTTGGTCGCGGCCAGGCACTGCGTCGCGACCGCGCGCAGGTGGGCGATGACATCTGGGTCAGTGGCACGCTGGGCGATGCCGCCGGGGCACTGCGCCTGTGGCAGCAGGGCGCGCTGAACGTGGCCACGGCCACGCTGCTGGCCGACTACGAAAGCCTGCGCCTGCGCCTGCTGCGGCCCACCCCGCGCGTCACCCTCGGCCTGCGCCTGCGTGCCTTCGCGCATGCGGCCGTGGATATCTCCGATGGATTGCTGGCCGACCTTGGCCACATCGCTGCACGCAGTGGTGTGCGCGCCGAGGTCGATGCCGATGCGTTGCCGATGTCAGCGGCGCTGCGCGAGCTGCTGGGCCGCGACGGTGCCCGCGAGTGCGCGCTGCGCGGTGGTGATGACTACGAACTGTGTTTCACCGCCGCGGCTGACCAGCGCGATGCCCTGCTGTACCTGTCCGAATCGCTGGATGTGCCGCTGACCCGCGTCGGCCGCATCACCGAAGGGCAGGGCGTGCAGGTGGATGGTGAAGCCGCCAGCGGCGGTTACCAGCACTTCGCCTGATATGCGGGCGCGGGGGCGGATCCCTTCGCAACGCAAAGCACTCTGACCCCAGCCGCGATCCCGGCCTGTCATTTGCAAGCTTTTGCATGGCCGGCCACAGCGGCCTTGCCTAGACTCTACGATCTCCCCAACATGCGTGGCACCGCAGGCGCGTGTGCGCCGTGGCCGCTGCGAAGGAGTCGCGCAAGATGCATCACTTTCTTTTACTGGCACGGCGCACGCTGCCCTGCACGCTGTTGCCGCTGCTGGCCATTGCGCCGTCCATGGCCTGTCAGCGTCTGTCGCCAAGTGACCAGGTGCTGGATGACAATCGCACCATACCCAACCTGGACCTGCCTGACCGCTACTTCGCCGGTACCGGTGGCTACCTCGCCAGCGCCTATCGCTGCCCTGCGGGCGTGTCCGAGTTCGTGATCAATGCGCCGCTGGCGGGACTCACCTACGTGCGCGACATCGTCTACGACGGGAATACCTATGCCGCGTATGGATTCAGCGACCGCTCGCCGTTGATCGGCATGCTCTACCAGATGAGTGATGGCTCGCCGCATACCATTCGCGTCGGGACAGCGCAGACCGTGCGCAGTCCGTCACGTCCCGCAGAAGGCAGCGTCAACGCGGGGGTGATCATCCGCTACTTCCTGCGCGGTGGTGCCATGGAGAGCGTGCCGTACCAGCACCTGGGCAGCGTGGAGGCATGGCCGGTGGCCGATCCCATGCAGCGGCTGCAGACGCCGATCTCTCTGGGGTTCAACGTGCCACCGGTCACCTGTGCACTGACCGACCACACGCTGGTGCTCGATGAGGTGATCGCCAATGAACTGGCCAGCCCGGGCGACAGCGCCAAAGGCGTGGACTTCGATGTGGTGATGGCCTGCCCGAGTGCGAACGTGGATGTGAGCTTCACCATGGCCGATGCCAATGACCCGGCCAATACCGGCAGCCTGCTGGCGCCTGCGACCGGCTCCGATGCAACGGGCGTGCAGGTGCAGATACTGCGCGGCGCCGTGCCGCTGTCGTTCGGGCAGGCGTGGTCACATGGCTGGTCGGCGAAGGGCAGCCAGCCAATCGGTTTCCATGCACGCTATCTGCGTACGAGCGAGGCACTGGCGCCCGGTGCCATTATCGGCGAAGCGGTGTTGACCGCGACCTACCGTTGACATCCTGAACCCGGCAGACGGGGTCAGATCCCTTTGCAGCGCAAAGGGCTCTGACCCCGATTACGCAGCTCATTGCGCGACCGCAGCCTCGGCATCACGCGGCGTACCGTAATCATCCAGCCATTGGAACGTCACCGTGGCCGGCACCGTGCTGCCCGGCGGCAACGGGAACCGTGCCGTGGCGCCCGGTGCCACCATGTCCACGTCCACCTTGCGGCCATCGGCCAATGTCGCGGTGCTCAGTGTTACGTGGTACGCGCTGGGGTTGCGCACCTGCAGCGCGTTGCCCTCGGCACGCCACTGCAGCTGGGCTGCCGCGTCGCGTGCGCTGCCGGGCAGGCCGGCAGGGCGATGGAACAATTTAACGAGCGTGCGCACTGCGAACTGCAGCAGATTCTTGCCGCTGGCATCGCTGGGCCTGGGCGGAATGTCCAGCAGATTGAAATAGAACACCGATTCGCGGTCGGTCGGCAGTGGTGCTTCCGATGGGCGCGGCGCGTAGGTGATGCGGTAGGCCTGGCGGGCGGCCTGAGCGTGCAGCGCGGCGACCATGGCTACCGCAACGTGGGTGGCCAGGTGGGTGTGCGCATGGCCTGGCAAGCGACCGTGCAGGGGTAGGCGCACGGACCTCTGTAGAGCCGAGCCCATGCTCGGCTCACCGCGCGAAGCGCGGGTGCATCGTGATCTGAACGGAGAGCAGCCGAGCGTGGGCTCGGCTCTACAGGTGCACACCTTGGTAGCGCCGGTTAATGCCCGGCGAGCATCACACCGGCGGCAGCACCTTGCCCGGGTTGAGAATCCCATCCGGGTCCAGTGCGGTCTTGATCGCGCGCATCGTCGCCAGCGTGGCCGGGCCGAACGCCTGCGCCATGAAATCGCGCTTGGCCAATCCAATGCCGTGTTCGCCGGACAACGTGCCGCCCAGCGCCAAGGTCAGCTCGAAGATCTTCGGCAGCGCGGCATGCGCGCGTGCGTTCTCGTCGGCATCGTCCGGGTGGTAAAGAATGTTGACGTGCAGGTTGCCGTTGCCGGCATGACCGAAGGTGACGATGGTCAGCGTGTACTCGCGTGCCAGCGCCTGCACGCCAGCCACCAGGTCGGGGATGCGCGACACCGGTACCACCACGTCTTCATTGATCTTGCCGGGCGCTACGGTGCGCAGTGCCGGCGACAGTGCCTTGCGCGCGGCCCACAGCTGGTCGCGTGCACGGCCTTCCATCGCCACGTCCAGCTCGATCATGCCGTCGCCTTCGGCGGCGCTGGCCAGTGCCTGCAGCAGGTAGGGCAGGGTGTCGTGGTCACCATCGGCTTCGACCAGCAGCATCGCGCCGGCCTCGGGTACTTCGGCACCGTTGAGGCGCAGCAGCTCCAGGCTGCGTGCATCCATGAATTCCAGGCGCGTGGGCACCACCGGCTGCGACATCAGGCGAGATACCGCTGCCGCCGCCGCATCGGCGTCGCGATACAGCACACGCAGGCCGGCCTGGCTGACCGGCAGCGGGGTGAGCTTGAGCGTGGCTTCCACGATCAGCGCCAACGTGCCTTCGCTGCCCACCAGCAGGTGGGTGAGGTCATAGCCGGTGGAATCCTTGGTGTAGGCACCCCCGCAGCGGATCACCTCGCCGGTGCCGGTGACGGCCACCAGCCCCAGCACGTTGTCGCGGCTGGTGCCGTACTTCACCGCGCGTGGGCCACCGGCGTTGCAGGCCAGGTTGCCACCCACGCTGCAGATATCGGCGCTGGACGGGTCCGGCGCCCAGAACAGGCCGTGCGGTGCCAGTGCCTGCTGAAGCGTTCCATTGAGCACGCCCGGCTGCACCACGGCACAGCGATCACCGGCACGGATCTCGATGATGCGGTCCATGCGGGTGAACGACAGCACGATGCTGCCGGGCAATGGCACCGCAGCACCGGTGGTGCCGGTGCCCGCGCCGCGCGCGACCAGCGCCACGTGATGTGCACGGCAGGCGCGCACCAGTGCCTGTACCTGTTCGATGCTGGTGGGCAGCGCGACGGCTGCAGGGCGCTGACGGCGCCACGAGTTGTCCTGCGCGTTCGCCTCCAGCGCGTTGTCATCCATGCGCCAGCCCTCCACGCCCAGCAGAGCGGACAGTTCGGCAACCAGGGCAGCGGGCAGGGCAGTACTCATGAGGGATCTCGCGGGACAGCGGGGGCAGGTTGGATCAGTTTCCAGGCGACCACGGCGGTGGCCAGCGGCAGCCACACCCAGCGCAGTTCAGAGAGCAGGGTGGCGATGCCGCGTGCGCTGAAGAACTGCGGCGCGAAGGGTGAAACGCGGATCGGTCGCCACGGGGCGAAGACGCGGTGCTCGCTCCACGGCCAGGCCAGGGCAACGCCCAACCCGCCGGAGGTCATCGCATCCAGCAGCGGATGGCTGGCCGCGCAGACGAAGACGAACGTCGCCGCCTGTGTGGTTGGTGCCAACCTTGGTTGGCACGAAACCGCGGACCAAGGTCGGCGACTACCGGGGCTGCGCTGTGCCGACCAGGGTCGGCCGCTGCCAAAGAACGCCCACACGGCGGCCAACGTCGCCAACACACTGGCAAACAACAACGAATGGCTGGCACCGCGATGGCCGAACGCATCGGCATACGGAATGTGCAGGGCAAATGCCAGCACGTCGGCATCGGGCAGCATCGCGGCGACCACACCTGCAGCCAGCAGCCACGCCGGAATGCGGCCGCGATCGGCGGCGCACCACAGCGCCAGCGGTACAGCGGCATGGGTGATGATCGACGGCATCAGTCACGCACCATGGTCGTGCCGGCCAGTCCCAGAAGCGCCGACCAAGGTCGGTCTCTACCAGAGCGGACGGTAACCATCAGCAATCCTCCAGCCGGAACGCATCGCGCAGCCAGTTCAACTGCGGCGGTTCACCCGTGGCTTCCACCACATCGAAGCGGCAGGGCGCATCGGCCAGCGCGGGATGGTCCTGCAGGTACAGCAATGCGGCATGCGCCACGCGTCGACACTTGCGCACATCCACCGAGGCCGCACCGCCACCGAAATCGGATCGCGCGCGGTAACGTACTTCCACGAATACCACGGTGCCGGCGTCGTCCATCACCAGGTCCAGTTCACCGCCGCGGTAGCGCACGTTGCGCGCACGCGGCTGCAGTCCGGCTTGTTGCAGATGCTGCTCGGCGGCGGCTTCCACCGCCGCGCCCCGTTGGCTGCGCTCAGCGACCACCGACGATCGGCATCGGCCGGCCGCCATTGAAGGTGGACCAGGCCGGCTGGCGCAGGATGTTGCCATTGCTGTCCAGGAACAGGGTGCCGGTGGCACCGTCCAGGCCGCCTTCGTTGGACAGCTTGTCCAGGTAGGCGGTGATCTTCCAGGCATCGGCGCCGAAGGCGAACAGGCGGCCGGCGGCACCGCGTGCGCTGGGCAGGGTGCTGGCCACCTGGCTGGCCGAGGGCAGGCCGGACACGCTGCGCACGTTCCAGGCTTCGTTCGGGTAGACGATGCCGTCCAGCGCCACGTCTTCTTCCACCTTGCCGCTACCGACGGTCAGCTGCGAGGTGCCGACGCGGGTGGCGCCACCGGCACCGGCCAGTGCCAGCTGCGGCGCCAGCAGGCGGGCCTGCGGGGCGCGCACGGCGAGGAACACGGCATCGACCTGGCCGGCATTGCGCACCTGCGCGCCGACATCGCCAACCGCGTCGCTGACACCGACGGTGGCCACCACCTGGCCGCCACGCTGGGCGAAGCGCTGGGCGAAGGCGGCAGCGGCACGGCGGCCGGTGTCGTCGGCGCTGTTGATCACCAGCGCCTTGCCGCGCTCGCGGCCACGCAGGTATTCGGCGGCAACAATGCCGTCGTCTTCCGGCGCCAGCGAGAAGCCGGCGCTGCCGGCCGGCGGCGCGTCCTTGCCACGGTTCAGGGCCAGCACCGGCACCTGCAGCTGCTGGCGGCCATAGACCGCATCCACTTCGTCACGGCCCAGCGGGCCGACCACGAAGTCGGCACCGGAGGCGACGGCCTTGTCATAGGCGGCCAGCGCACCGGCCGGGGTACCGGCGGTGTCGATGAAGTTGATGTCCGGGCGGCGGCGGGTTTCGCCGTAGTAGGCGGCGAGCAGGCCATCGCGCACCGGCTGCGCGGCGGTGGCCAGGCGGCCGCTGAGCGGCAGCAGCACGGCCAGCTTGGCCGGCGGACGGTAACCGTCGCTCATGGCCGGCGGGCGCTTGCTGGTATCGAACTGGGCGGCGCCATCACGGTCGAACGGGCGCGGCAGCGGCAGGCCACGCGCGATCAGTGCACGGCCGGCGAAGTTGTACAGCGGGTCGTTGGCCGGCAGGGCAGCGGCACGGCTGCGCAGGGTGGCGTCGTCGAGGGTACCGAGCAGACCGGCGATGGCGGCCTGGTTCTCGCTGCGGGCGCTGCCGGTCAGGCCGGCGTGCGCGCGGGCACGTTCGGCGGCGGCGCCGAAGCTGTCACCGGTCCCCTGCAGTGCAGCGGCGCGGGCCATGTACCAGCGCGTGCGCAGCGCCGGCAGCACGTTGTCGCCGCTGTCCTTCAGCAGGGCCAGGGCGTGTGCCGGCTGCTTGTCGGCCAGCGCCAGCTCGGCGCCGGTCAGCTGGTAGCGCTGCAGGCTGGCGCCGGACAGCTGGCGGGCGGTGAGCTGGCCCAGCAGGCTGCGCGCGCGGGCACTGTCGCCGGCCAGGTGCCACGCCCAGGCGGCATCGGCCAGGGCGTTGCTGCGGGCGCCACCTTTCAGGGTTGCGGCCAGTGCTTCCAGCTGCAGGGCGGCGTCGCGCGGCTTGCCTTGTTCGATCAGCGCCAGCGCCTGGCTTTGGGCCGGAGATTCGGGCGCGCTGGTCAGGCTGGTGGTGGCACAGCCGGCCAGCAGCATCAGCGACAACGACAGGGCGGAGATCCGTGCGGCGGGCTTGTTCATGATCGGGTCCATGCGATGAGGGCAGCGGCCTTGGCCGGGTACACGCTACGATTCTACCCTTGCCCCGTGAGTACCGCTGAAATGAGTGTCCCAACCCTGTACGTCGTCGCCACCCCGATCGGCAACCTGGCCGATCTGAGCCCGCGCGCGCAGGAGGTGCTGCGTTCGGTGGCGGCCATCTGTGCCGAGGACACCCGCCGCAGCGGCCAGTTGCTGTCCCATTTCGGCATCCAGCAGCCGCTGGTGGCCCTGCATGAACACAATGAAGATGCCTTGGCGCAGCGCCTGGTCTCGCGCCTGCAGGCCGGCGAGTCGCTGGCGCTGGTGAGCGATGCGGGCACCCCGCTGGTCAGCGATCCCGGCTTCCGCCTGGTGCGTGCTGCGCGTGCGGCCGGCATCAAGGTCAGCCCGATCCCGGGGGCCTGCGCCGCCATCGCCGCGCTGAGCGTGGCCGGCCTGCCCAGCGACCGTTTCAGTTTCGAGGGTTTCCTGCCGGCCAAGGCCAGTGGCCGCCGCGACCGGCTGCAGGCATTGGCGGGTGAAGTGCGCACGATGGTGTTCTACGAATCCTCGCACCGCATCGGCGAATCGCTGGCGGACATGGCGGCGATCTTCGGCGGCGAGCGCCCGGCGGTGCTGGCGCGCGAGCTGACCAAGCTGTTCGAGACCGTGCTTGATGGCGATCTGGCGGGGCTGCTGGCCAAGGTGGAAGCCGACGAGAACCAGCGCAAGGGCGAGTTCGTGGTGATGGTGCAGGGCGCCGGCGACGATGAGGAAGCGCAGCTGGCGCATGGCCGTCGCGTGTACGCCACGCTGAGCGAACACCTGCCGCCGTCGACTGCGGCGAAGCTGGCGGCCGAGCTGACCGGCGCGCCGCGCAAGGCGTTGTACGGGAGTTGATGGATCGCACCCGCCAGCGCAGCGGAATTGGTAGGTCCACGCCATGCGTGGATGGATGAACCGCACGTCGCGATCAAGGCGGCAGGAACAACCCATGTACGCTAGAATGCGCGCTGGCGGAGCCGGCCAGACAGTCGCGTCATCCCTTCGGGGGTGCCGAGGAAAGTCCGGGCTCCATAGGGCAAGGTGCCAGGTAACGCCTGGGCGGCGCAAGCCGACGGAAAGTGCAACAGAAAGATACCGCCTACGTCTTCTTCGGAAGGCCGGTAAGGGTGAAATGGTGCGGTAAGAGCGCACCGCGAGTCTGGCAACAGACCGGCACGGCAAACCCCACCTGGAGCAAGACCAAATAGGGATCCTTTGGCGCGGCCCGCGTTGGATCCGGGTAGGTTGCTTGAGCGTTGCGGTGACGTAACGCCTAGAGGAATGACTGTCCACGACAGAACCCGGCTTATCGGCCGGCTCCGCCTCTTTCTTGCGGTAAGCCGAGCATGGCTCGGCTCTACAGTAGAGCCGAGCCATGCTCGGCTGCTCTCCGTTCAGATGCTCGGGATGTTGTTCAACCCGGCGTGCGGTACTGACCGGCGGAAATGAACTGCTCGAACCGTTCGCACCACACCACCACGGTGGTGTAGTCGTCCACGTTGACGCTTTCAGGCACGTCCACCAGGAACCGGTTGAAGGTTTTCACCTCGCCGATGCGCTGGGCCTGCGCCTTGATCTTCAGGAAATCGGCCTTGTTGTCGACGAAGTCGCGGACCAGGTAGACCTTGTAGTCCGGCCCCGGGCCCATCGTGCCGTCGAACGCGACCTGGTGCGGACTGACGCTGACCTTGCCCTCGGCCCAATGCACGGCGTCGCTGCCTTTGAGGTCGCGACGGAAGGTGGTGTGGTAGCGGGCGTCGCCCATCGCCGCCTGCACCTGCGCGACCGGCGGGTCGTCGGGGGCGATCAGGATCGGCAGCAGGTACACGCCCAGGCCGAAGCCAAGGCCGAGGGTAAGCAGGTGGGTGGTGATGAGGATGAGGATACGGCGCATGGTCACTCCATCTGGAACGGTGGTGTGCGCGGAAGTGGCGCGCGGCCATCGTGTGGCGCGAGGTGGCGCATTGATAGACACAGAAAACAGGTACAGGCGGTGATCCTGCACGGGGCCGGGGCATCCGGGCTGATTCCGAGCGTTGGGGTTTCAGCCCGCAGGATGGACGGCATCGCGCGCGGTGGTCGCGTAACCGCAGGGAAGTGAAATGGCAGCGCAGAGGGCCTTGATGCGGAGCAACGCGCGGGTTGGCAGGAAGGGAGGGGTGAACCGGGATGGCCGTGAGTCGGGCTCGGCGGGAACGTGGGCTGGCCGGGTGGGATGGAGGTCCTTGGCATCCGCGGGGTGGGGGAGTTCGCAATGGACACCGCGGTTGCAGGCATCGTTGGCGGTGAGCGGCTGGGGCAACATGTGAAGCGCAACGGCGAGGCCCAGCCACAATGAAATGGCATGGGACAGGATCAGTGTGGAGATTGGCATGTCGTGATCTGCACTCTTCGGAACGGGAGCGTTGCGCAAGGCAGCGGCGCCTTGTGGATGCGCAGGCAGAGCGACGCAACGGCGGACATTTCCGCGCCCTTGATGCTGATGCTCAAGCGGCGTGCAGGCGCCTCATCCACGAAGCTGACGACAATTCAGTGCTGAAGGTCCTGTGGCACAAGGTGCCGATTCCTATGGGGACGCTGAACGGTCACCGGCCGAGCATGTGCCGGATGACCTGCTGCATTGCCAGTTGCGACATACCGATGGCGACTCACGTCTCTCCCTATGGGAGGTCGGTCGCCGTTGTCAGTCGACTTGCCTGTTGAGGGTCAGAAAATGAAGTGGTCCTGTCCAACAGGCACGCCCTGCGGACCGAAGCGGCGCTCGTGGATCTGGCCGTGGCCATCGGCGTCGATCAGCAGCACCGTGCTGGCGCGGGTGCCGTAGTCGTCGCCACGGATGAAGGCTGGGCTCAGCCAGCGCTCGCGCTCCAGGCCGATGCCGGTGTCGGGCAGGTCGCGGTCGGCGGGGCGGTGTTCGTCGGCAAGGGCCTGCCAGAGCGGGGTCAGATTCCTTTCTCCTTGGGGAAAGGATCTGACCCCGTCTTCCTTCAGCCAGGCGGAAAGCGCAGCCATCAGCCGCCGCGTCTTCGGCCACGGCGCGTCCAGCGCGCCGTTGGACATGCCATGTACGCCGGGGGCCAAGCGCTGGCGCTCGGCCGGGTGGTTGCCCAGGTACTCCAGGCTGTCGCCATCGGCCAGCAGCAGGTTGAAGGGGGCGTACGCGCCCGCCACGATGGCCAGCCGGTCGATATGCACGGCGGCCGAGTCGCGGCCGCGCAGGAAGTCGGCCACCAGCGCGCCCCGTGAAGGACCGGTCTGTGCGGCCAGCGGATCGCGGACATTGGTGACCACCGCCATCCGGCCACCGGCACCGACGCCGGCCCAGCCACCGCCGGAGCGCAGGTCGCGCCCACCGATGACGGAGGTCTCATCTTGCCAGGGGCCCAGCGCCGCGGTCGGGCGGGCGTGGAACTCATCACGGTTGCCGGCCATCACCAGCCGCCAGCGCGGGTGGTGCATCCAGCCAAGAGCGAGCAGGCACATGGCCTCATTGTGCACCGTTTGCGCAGTCCGGGGCCCATTTCGGCCCGCTACGGATGAATGCGCGGCCTGTGTTTCACGCCCTGTCCACAGCCCTGAACTTCCGTTCAATCTCAAAAATTGAGACGGATCAGCAACTTGTGGATAAGCCTTGAACAATTCTCTAAAGGTTGTTGCAAGCCATTGATGCGGCTGGCGATTTCCCTGCTGAAAAGTTGTTGACAACCCCTCGGCCGCTGCTAAGGTGGGCATCAGAGGGAAATCCGGGTGTTTTGTGGGTTTTCGTGGTTCAATGTTTCACCGGGCGAAGGAAAGGTGCACGCGTCGTGTTCCAGGGCGAGACGGCCATCACAGTTGACGACAAAGGGCGCATGGCGGTTCCCACCGCTTACCGCGACCTTGTCGCGCGCGCCAGCAACAACCGTCTCGTTTTGACCTACAACCCGTTCGAAGCCGGCTGCCTGTGGCTGTATGCAGAGTCGGAATGGGAGCGGGTCCGCGACGACGTCATGTCCAAGCCCAACACCCAGCGCGTCGTGCGCCTGTTGCAGCAGAAGCTGGTCGGCTCGGCCGCCCATCTGGAGCTGGACGGCAACGGTCGCATCAGCATCCCCGCCAGCCACCGCGGTGCGGTGGGCATTGAGAAGAAGGCGGTATTGCTCGGTATGGGCGACAAGTTCGAATTGTGGAGCGAGCAGGCGCATCGGGCCCTGATCCAGCAGACGTTGTCTGACGAGGATCTGGGTGATGGGTTGCTCGACCTGAAGTTGTGAGCCGGGGTGCCCGGATGCGCCCAGAAGCGCAGACCGGTCACCTTCCGGTGTCGCAGTCGCCGGCGGTGCACCTGCCGGTCCTGTACACCCAGGTCCTTGAAGGCCTGAGGGTGATCGAAAACGGACGTTATCTGGATGGCACGTTCGGTCGTGGCGGTCATGCACGTGGTGTGCTCACCCAGCTCGGTCCCGAGGGGCGCCTGCTGGTCATGGACAAGGATCCGGAAGCCATCGCCGTTGCCGAGCGCGATTTCGCGCCGGACCCGCGCGTGTCCATCTTCCGTGGCAGCTTCGCCCAGCTGCTGCAGTGGGATGCGACGGCCGAAGGCCTGGACGGCGTGCTGTTCGACCTGGGCGTGTCGTCGCCGCAGCTGGACGTGGCCGAGCGCGGTTTCAGCTTCGGCAAGGACGGCCCGCTGGACATGCGCATGGACCCGGACAGCGGCGAAAGCGCCGCGCAGTGGATCAACCGCGTGGAAGACCGCGAGATTGCCGACGTGCTGTGGACCTACGGCGAAGAGCGGCAGAGCCGCCGCATCGCCCGTGCCATCGTAGCGCGCCGCGAGAAGCAGCCGTTCACCCGCACTGCCGAACTGGCCGAGCTGATCGCTTCGGTGATGCCGCGTGGGAAAGACAAGATCCACCCGGCCACGCGCAGCTTCCAGGCCATCCGCATCCACATCAACCGCGAGCTGGCCGATCTGGAAGCCGGCCTCGATGCGGCGGTGGAGCGGCTCAAGCCCGGTGGCCGGCTGGCGGTGATCAGCTTCCATTCGCTGGAAGACCGCATCGTCAAGCAGTACATGAACCGCCTGGCCAAGGCGCCGCCGGCCAACCGTCGCCTGCCCGAGGCGGTCGCGTTCGTGCCGACGCTGGACCTGATCGGCGGTGCCATCAAGGCCACCGACGAAGAGCTGGCCGCCAACCCGCGCGCCCGCAGCGCCGTGCTGCGCGTGGCCCAGAAGCGGGAGGCCGACGCATGAGCCGGCTGCTGCTGATCATCCTGTTGGCCTCGACCGTGGCCTCGGCGATCGGCGTCGTGTTCGTGCGCCACCGTCATCGGCAGACGTTCATCGAGCTGTCGCGCGCCGAACGCAAGCGCGATGACATCAACCTGGAATTCGGCCGCCTGCAGCTGGAACAGGCCACGCTGGCCGAAGCCAACCGCGTGGATCGCATCGCCCGCGAGAAGCTCGGCATGAAGTTCCCCGAAGCCGGGGACATCGTGGTGGTGCGGCCATGAGCAAGGCCGGCCGCAACCGCCCGCGCAACGCCTTCAACCTGCGCCAGCGCCTGCGCTGGGTCGCGCTGGCGCTCGGCCTGTGCTCGGTGTCGCTGGTCGGTCGTGCCGCCTACGTGCAGATCATCAACAGCGACTTCTACCAGCGCCAGGGCGAGGCCCGTTACCTGCGCGAGCTGCCGATCAAGACCTCGCGCGGCATGATCACCGACCGCAACGGCGAGCCGCTGGCGGTATCCACCCCGGTCGCCTCGATCTGGGTCAATCCGCAGGACCTGCTGCGTTCGCCCGAGCGCATTCCGGAGCTGGCCCAGGCGGTCGGCATGTCCGTGGACGAGCTGAGCAGCCGCCTGTCGCAGAAGTCGGACAAGGAATTCATGTACCTGCGTCGCCGGATCAATCCGGACGAGGCAGAAAAGGTGGTCGCGCTGAAGATTCCGGGCGTGGCCGCGCAGCGCGAGTTCCGCCGCTTCTACCCGCAGGGTGAGGCGATGGCGCACGTGCTGGGCTTCACCAACATCGACGACCGCGGCCAGGAAGGCCTGGAGCTGGCGTTCGATGAATGGCTGCGCGGCAAGGCCGGTGCCAAGCGGGTGATCCGCAACCGCAAGGGCGAGACCGTCGAAAGCGATCTGCTGCGCGCTGCTGAACCGGGCAAGGACCTGACCCTCAGCATCGACCGCCGCATCCAGTACCTGGCCTTCAAGGAGCTGCGCAACGCGCTGGTCGCCAACAAGGCCGCCGGCGGTTCGATGGTGATCATGGACGTGACCACCGGCGAGATCCTGGCCATGGTCAACCTGCCGACCTACAACCCGAATTCGCTGACCGGCGCGCTGCCCGATGCGCGCCGCAACCGTGCGGTGACCGACCTGGTCGAGCCGGGTTCGACGATGAAGCCGCTGACCATCGCCACCGCGCTGCAGGCCGGTGCGGTGACCAAGGACACCATCATCGATACCAACCCGGGTTACATGCAGGTAGCCCGCTTCACCATCCGCGACGTGCCGCGCAACAACGGCGTGCTGAACGTGACCGGCGTGATCACCCGCAGTTCCAACATCGGCGCGGCCAAGGTTGCGGCGAAGATGCCGGACCAGGTGTTCTATGACGGCGTGCGCCGCTTCGGCTACGGCTCGGTGCCGCACAGCGGCTTCCCGGGGGAATCCGGTGGCGTGGTGCGGCGCCCGGCCAACTGGGACGGTGCCACCAAGACCACCATGTCCTACGGCTACGGCCTGAACGTGACGCCGCTGCAGATCGCCACCGCCTACTCGGCGCTGGCCAATGGCGGCAAGTTGATCGCACCGACCTTCGTCAAGGGCCAGCGCAACGAGGCGCATCAGATCATCGACGAGAACGTCGCCAAGCAGGTGGTGGCGATGATGGAAACGGTGGTCACCCAGGGCGGCGCCAAGCAGGCGGCGGTGCTGGGCTACCGCGTGGCCGGCAAGACCGGTACCGCGCGAAAGGCCGGTCCAGGTGGTTACGAGCGCGGCCACTACAACGCGCTGTTCGCCGGCGTGGTGCCGGCCACCAACCCGCGCTTCGCCACCGTCATCGTCATCAACGACCCGCAGGCCGGCAAGTTCTACGGCGGCCTGGTGTCGGCGCCGGTCTATCACAACGTGATGGAAGGCACACTGCGCCTGATGGACGTGCCGCTGGACGACCTGCAGTCGTGGCTGGCCGCGCAGCAGTCCGGCAAGGTCGGCCACTCGGCCTCGATCCTGCCTGCGCCGCCGGCCGAAACCGCGTTGCCGGCGGATGCCGCCGCTGAATTCGATGCTGCGCTGCCCAGCGCGCATGCCCAGACGCCGCCCGCTACGGGAGGCACGCAATGAGTCCTTCGATGTTGCTTTCGCAGTTGCTTCCGGACGTGGCCCTGGCGGGCCATGATCCCGTTCTGACCGGCCTGGTGCTGGACAGCCGCGCCGTGCGCCCCGGCAATGCCTTCGTCGCCATCGCCGGGTTCGGCGCGCATGGCCTGGGCTTTGTCGAGCAGGCCCGTGCGGCGGGCGCTGGCGCCATCCTGTTCGAACCGCCGGCACCTGCCGAGCTGCCGGCCCCGATCGATGCGATCGCGGTGCCGGGCCTGCGTGCGCGCATGGGCGCGATGGCCGACCAGTTCCATGGCGCACCGTCGCGGGCGATGGCGATGGTTGGCGTGACCGGCACCAACGGCAAGACCTCCACCGTGCAGCTGCTGGCCCAGGCCTGGCACCTGCTCGGCACGCCCAGTGGCAGTATCGGCACGCTGGGCGCCGGACTTTATGGTGCAGTTGAACCGACCGGTTTCACCACGCCGCTGGTGCTGCAGATGCATGCGCTGCTGGCGCAGCTGCGCGACGAAGGTGCGCGCGCGGTGGCGATGGAAGTCAGCTCGCACGCGCTGGACCAGGGCCGCGTCGATGCCGTGCATTACGACGTGGCGGTGTTCACCAACCTCACCCGCGATCACCTGGATTACCACGGCGACATGGCCAGCTACGGCGCGGCCAAGGCGCGGCTGTTCCATCGCCCGGGCCTGAAGGCGGCGGTGATCAACCTGGACGATGCCTTCGGTCGCCAGCTGTTTGCCGGCCTGCCGGCGGGCGTGCAGCCGATCGGCCTGAGTTCGCGTGGTGCCAGCGATGCCAGCGTGCGCGCCGAAGCATTGCAGCTGGATGGTCGTGGCATTGCGTTCGAACTGGTCATTGACGGCCAGCGCGCCGCGGTGCAGTCGCCGCTGCTGGGCCGCTTCAACGTGGACAACCTGCTGGCCGTGGCCGGTACCCTGCACGCGCAGGGCCAGCCGCTGCCGCGCATTGCCGAAGTGCTGTCGGCGCTGCAGCCGATCCGCGGCCGCATGAACCGCCTCGGCGGCGAAGACGGCCTGCCGACCGTGGTGGTCGACTACGCACATACCCCGGACGCGCTGGAACAGGCGCTGGACAGCCTGCACGGCCACCTGCACGGCGCGCTGTTCTGCGTGTTCGGTTGCGGTGGCGAGCGCGATACCGGCAAGCGCCCGCAGATGGCGGCCATTGCCGAGCGCCTGGCCAACCATGTCATCGTCACCGACGACAACCCGCGTGGCGAAGATGGCGACGTGATCGTGGCCGACATCCTGGCCGGCTTCCAGAACGCCGAGGCGGTGACCGTGCAGCGCAGCCGCGCGCGTGCGATCGGCCTGGCGGTGAAGCGCGCCGGCGCCGGCGACATCATCCTGATCGCCGGCAAGGGCCACGAGCCGTACCAGGAGGTCAACGGCGTGCGCCATGACTTCGACGACACCGAAGTGGCCGCCGCTGCGCTGGCGGCCAAGGCCGGTGTTCTGAGCTCGCAGGCCGGGGAGGGCATCGCATGAAGCGCACCCTGCTTTCGCTGATCGCGCACTGGGCCGGCGGCGAGATCCACGGCGACGACGTGGCCATCGATGCGGTCAGCCATGACACCCGCAACCTCGGTCCGGGCAGCCTGTACGTGGCGCTGCGCGGCGAGCGTTTCGACGGTCATGACTTCGCCGCCGACGCACAGGCACGCGGTGCCAGTGCGCTGCTGGTCGAGCGCCTGCTGCCGATCGAGCTGCCGCAGGTGCTGGTGGCCGACGCCGAGCGGGCGCTGGCGAAGATCGCCACCGGCATGCAGCGTGACCGCGGCACCGAGGTGTTCGCGATCACCGGCAGCAACGGCAAGACCAGCGTGAAGAGCCTGCTGCTGTCGATCCTGCAGCAGGTGGCACAGCATGCGCACAAGGTGGTCTACGCCAACCCGGGCAACCGCAACAACGAGATCGGCCTGCCGTTGGCGGTGATCGATGCGCCGGAAGATGCCGACTATGCCGTCTATGAGATGGGCGCCGGCAAGCCGGGTGACATCGCCTACCTGACCGACATCGCCCGCCCGCGCTATGCGCTGGTCAACAACATCGCCCCGGCACACCTGGAACGCATGGGCAGCCTGCTCGGCGTGGCGGTGACCAAGGGCGCGATCTATGCCGCATTGCCGGCCGATGGTGTGGCGGTGATCAACGCCGACGATGCCTACGGCCGCTGGTTCGAACAGCATTTCGTCGGCACCCCGCCGCGCTGCCGCGTGCTGCGCTATGGCCTGGAACATACCGCCGACGTGACCGCGCGCGACATCCGCGCCGGTGCCCAGGGCAGCCAGTTCACCCTGGTTTCGCCGGCCGGCGAAGTGCGTGTGGTGCTCGGCCTGCCGGGTCGCCACAACGTCAGCAATGCGCTGGCCGCGGCCAGCCTGGCGCTGGCTGCCGGTGTCGATCTTGCGCTGATTGCCGCCGGCCTGGCCGAGGCACAGCCGGTGCCGGGTCGGCAGATCGCCCATCAGCTGCGCAACGGCGCGGTGCTGGTGGATGACAGCTACAACGCCAATCCCGGCTCGCTGGCTGCGGCCATCGATGCCCTGGCCGCCGCCCCGGAAGAGGCTTGGCTGGTGCTGGGCGACATGCGCGAACTGGGCCCGGATGCCGAGGCACTGCATGCGCAGGCGGGCATCCGCGCACGCGCTGCCGGACTGAAGCGTCTGTACGCGCTGGGTCCGCTCAGCGCCGCCGCCGCCACTGCGTTCGGCGAAGGCGGCCGTCATTTCACCACCCATGACGCGCTGTCGCAGGCGCTGAAGGACGAGCTGCACGCCGGCGTGCGCTGCCTGGTCAAGGGTTCCCGTGGCAGCGCCATGGACACGATTGTCAAAGCGCTGCTGGCGCAAGGAGAGGAATCCCCGCATGTTGTATGAACTGGCTCGATGGTTGCAGCAGTTGGAGAGCCTGTTCGGGCTGTTCAACTACCAGACGTTCCGCGCCATCCTTGCCGCGCTGACGGCCCTGTTCCTGTCGCTGTGGCTCGGCCCGGCGATGATCCGCAAGCTTGCCCAGTTCAAGGGCGGCCAGCCGATCCGCCAGGACGGCCCGCAGACCCATTTCTCCAAGGCCGGTACGCCGACCATGGGCGGTTCGCTGATCCTGCTCACCATCACCCTGTCGGTGCTGATGTGGGCCGACCTGCGCAACCGCTACGTGTGGCTGGTGCTGGCGGTGATGCTGTGCTTCGGCGCCATCGGCTGGTATGACGACTGGATCAAGATCGTCCGTCGCGATCCGAACGGCCTGAAGTCGCGCTGGAAGTACCTGCTGCAGTCGATCTTCGGCCTGGCCGCGGGCCTGTTCCTGTTCTACACGGCCGACGTGCCGGCGGCGCTGACCTTCTACATCCCGATGTTCAAGTCGATCGCGCTGCCGCTGGCCGGCATCGGCTTCGTGGCCATCGCCTACTTCTGGATCGTCGGTTTCTCCAACGCGGTAAACCTGACCGATGGCCTGGACGGCCTGGCGATCATGCCGACCGTACTGGTCGCCTGCGCGCTGGGTGTGTTCGCCTATGCCTCGGGCAACGCGGTGTTCGCCAACTACCTGCAGATCCCGCAGATTCCAGGTGCCGGTGAGCTGGTCATCATCTGCGCGGCGATTGCCGGTGCGGGCCTGGGCTTCCTGTGGTTCAACACCTATCCGGCCATGGTGTTCATGGGCGATATCGGTGCGCTGGCGCTGGGCGCGGTGCTGGGCACGATCGCGGTGATCACCCGCCAGGAGCTGGTGCTGGTGATCATGGGCGGCGTGTTCGTCATCGAAACCCTGTCGGTGATGATCCAGGTCGCCTCGTTCAAGCTGACCGGCAAGCGCGTGTTCCGCATGGCGCCGATCCACCACCATTTCGAACTGAAGGGCTGGCCCGAGCCGCGCGTGATCGTGCGCTTCTGGATCATCTCCGTCGTACTCGTGCTGATCGGTCTGGCCACGTTGAAGGTGCGCTGAGATGAACGACCTGTCCCGCCAGGCAACACGCCTTGAAGCCATCGAAGGCAGCTACGACAAGTGGCTGCTGGGCGCGATCATCGCGCTCACCGGCGTGGGCGTGGTGATGGTGGCATCCAGTTCGATCGCGCTGATGAGCAGCCCGTTCTACTACCTCAATCGCCACCTGATCTTCCTGGCGGTCGGTATCGTGCTGGCGGTCATCGCCGCCCGCACCGAGCTGAAGTCCATCGAGCAGTACAACCAGATGCTGCTGCTGGGCTGCTTCGTGCTGCTGCTGGCAGTGTTCATGCCGGGGCTGGGCAGTACGGTCAACGGAGCGCGCCGCTGGATCAACCTGGGCATCTCCAAGTTCCAGACGGTCGAGGCGGTGAAGGTGCTCTACATCGTCTGGCTGTCCAGCTATCTGGTGCGCTTCCGCGACGAAGTCAACGCGACCTGGCCGGCGATGCTCAAGCCGCTGGGCGTGGCCGGTGCGCTGGTGGTGCTGCTGCTGCTGCAGCCGGACTTCGGCTCGTCCACCCTGCTGCTGGCGATCACCGCCGGCATGCTGGTACTGGGCGGGGTGAACATGCCGCGCATGTCGATGCCGGTGATCATCGGCCTGGTAGGGATGAGCGCGCTGGCGATCATCGAGCCGTACCGGATGCGCCGCATTACTTCCTTCCTGGACCCATGGGCCGACCAGCAGGGGGACGGCTACCAGCTGTCCAACGCGCTGATGGCGGTGGGCCGTGGCGAGTGGACCGGCGTTGGCCTGGGCAACTCGGTGCAGAAGCTGTACTACCTGCCTGAAGCGCACACCGACTTCATCTTCTCGGTGACCGCCGAGGAATTCGGCTTCCTGGGCACCTGCGTGATCGTGGCCCTGTACGCGCTGCTGGTCGGCCGCACCTTCTGGCTGGGCATGCGCTGCGTGGAAATGAAGCGCCACTTCTCCGGCTACATCGCCTTCGGCATCGGCCTGTGGATCAGCATGCAGACCTTCGTCTCGATCGGCGTGAACCTGGGCATCCTGCCGACCAAGGGCCTGACCCTGCCGCTGATCTCCTCCGGCGGTTCGTCGGTGCTGATGACCTGTGTGGCGATGGGCCTGCTGCTGCGCGTGTCCTATGAGCTCAAGCGCGCCGAGCGCCGTCAGGCCGTGCGCATCGGTGGCGCCGAGGACGCCGCTGCCGAGCCGAGCGACGCGCCGGTCGCGGCCAGCGTTCCGGTGAGCGCCGAGCCGGTGGCTGCCGCAGCGCCGAACGCTGCGCGTGGCACCAGCCGCCTGCAGTCGCGCATCGAGCCGACCTTCGGGAGGCTGTCATGAGCAGCGCTTCCAACGCCCGCCCGGTGATGATCCTGGCCGGTGGTACCGGCGGTCACATCTTCCCCGGCCTGGCCGTGGCCCGCGTGCTGCGCGAGCGTGGCGTGCCGGTCACCTGGATGGGCGCCGAAGGCGCCATGGAAACCCGCCTGGTGCCGAAGCACGACATCGCCATCGACACGCTGGCCATCACCGGCCTGCGCGGCAAGGGCAAGCTGGCCCTGCTGGGTGCGCCGTGGCGGCTGATGCGCGCGCTGCGCGCGGCCGGCATGATCATCCGCAAGCGTCAGCCGCGTGCGGTGGTGGCCTTCGGCGGCTTTGCCTCCGGCCCCGGTGGCATGGCCACGCGCCTGCACGGTCTGCCGCTGATCGTGCACGAGCAGAACCGCGCACCGGGCATGACCAACCGCATCCTGTCGCGCTATGCGCGCCGCCTGTTGACCGGCTTCCCGGGCACCTTCGCCAAGCGCGAGGAGTTCGTCGGCAACCCGGTGCGTGCTGAGATTGCCGCCATCGCACCGCCGGAACAGCGCTTCGCCGACCGCCACGGCCCGCTGCGCGTGCTGGTGGTGGGTGGCAGCCAGGGTGCACGTGCGCTCAACACCGGCGTGCCGCAGGCCATCGCTGCACTGGGCGCCGCGGTCCCGGTGCAGGTGCGCCACCAGAGCGGCGAGAAGATGCATGCCGAAGCGGTCGATGCGTATGCCAAGGCCGGCGTGCAGGCCGAGATCACGCCGTTCATCGCCGACATGGCCGAAGCCTTTGCATGGGCCGACCTGGTGGTGTGCCGCGCCGGCGCGTCGACGCTGGCCGAGCTGTGCGCGGTCGGTGTCGGCAGCGTGCTGGTGCCATTCCCCGCCGCCGTCGACGATCACCAGACCCGCAATGCGGAGTACCTGGTCGAGCGCGGCGCGGCGGTGTTGCTGAAGCAGGACGGAACGCTGGCCGACGGCATTGCCGCACTGCTGCGCGATCTGTCCGAAAATCCCGCCCGCCGCATGCAGATGGCGCACGCCGCGCGTGCCCTGGCCAAGGTCGATGCCGCCGAGCGCATCGCCGATATCATTCTTGAGGAAGCTGTATGAAGAAGGCATGCCACCGCGCCTGCCCTGCGCGAGGCCGCGCATGATCCGTCGCCTGCACGACACCAACGACCTGGTGCGCGCCTTCCCGCGCGTGCATTTCGTCGGCATCGGCGGCACCGGCATGAGCGGTATCGCCGAAGTGATGCTGACGCTGGGCTATGAAGTGTCCGGCTCGGACAACGCCGACAACGTGGCGACCCGTCGCCTGGCCAGCCTGGGTGCGCGCATCATGCGCGGCCACTCCGCGGCCAACGTGCTGGGCACCGACTGCGTGGTGGTCTCCAGTGCCATCCGCGACGACAACCCGGAACTGATGGAGGCGCGCAGCCAGCGCATTCCGATCATGCCGCGTGCGGCGATGCTGGCCGAGCTGATGCGCTTCCGCCGCGGCATCGCGGTGGCCGGTACCCATGGCAAGACCACCACCACCAGCCTGACCGCGGCGGTGCTGAGCGAAGGTGGCCTGGACCCGACCTTCGTGATCGGTGGCCAGCTGCTGGCCGCCGGTGCCAACGCCAAGCTGGGTGGTGGGCAGTGGCTGGTGGCCGAGGCCGATGAAAGCGATGGCAGCTTCCTGCGCCTGAACCCGCTGATGTCGATCATCACCAACATTGATGCGGATCACCTGGAGAACTACGGCAACGACTTTGCCCGCGTGCAGGCGGCGTTCGCCGAGTTCCTGCAGCGCCTGCCGTTCTACGGCCTGGCGGTGCTGTGCATCGACGACCCGGAAGTGGCCGCGCTGGCGGCGAAGACCCCGCGCCACGTGATGAGCTACGGCATGAGCCCGCAGGCCGACGTGCGTGCCGAGAACGTGGTGCAGGAAGGGTCGCGCATGCGCTTCACCCTGCGCCTGCCGCAGGGCACCAGCCAGGAAGTGGTGCTGGCGCTGCCGGGCAGGCACAACGTGCTCAACGCGCTGGCCGCTGCGGCGGTGGGCTGGCAGCTGGGCGTGGCTCCGGACGCGATCGCATGCGCGCTGGAAAGTTTCGCCGGCGTTGGCCGTCGCTTCAACGATCTGGGCGAGGTGACCACCGCCAGCGGTGCCAAGGTCCGCATCATTGACGACTACGGCCATCACCCGAGCGAGCTGGAGGCTGTGTTTGCCGCCGCCCGCGGTGGCTGGGCCGACAAGCGCCTGGTGGTGGCCTTCCAGCCGCACCGCTACAGCCGTACCCGCGATCAGTTCGACAAGTTCGCTGCCGTGCTGTCCAGCGTCGACGCGCTGGTGCTGAGCGAGGTCTACCCGGCCGGTGAGGAGCCGATTGCCGGTGCCGATTCGCACGCGCTGGCCCGTGCCATCCGTGCGCGCGGCCGCAGCGAGCCGGTGGTGGTGGGCAAGGCCGCCGAACTGGCCAGCGTGCTGCCCGACGTGCTGCAGGACGGTGATCTGCTGCTGATGATGGGGGCGGGCGACATTGGCGCCGTCGCGAGCCATATCGCCGTGGAAGGTTTCAAGGCGGAGGGTGAAGCGTGAGTACGCTGACGTTCCCGCCGCTGCGCGTGACCGACCCGGCCGTGTTCGGCCGCGTCGCCGTGCTGCTCGGTGGCAGCTCCAGCGAGCGCGAAGTGTCGCTGGATTCGGGCCGCAACGTACTCGAAGCCCTGCAGTCGCGCGGCGTCGATGCGTTCGCGGTGGATGGCATCCCGGCGCTGGCCAAGGCCCTGGCCGCCGGTGGCATCGACCGCGTGTTCAACATCCTGCACGGCCACAACGGTGGCGGTGAGGACGGCATCGTGCAAGGCCTGATGGATGCCTTCGGCGTGCCGTACACCGGTTCGGACGTGCTGGGTTCGGCGCTGAGCATGGACAAGATCCGCACCAAGCAGGTGTGGCTGTCGCTGGGCCTGCCGACCCCGCAGTACCGGAAGGTCGACGCGTCGAACGTGCATGCGCTGGCGGCCGAACTGGGCCTGCCGGTGGTGGTGAAGCCGGCCAATGAAGGGTCCAGCGTGGGCATCAGCCGGGTCACCGACGAGGCCGGCCTGGATGAGGCCGTGGCGCTGGCCGCACGCTACGACGGCCAGCTGCTGATGGAGCAGATGGTGGTCGGCGACGAACTGACCGTGGCCATCCTCGGTGACGTCGCGCTGCCGTCGATCCGCATCGTGCCCAAGGGACAGTGGTACGACTACAACGCCAAGTATATCGCCGAGGACACCCAGTACCTGTGCCCGGGCCTGGACGGTGCCGACGAGGACGAGATCCGCCGCATCGCGCTGGCCGCGTTCCGTGCCGCCGGTTGCCGTGGCTGGGGCCGCGTGGATGTCATGCGTGACCGCAGCAGCGGCCGCTTCTTCCTGCTGGAAGTGAACACCGCGCCGGGCATGACCAGCCACTCGCTGGTGCCCAAGGCGGCCGGGCAGGCCGGCATCAACTTTGAAGAGCTGGTGTGGCGCGTGCTGGAACAGACCCTGGAGGCCTCGCACGCATGAACGCGGTGCTGCGCATCTTCGTCTGGCTGTTGGCGCTGTCGGTGGTTGCACTGCCGGTGGTGGCCGTGGTCAATGGCTGGGTCGGCGCCGAGCGCTGGCCGCTGGCGAAGCTGCGCGTGCACGGTGAGTTCAAGCGTGTACCGGCCGAACAGCTGCAGCAGGTACTGCTGCCCTACGCGCGCGCCGGGTTCTTCGCGGTCAAGCTGCAGGATGCCCAGGACGCACTGGAAAAGCTGCCGTGGGTGGAAAGCGCGCGGGTACGCAAGCAGTGGCCGGATGTGCTGGAAGTGACCCTGGTCGAGCACAAGCCATTCGCGCGCTGGGGCAACGATCGCCTGGTCTCCGAGCAGGGCAAGCTGTTCCCCACGCCGAAGAAGCTGGCCGACCTGGCGCTGCCGGAACTGGACGGCCCGGACAGCCAGACCGAAGAAGTGATGAAGCTGTACAGCGACTCGCGTGCATTGTTCGCACCGGCCGGCGTCGACGTGCGCCGGGTGACGATGGATGCACGCGGCAGCTGGTCGCTGGTGCTGAGCAACGGCACCGAAGTGGTGGTTGGCCGCGACGACGCGCGCTCGCGCCTGCAGCGCTTCGTCAAGGTGCTGCCGCAGCTGAACCGCCAGGACGCGCCGATCGAGCGCGCCGACCTCCGTTACACCAATGGTTTCACGCTGAGCTGGGGTACCCCGGCCACGCCGGCGAAAACGCCGGCGACCCCGGCCAGCAGGACGCAGGAAAGGACATGAATCGCAAGGGTGACAAATCGCTGATCGTTGGCCTGGACATCGGCACCTCCAAGGTGGTGGCGCTGGTGGGCGAGTATTCGCCGGGCAATCCGATCGAAGTGATCGGCATCGGCTCGCATGAGTCGCGCGGTTTGAAGCGCGGCGTGGTGGTGGACATCGAATCGACCGTGCAGTCGATCCAGCGCGCGGTGGAAGAAGCCGAGCTGATGGCCGGCTGCGAGATCCGCTCGGTGTACGCCTCGATCTCCGGCAACCACGTGCAGTGCAAGAACTCGCCGGGCATCGTGCCGATCCGCGACGGGGAAGTGACCTGGGGCGACCTGGATCGCGTGCTTGATGCGGCCAAGGCGGTGGCGATTCCGGCCGACCAGAAGATCCTGCACGCGATCCCGCGCGAGTACGTGCTGGACGACTCGCAGGAAGGCATCCGCAACCCGGTCGGCATGACCGGCGTGCGCCTGGAGGTGCATGCGCACCTGGTGGTGTGCGCGCAGTCGGCCGCGGCCAACATCAGCAAGTGCGTGCAGCGCTGCGGCCTGCAGGTGGATGACCTGGTGCTGTCCTCGCTGGCCTCCAGCGTGGCCGTGCTGACCGCAGACGAACGCGAACTCGGCGTGGTGCTGGTCGACATGGGCGCCGGCACCACCGACATCGCGGTGTTCGTGCAGGGCGCGATCTGCCACACCGCCTCGCTGCCGATCGCCGGCGACCACGTGACCAACGACATCGCGCACATGCTGCGCACGCCGACCCCGGAAGCCGAGCAGATCAAGGTGCGCTATGCCTGCGCCCTGGCCCAGCTGGCCACCGCCGAGGAAAGCATCCAGGTGCCGTCGGTGGGCGACCGCCCGCCGCGTCGCATGCCGCGCCATTCGCTGGCGCAGGCGGTGCAGGGCCGTTACGAGGAGATCTTCGAGATGGTGCAGGCCGAACTGCGGCGCTCCGGCTTTGAGGAACTGGTGCGCGCCGGCATGGTGCTGACCGGTGGCGCTTCGAAGATGGAAGGCGTGGTCGAGCTGGCCGAGGAAATGCTGCAGATGCCGGTGCGCGTGGGCATTCCGCAGCACGTCACCGGCCTCGGCGAAGTAGTCGGCAACCCGGTGCATGCCACCGGTGTGGGCCTGCTGCTGATGGGCAGCCAGATCGAGCACCCGCGTCGCCCGTCGCTGCCGACCGGGCGCGCCGGAAGCATGTTCAAGAAACTGAAGACCTGGTTCCGCGGCGAGTTCTGACGCGGAACCTGCAACACCCGGGCGTACCCGGTCGCAGTACCTGCAATAGACGGCAACAACGCAACACACAACCCACACAGCCGCATCGGCAACATGACACGCAAAGGCAGGAGGCCCGACCGTCCATGCCACCGACAAGCGGATACAACGAGGACACGGACATGGCGCATTTTGAACTGATCGAAAAGATGGCACCCAATGCGGTGATCAAGGTGGTTGGCGTGGGCGGCGGCGGCGGCAATGCCGTGGCGCACATGGTCAACTCGGCAGTGGACGGCGTGGAATTCATCACCGCCAACACCGACTCGCAGGCCATCAAGAATTGCGGTGCCAAGCTGCAGCTGCAGCTGGGTACCAACGTGACCAAGGGCCTGGGCGCAGGCGCGAACCCGGAAGTCGGCCGCCAGGCCGCGCTGGAAGACCGTGAGCGCATCATGGACGCGCTGCAGGGCGCGGACATGGTGTTCATCACCGCCGGCATGGGCGGCGGCACCGGCACCGGCGCCGCACCGGTGGTGGCGCAGCTGGCCAAGGAAATGGGCATCCTGACCGTGGCCGTGGTCACCAAGCCGTTCCCGTTCGAAGGCCGTCGCCGCATGCAGGTGGCGCTGAAGGGCATCGAGGAACTGAGCCAGCACTGCGACTCGCTGATCACCATCCCGAACGAGAAGCTGATCACCGTGCTGGGCCGCAACGCGACCATGATCCAGGCCTTCCGTGCCGCCAACGACGTGCTGCAGGGCGCCGTGCAGGGCATCGCCGACCTGATCGTGCGTCCGGGCCTGATCAACGTCGACTTCGCCGACGTGCGCACCGTCATGTCCGAAATGGGCCTGGCGATGATGGGTACCGGTACCGCCCGTGGCGATGACCGCGCCCAGGCCGCCGCCGAATCGGCCATCCAGAACCCGCTGCTGGACGACGTGAACCTGGCCGGTGCCAACGGCATCCTGGTCAACATCACCGCCGGCGCCGACTTCACCATGGCCGAGTTCGACGAGATCGGCCGTACCATCGACGGCTTCGCGTCCGAAGACGCCACCGTGGTGGTCGGCACCGTGCTCGACCCGGACATGCAGGACGAAGTGCGCGTGACCGTGGTGGCCACCGGCCTGAACCGCGTGTCGGCCAGCAAGACCCAGCGTCCGGGCGAGCGTGCGCCGATCAAGCTGGTCCGCAACGCCACCACCGGCCAGCCGGAGTTCGGCGACTTCGACAACGGCGGCGATGCCGTGTCCAAGGCCGTCGGCGGCATGGGCCTGGGCCTGCGTCGCGCCAGCAGCGATACCGCGGCCGCTTCGACCCCGTCGGCCCCGGCCTCTTCGGCCCCGGCTGCAGCGGAACTGCCGAACGACTACCTGGACATCCCGGCGTTCCTGCGCCGCCAGGCGGACTGAGCGGCGCGGCCCGGGGTTGTCCTCCCCGGGTTGCGCCACCATGTCCTGAAAACGCGGGCGCCGGGCCAGGATGGGCCCGGCCGCCTTGCTTCATGTGCGCCCCATTGGCGCGCCGGTGTGTCCTGCCTGCCTTTCAGCCGGGGTAGGGGACCGCGCGTGTTAATCTAATGTGTCACTTCCGGTCCATCCCCCATGATCCAGCAACGCACCCTCAAGAACACGATCCGCGCCACCGGCGTTGGCCTGCACAGCGGTGACAAGGTCTACATGACCCTGCGCCCGGCACCGGTCAACCATGGCATCGTGTTCCGTCGCGTGGACCTGGACCCGGTCGTGGAAGTGCCGGCCAAGGCCGAGCTGGTCACCGAAGTGACCCTGTGCACCGGCCTGACCTGCAACGACGCCAAGATCCAGACCGTCGAACACCTGATGTCGGCGCTGGCCGGCCTGGGTGTGGACAACATCATCGTTGAACTGTCCTCGGCCGAGCTGCCGATCATGGACGGTTCGGCCGGCCCGTTCGTGTTCCTGCTGCAGTCGGCGGGCATCGTGGAGCAGGATGCGCCCAAGCGCTTCATCCGCGTGCTGAAGACCGTGGAAGTGACCGAGGGCGACAAGGTGGCCCGCTTCACCCCCTACGAGGGCTACAAGCTGGGATTCACCATCCAGTTCGACCACCCGATGATCCCGGCCAAGCAGTCGCGCCAGGAAATCGAGTTCTCGACGCTGGCCTACACCAAGGAAATCTCCCGCGCCCGCACGTTCGGCTTCATGCGCGACCTGGAATACATGCGCGAGCGCAACCTGGGCCTGGGCGGTTCGATGGACAATGCAATCGTGCTGGACGAATTCCGCGTGCTCAACGAAGACGGCCTGCGTTACGCCGACGAATTCGTGCGCCACAAGATCCTCGACGCGATCGGCGACCTTTATCTGGCCGGTGGCCAGGTGCTGGGCGCTTACGAGGGCTTCAAGTCGGGCCACGCGCTCAACAACAAGCTGGTGCGCGCGCTGATGGCCGACGCCACGGCCTGGGAATGGGTCAGCTTCGACTCGCCGGCCACGCCGGATCCGGTCGAATACGCCACGCCGGCCTACGCCTGATTCTTGCAGGTTGTTGAATTGAAAGAAAAAAGCGCCGCCTGAAAGGGCGGCGTTGTTGTTTCCGCAACGCGCACCGCATTCAGCATGCTTGACCGCCGCCAGGGCCGGTTCGAGGTCACGGTTTTGTGAACCTGTTGGATCGGAAGCCTGAATTTAACGCGGTTTTAACAACAATCTAACGACAGCCCCCCGGATGGCAGCTAGGATGCGACCCGGCCCCCGAAATGTTTCACGCCGTGGTGACACGCGCGACGGGGAGCGGAGCCGGATGCTCCGTTGTCGTCAGGACCGCTTCTTCAGCTTCGAAGGAACGTCCTGCAGGCAAGCCAAGGCGTCGCGTAGCCCTTTGTGCGTGGCGGCTGAAACTGCGTGGGGGCCATTCCGGTTGTCGATCGCTGGGGAGCGTGAGGGAGTGGTGGACGCAGTCTTGATGGTCACCCTGGTGGCCTTCAGCCCGATGGAACGGGCCGCGTCGAGCAACTGGGCTTCGGCAAGCCGCAACTTGGCATGCCAGACCGGGGACTCGACGAGAAAAACGAGGTGTTCCCCGTCCACATTGGCCAGCCGGCAACGGCTGCGCAGAGGTGGCGGCAACTGGGGGCGCAACTGACGGTCCAGCGCGTCGAGCCACAAGGCACGCCGCAGCGGGTTCCCGCTTTTGTCCGCCATCACCGCATCCAGCGCCGGCTTCGGCACTGACGCGGGGCGAACGCTGGATTTCGGCTCAGACATGAAAACTCACTGATGGCATTCAAAAAGATCGTAATCAAAACGCGTGAAGGACAGGCCAAATCGTCGCCGATCACGCGTTTGCGGTTCTATTTCGAGGACCGCCCCCGCGCCCTGCTGGGCAGCGTGCTCGGGGTAGGCTGCATTATCGGCCTTGCTGGCGGCATTGGCGCCAGCGCGCTGAATGATTCCCGGCTGCAGGCCAAGGTCGAGCGCCAGGATGCGGAGCTGGCCAAGGTCAAGCGCGATGCGCAGACCCAGGTCAATGCACTCGCGGCCCGCCTCGGCGAGCTGCAGGCGCAGGCCACCCGCCTCAACGCGCTGGGCGAACGGCTGACCCAGATGGGCAAGCTGGAAGACGGCGAATTCGATTTCAACGAGACGCCTGGCCTCGGTGATGGCGATGCCGGCGGCCCGACCAGCGACATCCCGGTCAAGGACGTCAACGCCGACTTACAGGTGCTGGAGCAGCGCTTCGCTGCTTCAGGCCGCCAGTTGTCGGTGATGGAATCGCTGATGTTCGACCACCAGCTGCAGCAGAACGCCGTGCCCTCGCGCATGCCGATCCGCAACAGCTACGTGACCTCCGGCTTCGGCACCCGTGCTGACCCGTTCGGCCGCGGCGCCGCCACCCACAAGGGCATGGATTTCCACGCCAAGGTCGGTGACCCGGTGATGGCCGTGGCCGAAGGCGTGGTCAGCTTCGCCGGTGTGAAGGGCGGCTATGGCAACGTGGTCGACGTCGACCATGGCAATGGCTATGTCACCCGCTACGCGCACAATTCGCGCCTGGTGGTGAAGGTCGGCGATCTGGTCCGTGCCGGGCAGGAAGTTGCCAAGGCAGGCTCCACCGGTCGTTCGACCGGCGCCCACGTGCACTTCGAGGTGTGGGAAAACGGCAACGTGGTCAACCCGCGCAAGTTCCTCGGCGACGGCGGCAACACGCCGGTCGGCCGCGTCAGCCGGGGTTGATTCCAGGCCTGGGGTCAGAGCCCATTCGCCATGGTGAATGGGATCCGACCCCGATCGAGCACGGGGGCGGATCCCTTCCGCAACGCGGAACGGCCCTGACCCCCTCTCCAAAGGGTTGAAACCTCAGCCGCCCGTCCCAAGCTACAATGGGTGTTGCCATCGACAGGGCGCCAGGCGCCCTGTTTCGTTTGCGGCGGACGGATCCCAAGGGGGAGGCCGGGCGTCGTGTCCATCCAACCCGGTTCCTTCAATGATCAACAGCCTGCTTACCCGCGTATTTGGCAGTCGTAACGAACGACAGCTGCGCCAGCTCAACCGCATCGTCGCCAAGATCAATGCGCTGGAGCCGGAGATCGAGAAGCTTTCCGACGAGCAGCTTCAGGCCAAGACGCCGGAGTTCAAGCAGCGCATCGCTGGCGGTGAAGCCCTGGACAAGGTGCTGCCGGAAGCGTTCGCGGTCTGCCGCGAAGCCGGCCGCCGCGTGCTGGGCATGCGCCACTATGACGTGCAGCTGATCGGCGGCATGGTGCTTCACCTGGGCAAGATCGCAGAAATGCGCACCGGTGAAGGCAAGACCCTGGTGGCGACCCTGCCGGTGTACCTCAACGCGCTGGAAGGCAAGGGCGTGCACGTGGTCACCGTGAACGACTACCTGGCCCGCCGCGACGCCGCGCAGATGGGCAAGCTGTACAACTGGCTGGGCCTGAGCGTGGGCGTGGTGTACCCGGGCATGCCGCACAGCGACAAGCGCGAAGCCTATGCCGCCGACATCACCTACGGCACCAACAACGAATTCGGTTTCGACTACCTGCGCGACAACATGGCGCTGTCCAAGGCCGACCGCTACCAGCGCAGCCTGCACTACGCCATCGTCGACGAAGTCGACTCCATCCTGATCGACGAAGCGCGTACCCCGCTGATCATCTCCGGCCCGGCCGACGATTCCCCGGAGCTGTACATCCGCGTCAACCGTGTCGTGCCGCACCTGGTCAAGCAGGAAGTGGAAGACGGCGAAGGCGACTTCTGGGTAGACGAGAAGGGCAAGCAGGTGCACCTGTCCGAAGCGGGCATGGAGCACGCCGAGCAGCTGCTGGTGGAAGCCGGCATCCTCGACGGCGAGACCGAAGGCCTGTACGCGGCGCAGAACCTGACCGTGGTCCACCACCTCAACGCCGCCCTGCGCGCTCACGCCATCTACCAGCGTGACGTGGACTACATCGTGCGCGACGGCGAAGTGGTCATCGTCGATGAGTTCACCGGTCGCACCCTGGCCGGCCGCCGCTGGTCCGATGGCCTGCACCAGGCGGTGGAAGCGAAGGAAGGCGTGCCGGTCCAGCGCGAGAACCAGACGCTGGCGAGCATCACCTTCCAGAACCTGTTCCGCATGTACAAGAAGCTGTCCGGCATGACCGGTACGGCCGACACTGAAGCATTCGAGTTCCAGAGCATCTACGGCCTGGAAGTGGTGGTGATCCCGACCAACCGTCCGACCATCCGCAAGGACAGCCCGGACCAGGTGTTCCTCAACCGCAAGGGCAAGTTCAATGCGGTGCTGGCCGACATCGAAGAGTGCGCCAAGCGCGGCCAGCCGGTGCTGGTGGGTACCACCTCGATCGAAACCTCGGAAATGCTGTCCGAGCACCTGCGCAAGGCGGGCGTGAAGCACGAAGTGCTCAACGCCAAGCAGCATGATCGCGAAGCGACCATCGTCGCCAATGCCGGTCGTCCGGCAGCCGTGACCATCGCCACCAACATGGCCGGTCGTGGTACCGACATCGTGCTGGGCGGTTCGCTGGAAGCGGAAATCCACGAGCTGGGCGAAGGCGCGACCGACGAGCAGAAGGCGGCGGTCAAGGCCGAATGGCAGAAGCGCCATGACGCGGTGAAGGCTGCGGGCGGCCTGCACATCGTCGGCACCGAGCGCCACGAGTCCCGCCGTATCGACAACCAGCTGCGTGGCCGTTCGGGCCGCCAAGGTGACCCGGGTTCGTCCCGCTTCTACCTGTCGCTGGAAGACAACCTGATGCGCATCTTCGCCTCCGACTGGGTGCAGAAGGCCATGCGCATGATGGGCATGAAGGAAGACGACGTCATCGAGGACCGCCTGGTCAGCCGCCAGATCGAGAAGGCGCAGCGCAAGGTCGAGGCCCACAACTTCGACATCCGCAAGAACCTGCTGGACTTCGACGACGTCAACAACGACCAGCGCAAGGTGATCTACGCCCAGCGCGACGAGCTGCTGGATGCCGAGTCGGTGAAGGCCAACGTCGATGGCATCCGCGACGACGTGATCTTCGATGTGGTCGCCCGTTTCGTGCCGCCGAACTCGATCGACGAGCAGTGGGACCTGCGTGGCCTGGAGGCGACCCTGGAGTCGGACTTCGGCCTGCAGATGTCGCTGACCGACCTGGTCAAGGAACACGAGGAACTGGACGCCGAAGCCATCGCCGCCAAGGTGCAGGAACGCGTGAACCAGCACTTCGCAGAGAAGGAAGCCGGCGTGGGCGAAGAGACCATGCGCGCGCTGGAGAAGCACGTGATGCTGACCGTGCTGGACCAGAGCTGGAAGGAGCACCTGGCCCGCATGGACTACCTGCGCCAGGGCATCTACCTGCGTGGTTATGCGCAGAAGCAGCCGAAGCAGGAATACAAGAAGGAAGCCTTCGAGCTGTTCTCGGACATGCTGGAAAACGTCAAGCGCGAAGTGGTGACCCTGCTGTCGCGCGTGCGCATCCGCAGCGACGAGGAAGTGCAGGCGCTGGAAGCGGCCGAACGCCAGCAGGTGGAAGCCCGCCTGAGCCAGTCGCAGTTCCGGCACCAGGACGCCGGCAGCTACAGCGCCGACGAGGAAGCGGCGCAGGTGGAGGCCGAGCGCCAGGGTGTGGCACAGCTGCAGCGCGATGAGCCGAAGATCGGTCGCAATGATCCCTGCCCGTGCGGCAGTGGCAAGAAGTACAAGCACTGCCACGGCCAGCTGAGCTGATCCCGAAGAGCCCCGCGAAAGCGGGGCTTTTCCTTTGCGGCGCCTGATTCTGGCCGGATCCGCGATTGCGCGGGTCGCCCTGTTCTGGGCATGCTTCCCCCATGCCTTCCCCGACCCGATCGATCCATGTCGTGGCCGCCGTCATCACCGACGCGCGTGGCCGCGTCCTGCTCAACCGCCGAACCGAGAACCGCGACATGGCCGGCCTGTGGGAGTTCCCGGGCGGCAAGCGCGAATCCGGGGAGACCTCCGAGCAGGCGCTGGTGCGCGAGCTGCGCGAGGAACTGGGCATCGAGGCCGATGTCGGCGAGTGGCTGATGGACGTGCCGCAGCGTTACCCGGACAAGCACCTGACCCTGGAGGTGCGCCACGTGCGCAGCTGGAAGGGGACCCCGCGCGGACGCGAAGGACAGGCGATCACCTGGGTGGCGCCGGACAAGCTGGGCCGCTATTCGATGCCACCGGCCGATCTGCCGGTAGTGGCCGCCCTGCGCCAGCCCGACCGCTACCTGATCACCCCCGCGCCGGCCGACGATGATGGCGGCGTGCAGCACTGGCACGCGCAGCTGCAGCGCGCGGTAGCGAACGGCCAGCAGCGCATCCAGCTGCGCCTGCCGCCGGGGCATCCACAGCGGCAGGCGATGGTCGAGCAGGCCGTGCGTGCGCATCGCCGCAGCGGCGTGCAATGGCTGCTCAACCGCGATATCGAACTGGCACGCGCACTGGGCGTGGGCGTGCACCTGGGCAGCCAGCAGTTGCTGGAGCTGTCGCAGCGTCCACTCCCCGAAGGACAGCTGGTGGCCGCATCCTGCCACGACCTGCCGCAGCTGCAGGCCGCACAGCAGCTGGGCTGCGACTTCGCCGTGCTCGGCCCGGTGCAGGCCACGGACAGTCATCCGGATGCCGTGCCGCTGGGATGGGACGCCTTCGCCGAGCTGCGTGCGCAGGTGTCACTGCCGATCTACGCCCTGGGTGGCATGGGTCGCGGCCACATCACCGAAGCGCGCCGCCACGGCGGGCAGGGCATCGCGGCCATTCGCGGGTTGTGGCCGGAGTGATGCCAGGGTCGGATCCCCGCAACGCGGGGCTCTGACCCCCGCTGGAACCCGGGGTCAGGGCCCATTCCGTTGGAACGGGATCCGACCCCTCCCGATCACAACGTGATCCAGAAACACCCGTACTGCCGCCGCAGCCCGAGCACCGTCGAGGCGCGCGCCACGCTGCCCGGCAGGGTCTGCTCCAGGCGCAGGCCGACTGGATGCCGCGCCGCTGGCGGCTCAGGGTCGGATCCCTGCGCAGCAGGGCTCTGACCCTCGTCCTGCAGAACGTCCTGATCGTGCCGCGGATACACCGGCACCACGTCCACCAGCGGTCGCCGTGCCAGCGATTCCAGCTGGCCAAGGATGCGCTGCGCCCCCGCGTCCGACACCGCACCCCACAGGTACAGCGAAGAGAGCCGGTTCACATCGTTGCTGAGGATGCCGTTGCGCAATGCGTCCACGAGCTCGCTCAGCCGGCGTGGGCAGCGCGCACCCAATGTGTCGCGCGGTGCAGTGTTGCCGGCGGGGGCGGGGGGCGGCAGCCGCGACCGGGCACCCACGCTGTCGCAGGGACGGTCGGTGTAGACGCTCTGGCCCTGCGCATCGGTGCAGCGGTTCAGGCGCGGGGACTGCGCATGGGCAACAGGGGCCATCGCGCACAGCGGCAACAGCACCAGCAGGAGGGAAAGGCGGATCATCCAGAAAGGGTAGCGCCGATCAGGTCCGCAGGGCGTGCTTTCAGCCCTGCAGCAGTTTCAGCACCGAGGTGGTCGGCTTGGCCAGGTTCAAGGTATAGAAATGCAGGCCGGGTGCGCCGCCTTCGATCAGGCGCTGGCACAGCCTGGCCACCACTTCAGTGCCGAACGCACGCACCGATTCGGCGTCATCGCCGTAGGCCTGCATCTTGCGGCTGATCCAGCGCGGAATCTCCGCGCCGCACTGTTCGGAGAAGCGGCGCAGCTGGCTGAAGTTGGCGATCGGCATGATGCCCGGCGTGATCGGCACCTGCACACCGAGCCGGCGCACTTCATCGACGAAGTGGAAGTAGGCATCCGGGTTGAAGAAATACTGGGTGATCGCCGCGTCGGCACCGGCATCGATCTTGGCCTTGAAGTGCTTCAGGTCGGCCAGCGCATCGCTCGCCTGCGGGTGCGTCTCCGGATACGCACCCACTTCGATGTGGAACGCATCGCCATGCTCGGCGCGGATGAAGGCGATCAGCTCGGCGGCATAGCGCATGTCGCCGGGGAAGCCCATGCCCGAGGGCAGGTCACCGCGCAGTGCGACCAGGCGACGGCAGCCGATGGCGCGGTACAGCTTGAGCAGCTCGCGGATCTCCTGGCGGGTGCCGCCCACGCACGACAGGTGCGGCGCCGCGTCGAACCCGTGGTGCTGGTTGAGGTGGCGTACCGTCTCGGAGGTATAGCTCAGGGTCGAGCCGCCGGCACCGAAGGTGCACGACACGTATTGCGGATCGTAGTCCTTCAGCTTGGCCGCGGCACGGTCCAGCTGGCTGCGCTGTTCGTCGGTCTTGGGCGGATAGAACTCGAAGCTGATGGCGGTCATGGCGCGGGCGGCGGCGGCAAGTACGAAGCAGTATATCGCTTCATCAAGATAGATGTTTGACGACTGCGTGAGGGTCCGTCAACCCCGAGCCGCGACCGTTCGCCCCGCCGTGCGGCCGCTGCTCCGGAATCGCAACCGGTACGCCTCGGCCCGGCCCACGCTGCTCCCATCCCGGCAACATCCACCCGACGAAGGAGCAGACGATGAAGATCTTCCTGGCACTCTGGTACGCACTGAAGGCGCTGGCCCGGCTGGCGATGATCGGCATGGCGATGGCCGTGCTTGGCTCCGGTCCGGCCCATGCGGCGGCGGCCTCAGGCACCGGCAAGGTGCAGGTCGAGGTGGTCGGCAAGGGCCGCCCGCTGCTGATGATCCCCGGCCTCAACAGCAGCGCCGAGGTCTGGCGCGAGACCTGCCTGGCGCTGGAGAACGTGCAGTGCCACCTGGTGCAGCTGCCGGGCTTTGCCGGCGCAGCGCCCGCCGATCCGCGCCCGGCCGAGTTCCTGTCGGCGGTGCGCGGCCAGTTGCTGGCCTACCTGCACGACCAGCACCTGGGCCCGGTGGTGGTGATCGGCCACAGCCTCGGCGGCCTGCTGGGCCTGCAGATGGCGCAGGCCGAGCCGAAGGCGGTCAGCGCGCTGGTGGTGGTTGATGCATTGCCGTTCCTGCCGGCGGCGCGTGACCCGAACGCCACCGCAGACAGCGTGCGGCCGATGGCCGACCAGCTGCGCAAGGGCATGCTCGCCGCCGACGCCGCGCAGTGGCAGGCGCAGCTGAAAGCCGGCCTGCCGGGCATGACCCGTGATCCGCAGCGCCAGGCCGAGCTGGGCCGCTGGGGCGAGAGCAGTGACCGACAGACCACCGCCGACGCCATGCACGGGG
This sequence comes from Stenotrophomonas sp. 57, assembly GCF_030291075.1. Lineage (NCBI taxonomy): Bacteria > Pseudomonadati > Pseudomonadota > Gammaproteobacteria > Lysobacterales > Lysobacteraceae > Stenotrophomonas > Stenotrophomonas sp. 57. The sequence goes on from NZ_CP127407.1 coordinate 738,349, forward strand.
TGATGACCACCGACCTGCGTGACAGCATCGCCTCCGTCAGCGCACCGACGCTGGTACTGGGCAGCTGGGCCGGTTACCAGCCGATGGGCGGTACCGAAGAAAGCACCCGCGCGGTGTTCCAGGCGCAGTACGCGAAACTGCAGGGCGTGCAGATCGCGATGAGCGCGCAGGGGTTCCACTTCCTGATGTGGGATGATCCGCGCTGGCTGCAGCAGCAGGTGCAGCGTTTCCTCGCCGCGCACCCCTGACCCTTGTCTGCCCTCCTGCCACCGCCGAGAGTCCGCATGGACGCCACCACCTCATCCCGCCGCTTCTGGACGCTCAATGCGCTGGCCTGGGCCGGCTACGCGATGTACGGGCTGTGGGCAGGGATGCGGATCGGCGGCGGCGTGGTGTTCAGCGGCATCGTGCTGATCACCGTCAGCGTAGCCGCCTGCCTGTGGATGTGCAGCGGCATGCTGCGCGCGGTGGCACTGCGCCAGCGCTGGTGGGAGGGGAGCCTGGGCAGCCTGGTGTTGAAACTGGCCGCCGGTGTGGTGGCCGGCGCCAGCGTCGCGCAGGTGGCAACTGCCGCGCTGCTGCTACCGGCGCTGGCACTGGGCTGGGTGCAGCTGCCCGGCGGCCACGCGGATTACCGGTGGTCTTCGCTGCTGGTGTACTGGATGAACACCGCGCTGTTCCTGCTGATGTGGACCGGACTGTGGGCCGGCCTGCATGGCCTGCGCCGAGCCCGCCACAGTGAGTTGGCGCGCCTGCGCGCCGAAGCCGAACGCAGCGCGCTGGAACGCGATGCACTGCGCGCACGGCTCAATCCGCACTTCGTGTTCAACGCGCTGAACAACCTGCGCGCGCTGATCCTGGAAGACCCCGAGCGCGCCCGCGACATGGTCACGCGCCTGTCGCGCACGCTGCGCCAAGCGCTGGCGCACAACCGCAGCGAGCAGGTCACGCTGGCCGAAGAACTGGCGGTGGTGGACGACTATCTGGCGATCGAAGCCATCCACTTCGAGCAGCGCCTGCAGGTAGCTCGGCGCATCGATGCTGACGCCCTGCAGGCGCAGTTGCCGGCGATGGTCCTGCAGCTGCTGGTGGAGAATGCGATCAAGCACGGCATTGCCAGCCGCCCCGGTGGTGGCGAGGTGCAGATCCAGGTCACGCTGGACAGCGATGTCTTGCGACTGCAGGTGGACAACCCGCTGGGCAACGCCAGCGAGCCTGCCGACGGGCATGGCGTCGGCCTGGCCTATCTGCGTGCGCAGCTCGGTTCGCGTGGCCGTTTCACCCTGCAGCCGATCGGCGACCGCATGCAGGCCCTTCTGGAGATTCCGCAATGAGTGGCGTACTGCGTGTGCTGATTGTCGATGACGCCCGGCTGGCGCGGCAGGAGCTGCGTACGCTGTTGACGGCGCTGCCATGGGTGCAGTGCGTGGGTGAGGCCGACGATGTGCCTGCCGCGCGCGAGGCGATCGCCACGCTGGCGCCGGACCTGGTGCTGCTGGACGTGCAGATGCCTTCCGGCAGTGGTTTCGATGTGCTGGACGGCCTGGAAACGGTGCCGGCGGTGGTGTTCGTCACTGCCTACGATACCTACGCCGTGCGCGCGTTCCAGGCCAATGCGCTGGATTATCTGGTGAAGCCTGTCGAGGCGCCACGCTTACTGGAGGCGCTGGAGCGGGCGCGCCAGCGCGAGGCCGTGCAGGCCGAAGCGCCGCAGTCACGCAGTACGCTGGCCGCGCAGGACCAGGTGTTCGTGCGTGAGGGCGAACGCTGCTGGTTCGTCGCCGTCTCGGAGATCCGCCGGCTGGTGGTGGACGGCAACTACACGCGGCTGTGGTTCCGTGACCAGAACGCCTTGCTGGCCCGCAGCCTGAGCGCGCTGGAAGCACGCCTGCCGCAGGATCTGTTCTTCCGTGCCAACCGCAATACCCTGGTCAACCTGCGCCGCATCCGTTGCGTGACGCCCAGCATCGGCGATGGGTACGACCTGATGCTGGACGACGGCAGCGAGGTGGAGGTGTCGCGGCGGCAGGCGCGGGAACTGCGCGAGCGGATGGCGTTGTAGGGGCGGCCAGCGGTTACCCTGTGCAGCGGATTCCCACGTTGCACCACGCCATGTCCATCGTCCTCACCGATTTCGCCCGTCCCCGCCTGTTCCCACGCGTGCCACGCGGCAACACCATCCAGGACTGCACTGCCGAGCAGTTCGAGGCACACCTCAATGCGCACGCGCCACTGAAGGTGCTCGATGGCTACGCGCCGTTCTGCAAGCTGTTCGTCTACGACAACTGGACCAGCACGCGCTGCCTGACGGTGCCGATCACCGAGGCCAACCGCCACCAGCTGCGCAGTGGCTATGAGGCGCGCAATCGTGACGAGCTGCCGGTGCTGGTGCGCTGGTTCGAAGGCGTGGAGTCCCCGCGTGCGAACTATCTGGTGGTGATCCTGTACAGCGCCGAGCAGCTGGCGAAGGAAGGTTCACCGATCGAGGCCGATTGGGGCATTGTCGGCTGCATCTACACCGCGGAACCGGAAGAGGTGCCGATGGCGCCGATCACGATGATGCGCAACGCACTGGGCGTAGAGGAGGGCGGGTCCGGCGTGCCGCTGGATCGCGAGGCTTACCGGCGCTCGGTGGCGTTCTGGGAGAACAACGCCAACTGGCGGCCCTGAGCCCACGCTGTGGCCGGACAGCCGGCATGCGAAGAGGGTAACGGCAGTGGAGCGCTACCATGGCGGTGAATCAACGCAGGGAGCACAGGGATGGATGTTCGACATTGGATGCTGTTCGCATGGGTCGCCGCAGGCCTGCTGGCCGCATGTGAAAGCTCGGCAGCAAAGTACGATGCAGGCGCAGCCTGTGGGTCCCTGTCCGACGTGACGCAGATCCGCGACGCGGGCGTGGGTTCACTGCAGGCGCAGGCAACCTCGGGGCGTTGCACGTTCCATGTGGAAGCGGATGACGCAGCAGCGCTTTCGCGTCAGCAGTCGTTGCTCCAGAGCGTGTCGGCGATCGCCTGTGGTGCGCCAGCCACCACCCGGCCTTCGCAAGGGGCTGCGGGCTTCGACCTGCAGATGCCTGCGCGTTGCCCACTCTCTTCCAGCACGCCGTTGATTGCACGGGAAGGAGGCTGGCACCAGCGGCGGCTCTCGTCGGTCCCGATGTATCCTGCGGCCGCCATGCGCGAAGCCCAGGAGGGCGTTGTCGAGCTGATGCTGCTGCTGGATGCACAGGGCAAGACCCAGGCGATCATCCTGTCCCGGTCCAGTGCGTACCCACTGCTCGATGCGGCGGCGCTCAAGCACGCGCGTGACTGGCGTTATGAGCGTGAAGCGGCGGACAAGGCGCCAAACATGAGCCTGATACGCGGAACGGTCACGTTCAAGCTCAACTAGGGCGTCTGCAGGGCGGGCTCGGCCTTCCACTCCCACCAGCGGTAGTGGTACTCGCGCTCGGTCGCGCTCCATGGCTGCGCGCAGCAGGTGCACGTCAGCCGGTAGCATTCGCCCCAGCCGTCCTCCGCTTCGCCCCGTGCACGCAGCTGCACGTGACCTTGTTCCAGCAGCGGCTCGGGGTTGAAGAACACGTAGGAAGGGTAGAGCGCACACAGGCAGCCTTCGCGCGCCTGCCAGTGGCGCAGCCGTTGCAGGGCCGCCTTGAGGTGAGCCTGGTTGCTGATCAGCATGCCGCCAAGGGCGACGCCCTGGCAGCTGCGTTCAATCGTATCCACATGCGCGCTCAACGCCTCCAGGGATGCGGGAGTGAACAATCGGGCGACGGTGCGTGCGGCATCGGTGATGCGCGTTGCGTCGCGCGACAACAGGTCCTGCAGCAGCACATCGGCCTGTGCATCGTCGAGCCGGGGAATCGGTACTGCGGACCACGGCCAGCGCATCAACGTGCCTTGCCGATGGCAGCGTAGTGGCCGGTTGTCAGCCGCAGCAGGTCAGCCGGCGCCAGTTCCACTTCCAGGCCGCGGCGACCGGCGCTGACATGCAGCGCGGGCAATGCCTGCGCACTGGCGTCCAGGAAGGTGCGCAGGCGCTTCTTCTGCCCCAGTGGGCTGATGCCGCCGACCAGGTAGCCGGTCGCGCGCTGCGCTGCGTCGGCGGCGGCCATCTCGCACTTCTTGCAGCCGGCCGCTTCGGCCAAGGCCTTCAGGTCCAGCTGGCCGGCCACCGGTACGATCGCCACCAGCAGTTCGTGTGCCTCGGTGCTGGCCAGCAGGGTCTTGAACACCTGGGCCGGGTCGAGGCCGAGCTTGTCGACGGCTTCGCCGCCATACGATTCGGCGTGGGCGTCGTGCACGTAGCTGCGCACGGTGTGGGCGATCTTCTCGCGCTTGAGCAGGTTGATGGCCGGGGTCATGGGGGCATCGTAGCGCGTGCTGGGCGCGTTGCCTTGACCGAGGCTACTGGCCCCCACTCTGGTGGATGCGTGATGTTCGGCCGTGCGCAAACGCAGAACGGGCACCCGAAGGCGCCCGTTCTGTCTGCATCCGTTGCTGGGGGCAGAGCCCTTTCCTGCGGAAAGGGATCCGACCCGGGCACGATCAGTAGCGGTAGTGGTCCGGCTTGAACGGGCCTTCCACCGGCACGCCGATGTAGTCGGCCTGTTCCTGGGTCAGGGTGGTCAGCTTCACGCCGATCTTCTCCAGGTGCAGGCGCGCCACTTCCTCGTCCAGCTTCTTCGGCAGCAGGTAGACCTTCTTCTCGTAGCTGTCCTTGTTCGCCCACAGGTCGATCTGTGCCAGGGTCTGGTTGGCGAAGCTGTTGGACATCACGAAGCTCGGGTGGCCGGTGGCGCAGCCCAGGTTCACCAGGCGGCCTTCGGCCAGCAGGAAGATCGCGTTGCCGTTCGGGAAGATGTACTTGTCCACCTGCGGCTTGATGTTGACGTGCTTCACGCCCGGGAACGCGACCAGCGCATCGACCTGGATCTCGTTGTCGAAGTGGCCGATGTTGCAGACGATGGCCTGGTCCTTCATCGCGCTCAGGTGCTCGATGCGGATGATGTCCTTGTTGCCGGTGGTGGTGACGTACAGGTCGGCACGGCCCAGGGTCGATTCGATGGTGTTGACTTCATAGCCTTCCATCGCCGCCTGCAGGGCGCAGATCGGGTCGATCTCGGTGACGATCACGCGCGCACCGTAGGCACGCAGCGAGGCGGCGCAGCCCTTGCCCACGTCGCCGTAGCCGCAGACCACGGCAACCTTGCCGGCCAGCATCACGTCCATCGCGCGCTTCAGGCCATCGGCCAGCGACTCGCGGCAGCCATACAGGTTGTCGAACTTGCTCTTGGTGACCGAGTCGTTGACGTTGATTGCCGGGATCAGCAGGGTGCCGGCCTGGGCCAGCTGGTACAGGCGGTGCACGCCGGTGGTGGTCTCCTCGGAGACGCCCTTCCAGTCCTTGACCACGCGGCCCCAGTAACCCGGGCGCTCCTTGGCGACGCGCTTGAGCAGGTTCTTGATGACCTGTTCTTCGTGCGAGGACGAGGCGGTGTTGACCCAGTCGCTGCCGTTTTCCAGCTCGTAGCCTTTGTGGATCAGCAGGGTGACGTCACCGCCGTCGTCCACCACCAGCTCCGGGCCGGTCAGGGTGCCGTCAGCCAGGGTGAAGGTCAGCGCGTCCAGGGTGCAGTCCCAGTACTCTTCCAGGGTCTCGCCCTTCCAGGCGAACACCGGGGTACCGGTGGCGGCGATGGCGGCGGCAGCGTGGTCCTGGGTCGAGAAGATGTTGCACGAGGCCCAGCGCACGTCGGCGCCGATGTCCTTCAGGGTCTCGATGAGGACCGCGGTCTGGATGGTCATGTGCAGCGAACCGGTCACGCGTACGCCCTTCAGCGGCAGGCTGGCGGCATGCTTGCGGCGGATCGACATCAGGCCCGGCATTTCGTGCTCGGCGATGTCCAGTTCCTTGCGGCCCCAGTCGGCCAGCGTGATATCGCGGATCTTGTAATCACCTTCGGTGGAGAAGGTCTTGGCAACAGCATTCATTCGTGTGCTCCGGTTGTGGACGAGCGGGTGCTCGCATCTAGCCGGGCGCCGTTGTTACAAAGCCACCTTACCGAGCCTGGCCGGGCCTCGTGGGATCCGGTCGCAGCGCCCCTCGGCAGGGGAGAACCCCCAGTATATCGCGGCCCCGGCATGGCGTCGGATGACCCAACCATCGGCAGATGGGATCGCGTGCACAGACTGTTAATGTCGGTGTTTTCACGCATCACACAGGTGGAACGATGAGCATGCACGCGCGCCGCACACGGCGCTGGACCGGCCTGGTCCTGTCGATGGGACTGCTGGCGGTGGCTCCGCTGGCCTGGGCGGCCGCGCCGCAGCCCGTGGCCGCACAGGCCCAGGGCGTCACCGGCTATGAACTGCCCTCGGCCGCGCTGCAGGCGGTGGTTGACGCCCCGCGTGCGCCCTCGTTGTACCTGTCGCCACGCCGCGACGTGGCCGCGATGATGCAGATGCCGTCGCTGCCGTCGATCCAGGTGGTGGCGCAGCCGGAACTGAAGCTGGCCGGCCTGCGCATCAACCCGCGAACGTTCTCCGACAGCCGCTTCAGCTTCGGCGAGAAGCTGTGGCTGATGAACGTGGCCGACGGCAAGGAACGGCAGATCAGCGGACTGCCCGCCAAGCTGTGGATCGCCAGTCTGATGTGGTCGCCGGACCAGAAATGGCTGGCTTTCAACCAGGTCGACGCCGCCAGTGGCGCCAATGAACTGTGGCTGGTGGACGTGGCCGGTGGCAGTGCCCGTCGCCTGGCTGCCGGCCTGAACACGGTGATCGGCAGCGGCTACCAGTGGCTGCCGGACAGCCGCGGCCTGGTGGTGTTCACCCGCCCGGCCAACCTCGGTGCGGCCCCGGCCGCCGACGGCATTCCGACCGGTCCGGCCGTGCAGCAGACCAGCCAGGGCGGCGGCGTCGTGTCGATCCGTACCTACCAGGACCTGCTGAAGAACGAAGCTGACGCCCGCCAGTTCGATTACTACGCCACCACCCAGCCGATGGAAGTCGGCCTGGACGGCAGCACCCGCGCGATCGGCGCGGCCGGCATCTTCATGGGCTTCTCGGTGTCGCCCGATGGCCGCTTCGTGCTGCGCCAGCCGGTGCAGCGCCCGTATTCCTATGTGGTGCCGGTGAGCAGTTTCCCGCGCCGCATCGAAGTGATCGACCGTACCAGCGGCAAGCTGGTGCATACCGTGGCCGTGCGCCCGCTGGTGGAAGGCCTGCCAACCGGCAACGACGCCGAAGTGACCGGCGTGCGCGATATCAGCTGGCGGGGTGATGCCGATGCCACCCTGGTCTGGGCCGAGGCACAGGACGGTGGTGATCCGAACCGGGAGGCCAAGGTACGCGATGCGGTGCTGATGCAGGCCGCGCCGTTCGACAAGCCGCCGGTGACCCTGGCCCAGCTCGGCAGCCGTCTGGTGGGCATCAACTGGGGCCGTGGCGACCTGGCCCTGCTGACCGAGTCGTGGTGGAAGACGCGCAAGACCAGGACCTGGCTGATTGCCCCGGACAATGCCGGTGCCGAGCCGCGCCTGCTGTGGGATCGTGACGCGCAGGACCGCTATTCCGATCCGGGTCGGCCGCTGTTGTCCAGCGACGACCGCGGGCGTTCGCTGCTGCAGACCAGCCCGGATGGCGGCAGCCTGTACCTGGCCGGTGCCGGTGCTTCGCCGGAGGGCGACCGCCCGTTCGTGGACCGCTTCGACATTGCCAGTGGCAAGGCTACCCGCCTGTTCCACTCGCAGGCGCCCAACTACGCCGCGCCGGTGGCGCTGCTGGACGACCAGGGCAGCTCGCTGCTGCTGAGCCGTGAAAGCCCGGATGAGCCGGCCAACTTCTACGTGCAGTCGCTGGCCGATGCCGGTGCCGCACCGCGCGCGCTGACCCATTTCGCCCATCCGCTGCCGCAGCTGAAGGGCGTGCAGAAGGAGCAGATCCGCTACAAGCGCAAGGATGGCGTCGACCTGACCGCGACCCTGCTGCTGCCGCCGGGGTACGACCCGAAGCGCGACGGCCCGCGGCCGCTGCTGATGTGGGCCTACCCGGGCGAGTTCAAGAGCGCGGCGGCGGCCAGCCAGGTGACCGATTCGCCGTACCGCTTCAATGCGGTCAGCTACTGGGGCCCGCAGGCGTTCCTGGCCAAGGGCTATGTGGTGCTGGCCAGCCCGTCGATGCCGATCATCGGTGAGGGCGACAAGGAGCCGAACGACACCTACATCGAACAGCTGGTGGCCAACGCGCAGGCAGCGGTGGATGAAGTGGTACGTCGTGGCGTGACCGATCGCGAGCACATCGCCATCGGTGGCCATTCCTACGGTGCGTTCATGACCGCCAACCTGCTGGCGCATACCCGCCTGTTCAAGGCCGGCATCGCGCGCAGCGGTGCCTACAACCGCACGCTCACCCCGTTCGGTTTCCAGGCCGAGGAACGCAACTACTGGCAGGCGCAGGACGTCTACCAGAAGATGGCGCCGTTCAACTACGCCAACAGGATCAAGGATCCGATCCTCTTCATCCACGGCGTGGACGACAACAACTCCGGCACGTTCCCGATCCAGAGCGAGCGCATGTTCGCCGCGGTGAAGGGCCTGGGTGGCACCGCGCGGCTGGTGATGCTGCCGAACGAATCGCATGCCTACCGCGCACGCGAATCGATCATGACCATGCTGGCCGAGAGCGAGCGCTGGCTGGAGCAGACCATCGGCCCGGCCGAGCAGGGCAAGGCGAAGAAGAAGCGCTGATACCTGCATGAGGGCGGCCCCCGCAACGGGGCCGCCTGTGCGGCTGCGCTGCCGCCCGAGCATGGGCTCGGGCGCTACACGGTGTCACGCGCCACGACGCTTGTAGAGCCGAGCCCATGCTCGGCTGCGTCCGCCATGGATGCGTGCAGATGAAACCATTCTTGCGTCGCAGCATGGTGCGCAATCTGGTTTAGGCTTGGGGTCTGGATCCGTTGACCGAGGCCTGTGCGTCGCCGATGAACGAGTACCGCAGCAGCATCGAATTCGCTTCTCCCGATCTTCCGCTTCGCGATGACGTGCGCCGGCTTGGCGCGCTGGTCGGCGACCTGTTGGTGGAACAGGTTTCGGCCGCGTTTCTCGACGACGTCGAAGACGTGCGCACCCGCGCCATCGCCCGCCGCGAGAACCAGGCGCCCCTGTCCGAGCTGGCCGATGGCCTGGCCGGGCGCACGCCGCAGCAGGCCGAGACCATGGTGCGGGCGTTCAGCACCTACTTCCAGGTGGTCAACATCGCCGAGCGCGTGCATCGCATCCGCCGCCGCCGCGACTACCAGCGTGCCGGTACCGCAGGCGCACAGCCCGATGGCCTGCAGGATGCGCTGCAGCACCTGAAGGCGCAGGGCGTGGGCCTGGACGAGCTGGCGCGGTGGCTGCCGCGCATCGACATCGAACCGGTGTTCACCGCCCACCCGACCGAGGCGGTGCGCCGCGCGCTGCTGGAGAAAGAGCAGCTGATGGTGGCCAGCCTGGTCGACAACCTTGATGGCCAGCGCACGCCGGGGGAAGCTGCCGCCGATGCCGCGCGCTTCCGCATGGCGCTGACCGCGTCGTGGCAGACCACCGATTCCTCGCCGGTGCGGCCCACCGTGGATGACGAACGTGAGCACGTCGGTTTCTATCTGGTGCAGGTGCTGTACCGCGTGATTCCGGTGCTGTACGAATCGCTGCAGCAGGCACTGCGCGATACCTACGGCGAGGAGCTGCCGCTGCCGCGCCTGCTGCGTTTCGGCACGTGGGTAGGCGGCGACATGGATGGCAACCCGAACGTGGATGCGACCACCATCCGCAACACGCTGGATGCGCAGCGGCAGGCGGTGCTCGGGCGCTACCAGAAGGAACTGCTGCAGCTGGCCAGCCTGCTCAGCCAGTCTACCGAGCGGGTGGGCGTGAGTGATGCGCTGCAGGCGCGCGTGGCGCATTACCAGCAGCTGCTGCCGCAGGTGCAGTCGCGCCCACGCCATGCCGACATGCCGTACCGCCTGCTCAACGACCGCATGCGCGCGCGCCTGCAGGCCACGCTGGATGATGGCGAAGGCAACTATGCTGGCCCGGACGAGCTGATCGACGACCTGCAGCTGATCCTCGACAGCCTGCGCGCCAACCGTGGCGAGCACGCCGGTGGCTTTGCCGTGCAGCGCCTGCTGTGGCGGGTGAAGACGTTCGGCTTCCATCTGGCGCGGCTGGACGTGCGCCAGGAATCGAGCGTGCATGCGCGCGCGCTGGCCGCGGTGCTGGGCGGCGAGGAGGCCTGGCAGGCGCTGGATGCGCTGGGCCGCGCACGGCTGCTGGGCCCGCATGCCAGCGGCGAAGTACCGCTTCCCAAGGGCGATGACGAGGGCAACCAGCGGCTGGATGCGGTGTTCGCTGCACTGGCCGATGCGCGCACACGCCACGGTGGCGATGCGCTGGGCAGCTACATCATCTCGATGGCGCACGATCGCGGCGACGTGCTGGCCGTGCTGGCACTGGCGCGGCGCGGTGGTCTGGTCGATGCCGATGGCGGCGTGCCGCTCGACATCGCACCGCTGTTCGAAACCGTGGATGACCTCAAGCGCGGCACCGCGACCCTGCGCGACCTGCTGGCCGACCCGGTGTATCGCGCCCATCTGCGTGCGCGCGGGGACGTGCAGATGGTGATGCTGGGCTATTCGGACAGCAGCAAGGACGGCGGCATCGCCGCGTCGCGCTGGGGGCTGCAGCGCGCGCAGGTGGAACTGCTGGAAGTGGCGGCCGAGGCCGGCATCCGGCTGACCTTCTTCCATGGCCGTGGCGGTTCGATCAGCCGTGGCGGTGGCAAAACCACCCACGCGGTCGATGCGTCGCCGCGCGGCAGCATCGATGGCCGCCTGCGGGTGACCGAGCAGGGCGAGGTGATCCATCGCAAGTACGGCATCCGCGCGCTGGCGCTGCGCTCGCTGGAACAGGCCACCGGTGCAGTGCTGCGCGCCAGCCTGCGCCCGCGTGCCGCCGAGCCGCGCGAGGATGAGTGGCGGCCGGTGATGGACGCGGTGGCCTCGGCCAGCAGCGAGGTTTACCGTGGCTTCGTCGGCCAGTCCGGCTTCATGGATTACTTCCGCACGGCCACGCCGATCGACGTGATCGAGCGGATGACGCTGGGCTCGCGGCCATCGCGCCGGCTCGGCCAGGACGCGGCGCTGGGCAACCTGCGTGCGATTCCCTGGGTGTTCGCCTGGAGCCAGGCGCGGGCGGTGATTCCCGGCTGGTACGGTGTAGGCAGTGGCATGCAGGCGGCGGTTGATGCCGGCCACGAACAGACCCTGCGCGGGATGGCGCGTGACTGGCCGTTCTTCCGCACCTTCCTGGACGACATCGCGATGGTGCTGTCCAAGGGCGATATCACCATCGCCGAGCAGTTCTCGCGGTTGTCGGGCGACCTGCATGGGCGCTTCTTCCCGCAGGTGCAGCGCGAGCTGGAACTGACCCGGCACTGGCTGCTGGCGTTGATGGACCAGCAGACGCTGCTGGACCACGATGCGCGGCTGGCGCTGTCGATCCGCCTGCGCAATCCTTACGTCGATCCGATCAGCGTGCTGCAGGTGGATCTGTTGCAGCGCTGGCGGGCCAGCGGGCGCGAAGACGAGGACCTGCTGCGCGCGCTGGTGGCCTGCGTGAACGGTGTTTCGCAGGGCGTGCAGAACACCGGGTGATGCGTATCCGCCGGGTGTGGCCCGGCGCTACCTGCCTCGGTGGGTGCGGGGCATGCCCCGCACGCCCTCACTCCTCCGGCGACGGCGGATTCGACGCCAGCAGTTCCAGGTGCCGCTGCTCCATTTCCTGGCGCAGCTGGCGGCGGATCTGTGCGGCGGCCTGGCGGCGCTTCTCGTCGGACGTGGCCGGTTGCAAGGGCGGTACCGGCGTCGGCCGGCCTTCCTCGTCCACCGCCACCATCGTGAAGAAGCAGCTGTTGGCGTGGCGCACGCTGCGCTTGAGGATGTCCTCGGCCACCACCTTGATGCCGATCTCCATCGACGAGGTGCCCGTGTAGTTCACGGAGGCCAGGAAGGTGACCAGCTCGCCCACCGCGATCGGCTGGCGGAACATCACCTGGTCCACCGACAGGGTAACCACGTAGCTGCCCGCGTAGCGGCTGGCGCAGGCGTAGGCAACCTGGTCGAGCAGGCGCAGAATGGCGCCACCGTGGACCTTGCCGGAGAAATTGGCCATCTCCGGCGACATCAGCACGGTCATGGACAGCTGGTGGGTTTTCAGTTCGGTCGACATGCACCGATTGTATCGGCTCGGCTCTACAGAAAGCAGAAGGGCCGCGTGAGCGGCCCTTCGTGTTTCTTACTTCAGCTTCGCATCGGCGCGCAGGGCGGCGGCGCGGTCGGTCTTCTCCCAGGAGAAGGCCGTGGCGTTGACGGTCTCGCCTTCGCCGTTGAGGTAGCTGAACTCCTTCGGCTTGCGGCCGAAGTGACCGTAGGCCGCGGTCTGCTGGTACATCGGGTGCACCAGGTCCAGCATCTTGATGATGCCGTACGGGCGCAGGTCGAAGTGCTTGCGGATCAGCTTCTCGATCTTGTCGTCGCTGATCTTGCCGGTGCCGAAGGTGGTGACCGAGATCGAGGTCGGCTCAGCCACGCCGATGGCGTAGGAAACCTGCACTTCGCAACGGTCGGCCAGGCCGGCGGCAACCACGTTCTTGGCGACGTAGCGGGCCGCGTAGGCCGCCGAACGGTCGACCTTGGACGGGTCCTTGCCGGAGAAGGCGCCACCACCGTGACGGGCCCAGCCGCCGTAGGTGTCGACGATGATCTTGCGGCCGGTCAGGCCGCAGTCGCCCACCGGGCCGCCGATCTCGAACTTGCCGGTCGGGTTGATGTGGAACTTGGTGCCCTTGTGCAGCCACTTGGCCGGGAGCACCGGCTTGATGATCTCTTCGCGGACGGCCTCGATGAGGTCCTTCTGCTTGATGCCCGGGGCGTGCTGGGTGGACAGGACGACGGCGTCGATAGCCGAGACCACGCCGTTTTCATAGCGCAGGGTGACCTGGCTCTTGGCGTCCGGGCGCAGCCAGGACAGCGGCGAGTTGCGCTTCTTGCGGATCTTGGCCTGCTGTTCGACCAGACGGTGCGACAGGTGGATCGCAGCCGGCATGAAGCTGTCGGTCTCGTTGGTGGCGTAGCCGAACATCAGGCCCTGGTCGCCAGCGCCCATTTCTTCCGGCTTCTTGCGGTCCACGCCCTGGGCGATGTGCGGCGACTGCTTGCCGATCAGGTTCAGCACGCCGCAGGTGGCGCCGTCGAAGCCGACGTCGGAGCTGTCGTAGCCGATGTCCGTGATGACCTTGCGGGTCAGGGCTTCCAGGTCGATCCAGGCGCTGGTGGTGATTTCACCGGCGACGATGGCAACACCGGTCTTGACCATGGTCTCGCAGGCCACGCGGGCGCGCTGGTCCTGGGTCAGGATCGCGTCCAGCACCGCATCGGAGATCTGGTCGGCAACCTTGTCCGGATGGCCTTCGGAGACCGACTCGGAGGTGAAGAGATAGCTGGACATCAGGCGGTATATCCCTTGATTCGGATGGAAAGATGGGCGCGCATCATACACGGGGTGCGCCGCCTGTGCATTGTGAACCGGTACCGGTTGCCGGTGGTTAAGCCCGTGTAGGCCCGGCAGGGGCCGTCCTGCCGGGATTGGGGCCCAGCCTCGACGCCCAGTGTTCCACCAGCGTGACGACGAGCCAGGCTGCCGACCGGCCTGGAATGCGCGGGCGTCAGGGCCGCATGGCCTGGCGGCCGTCATCGTTCTGTCCAGAAACCGCCATCGGGCTGCCGCCTGCCGGGCGCAGGCTGTCGGCCAATCCGGCCGCCGGGCATGAGTGGATCCGCCATGCAGGAACTTGAACAGCGCCTCCAGCAACGCTTTCCCGATTGGTTCCATGGCCGGCGTGGCCAGCTGGCGCGGCCGCTGCTGCGCAGCGTCGGTCGCTGGTCGCGGTTGGACCAGATCGAAGCTTTCCTGCAGCGCAGTGCAGGGTTGCGCGGATTCGGCTTCGTCGCCGCCGCCCTGGAGTTCATCGATGGCCAGTACCAGGTGGACCCGGCCGCGCTGGCGAAGATCCCGGCCACCGGCCGCCTGCTGATCGTCGCCAACCACCCGTCCGGGGCGCTGGATGCGCTGGCCCTGCTGGACGCGGTTGGTCGCATCCGACGCGATGTGCGGATCGTGGCCAACGATCTGTTGGGGGCGATCGCGCCCTTGCAGGATCTGCTGCTGCCGGTGCGCATCCTTGGCGGCAAGGCGCAGCGCGGCAGCCTGCATGCGGTCGAGGAGGCGCTGGCGGCCGAGCAGTGCGTGATCGTGTTCCCGGCCGGCGAGGTCTCGCGCCTCTCGTTGCGCGGCATCCGCGACGGTCGCTGGCAGCGCGGATTCGTGCGCTTTGCCCGTGCCGCGGGCGCGCCGGTGCTGCCCGTGCGGGTGGAAGCGCGCAACTCGGCGCTGTTCTACGGTGCCTCCACCCTGTTCAAGCCGGCCGGCACCGCGCTGTTGGCGCGCGAGATGTTCACCCGCCGTGGCCGCCCGCTGCGCCTGAGCATCGGTGAGCCGATGCAGCTGGGCAAGGGCGGCGACCCCGGTGCCCAGCTGCTGGCCGTGCGCCGCGCCTTGTATGCGCTGGGCCGTAACGGTGCGGCGGGCGATGCCGCTGCCATTGCAGGGCCCGAACCGCTGGCGTCCCCGGTGCCGCCTTCCCAGGTCGCCGTCGGCGTCGCTGCCGCCACCCAGCTGGGCCAGACCGCCGATGGCAAGCAGATCCTGCTGGCCACCTGCAGCGCCGATTCGCCGCTGCTGCTGGAGCTGGGCCGCCTGCGGGAACTGACCTTCCGCCAGGTAGGCGAGGGCACCGGGCGCAGCCGCGACCTGGACGATTACGATCCGCAGTACGAACACATCGTGATCTGGGACGCGGCCGCGCAGCGCATCGCCGGCGCCTACCGGATCATGCGCGGCGCCCAGGCACTGGCCCGGCACGGCCTGTCCGGCCTCTACAGTGCGTCGTTGTTCCGCTATTCCGACGACGCCATCACCCACATCGCCGAAGGCCTGGAACTGGGCCGCAGCTTCGTGGTGCCTGATTACTGGGGCAGCCGCAGCCTGGATTACCTGTGGCAGGGCATCGGTGCCTACCTGCAGTGCCGGCCGGGCATCCGCTACCTGTTCGGCGCGGTGTCGATCAGTGCGGCGCTGCCGCGCGATGCGCGCGAGCAGCTGGTGGCGTACTACCAGCGCTACTACAGCGGCACCGCCGGCCTGGCCGAATCGAACCGGCCGTTCCAGTACTTCGCCGCACCGCCCAGTTTCGGTGAGCTGGACGCAGGCGCCGCGTTCGACGTGCTCAAGGCCAACCTGGCTGCGCTCGGTACCGGCGTACCCACGCTGTACCGCCAGTACACCGATCTGTGCGAACCGGGCGGCGCGCGTTTCCTCGCCTTCGGGGTGGATCCGGACTTCAGCGATTCGATCGACGGCCTGATCGAGGTGGACCTGTGTGCGATCCGGCCGAACAAGCGCAAACGTTACCTGCGCGAGGCGGGGACGCCGGCATGAGCACGCTGGCGAACCTGTCGCCGCACCGGCGCGCAGTGTTCGTCTCCGACGTGCACCTGGGATCACGTCACTGCCATGCAACCGAGCTGGCGCGCTTTCTCTCGCAGCTGCGCTGTGAACGGCTGTACCTGGTCGGCGACATCATCGACCTGTGGTGGATGGCGCACCGCCGTGCCAACTGGCGGCAGTCACACAGCGAGGTCATCCAGGCACTGCACGCATTGCGTCGCGCCGGCACCGAGATCATCTACATCCCCGGCAACCACGATGCATCGCTGCGCCAGGTGTGCGGGCTGATGCTGCCGGCGATGCAGGTGCGCCGCCGCGCCATCCACGTGACCGCCGATGGCCGCCGGCTGCTGGTCGCGCATGGCGACGACTATGACGGCGTGACCCACTTCGGCGGCCTGCAGGAAAAGTTCGGTGACTGGCTGTACTACCGCATCCTCACCGGCAACCAGGCATTGAACGCGGTGCGCCGCCAGCTTGGCATGCGCTACTGGTCGCTGTCGGAGTTCCTGAAGAAGCGCAGTGGTGCGGCCGAACGCTACATCGAGCGCTTCGTGCAGGCCGGCCTGGACGACGTACGCCGGCGCGGCCTGGACGGCATCGTCTGCGGGCATATCCACCGCGCCGCGCTGGTCGAACGCGATGGCCTGGTCTATGCCAACGATGGTGACTGGGTGGAAAGCCTGACCGCGCTGGTCGAAGACCACGATGGCGCGCTGCGCCTGCTGGACCACAACGGCCAGACGCTGGTGGAGCTGCCGGGCGCGCGCCTTTCGCAGGCGGCGTAACTCGCCTCTGGCCTATTGCAGAGCCGAGCCCATGCTCGGCTGCGGTTGTAGGCAACGAAGAGCAGCCGAGCATGGGCTCGGCTCTACATGCACCGCCCGCAAGCCGCTAGCATCGGCCAATGGATTCCCTGACCCAGATCGTACTCGGCGGCGCCGTCGCCGCTGCCATCGCTCCGCCCGGCCATCGCCGTGCGGCCCTGCTGGCCGGTGCCGCGCTCGGCACCCTGCCGGACCTCGACGCGCTGTGGCTCGGCCTCACCGCTGCCGACCCGGTGGCCAACATGACCGAACACCGCAGCTTCAGCCATTCGTTGCTGGTGCTGCCCTGGGTGGCGGCGCTGATCTGGTGGTTGTTCAAGCGCTTCGGCAACGGCCGCGTCGCGCAGTCACCGGTGCGCTGGTTCTGGGCGATCCAGCTGGCGCTGGTGACCCATCCCTTGCTGGATGCGTTCACCGTCTACGGTACCCAGTTGTGGTGGCCGCTGCGGCCCCACCCAACCATGGGCTCCAGCGTCTTCATCATCGACCCCGGCTACACGGTGTGGCTGCTGCTGGGCTGCGTGCTCGCCTGGTTCGGTCGTGCGCGGCCCTGGGCGGGCAAGGTGCTGGGCACGGCGTTGGTGCTCAGCAGTGGCTACCTCGGCTGGGGCCTGATCGCCAAGGCGCAGGTCGACCGTGCCGCCCAGCAGAGCCTGGCGGCGATGGGCCTGGGTGACGCGCCGCGCTTCTCGGTGCCGATGCCGTTCAATACGCTGCTGTGGCGGGTGGTGGCGATGACGCCCAATGGCTACGTGGTGGGTGATCGCTCACTGGTGGCCGACCATGGGCCGATGCGGTTCGAAGGCCATCCGTCCAACGTACAGGCGCTGCGCGAGGCGCAGGCGATTCCGGCGGTGCAGCAGCTTCAGTGGTTCAACCGCGGTTTCATGCGTGCACAGGTCGTGGACGGCCAGCTGGTACTGAGCGATCTGCGCATGGGCCTGGAACCGGACTACACCTTCAACTTCGTGGTGGCCGAGCAGGCGGACGGGCAATGGCGGGCGATCGTGCCCGAGCAGACACGGGCGGACTACAGCAGCGCGGCCGCGCGAGCCGATGCCGGTCGCCGGTTGTCGGCGATGTGGCAGCGCATCTGGCATGCACCCGAGTAGATCCACGCGATGCGTGGATGACGGGAACATCGGCAGCGCCGCGTCGGCTCAATACACCGTCGCGCGGCCCTGCACGAACGAGTAGAAGAACACCGCGTTCGGGTCGTTCTGCACCAGCCGGAATTCGCGGCGCATGCCTTCCACGGTCTCCTCGTCCACCGAACCGGCCTGCAGCAGCTGGTCGGCGGCCGAGAGCAGCAGCTGCTCCCAGAATACGATCATGGTCTTGCGGCGTGCCGGTTCGCGGTTGTCCAGGTGGATGGTCTTGATCTCGGTGTGCACGTCGCGAAAGCCGCCGGCCAGCAGCAGGTTGCCCAGCTTGGCGCCGACGAACGGGTCGCCACCGTGGTCGTACTGGAAATCATTGAAGGCCATCCAGTAGCGCCAGATATGCGGCGAATACGGGTCAAGCAGGAACGAGGCATTCATCACCTCGGTGATGTAGACCGGTGAACCCGGAGCCAGCACGCGGCGCACTTCACTCAACACGCGTGCCGGTGACGGAACGTGTTCCAGCACCCAGCATAGGAAGGCCGAATCGAAGCTGCGGGCCTCGAACGGCAGTTCGCCGGCATCGGCCTGCTGCAGGGTGTAACGATCGCTGCACCACGGGGTGCGCGCCAGGTTCTCGCGCGCGGTGGCCAGCTGGGTCTCGCTCAGGTCCACGCCGGTCACGTGCAGTTCCGGGAAGCGGCGCAGCAGGATCTCGGTCTGCGCACCCACGCCGCTGCCGACTTCCAGCAGGCGCCGGGCGCCGCTGTAGTCGATCTGGCCGAAGATGCTCGACTCCAGCAGGCGCGCTTGGGTCATCAGGCGCTGCTGCTCGGTGCCGGAGAACCCGTGCAGGTAAGTCGGGGAGGAAATCGGCGGGGTCATGGGGCGGGCTCTCGTAGCGTCGAGCGGGCTCGACTGTCCGGAAACGCGGGATTGGCGGCTCAGGCGGCCGAAGACAGCGCCGGTTCCGCGGCAATCAGGCGGTCGAAGTACTCGGTGGTCAGCGCGATCTGGCTCTGCGGGTCCTCCGCGCGGTTGACCACCGCGCGGAAGGCGGCGTTCTCCGGTCGATCCTTGGCATACCAGCCCAGGTGCTTGCGCGCGATGCGCACGCCCTGCGGTTCGCCATAGAACGCATGCAGTGCGTGCAGGTGGCCAAGCAGGATGTCGCGCACTTCGGCCAGCGACGGTGGCGGCAGTTCCTGGCCGGTGGCCAGGTAATGCGCCACTTCGCGGAAGATCCACGGCCGGCCCTGTGCGGAACGGCCGATCATCACCGCGTCCACGCCGGTTTCCTTCAGAACGTGGGCCGCCTTCTGCGGCGAATCGATATCGCCGTTGGCGATGACCGGAATGCGCAGCGCGGCCTTGATCTCGCCGATGGTGCCGTACTCGGCCTGGCCGGTGTAGTGCTGGTCGCGGGTGCGGCCATGTACCGCCAGCGCCGCGATGCCGCTGTCCTCGGCGATGCGCGCGATCAGCGGGCCATTGCGATGGTCGCAGTCCCAGCCGGTGCGGATCTTCAGCGTGACCGGAACGTCCACCGCGTTGACCACCGCTTCGAGGATGCGTGCCACCAGCTGCTCGTCGCGCATCAGCGCCGAACCGGCCCAGGCGTTGCACACCTTCTTGGCCGGGCAGCCCATGTTGATGTCGATGATCTGCGCGCCGTGGTCGACGTTGTAGCGCGCCGCCTCGGCCAGCTGCTGCGGTTCGGTGCCGGCGATCTGCACGCTGATCGGCGCCGGCTCGCCCTCATGGTCCATGCGGTGGATCGACTTGCGCGTGTTCCAGAAGCGCGGGTCGCTGATGGTCATTTCCGAGGCAGCCAAGCCCGCGCCCAGCCGTTTGCACAGCAGGCGGAAGGGCTTGTCGGTAACGCCGGCCATGGGCGCCAGCACGACGTTGGGGGCAATGGTGTACGGGCCGATCTGCATGCGCTCATTGTAAAGCGCGGACGACGGAGCGGCCGTGTCCACGCGGACCCGGTTCAGGCCGATCGGCACCGACCTCATGCCGTACCGGCATCAGCAGATGCTTGACGGTTGCTTCCACCGCCCCCACGGGCGGGTGATGGTAGGCGGCTTGGTGAAGGCCGATGCCGCCGGACTGGGGACGCGGCGAGAGGGGGTAGAGTCGACTGCCAGTCGACTATCGCGCGAAGCGCGGGGTTTCCACGACCTGGCCGGAAAGCCGTCGGCTACCCGTCGACTCTACCCGGTCGCCCCGCCTCCGCCGGCTAGCCCAGCGTTTCCCACGCCTGGCGGGCGCCCAGCGCAAAGGCCAGGCCCAGACCCAGGCAGACCAGCGAACTGGCCATCCAGAAGCGCGCGCCGTTGTATCCCGGGCGGAACAACGCCAGGCCGAATCCCGACGCGGCACGCAGCAACAGCAGCGCGGCGATGCCAGGCAGCACCAGGCGGCTGGCCGGCAGCGGCGAGTGCCAGCCGGCGGCCGCCAGTGCGTACAAGGCCCAGGCCACCAACATGGCGGTGATGCCGGCCGTCATCAGCGGGGGCCACCAGTGCCCCGCGTGCGCCAGCCGGACCATGCGCTGGCCAGCGCCGAAACGCTCATACCAGGGTGCGCCCAAAGCAATGCAGCCAATGTGCAGCAGCGCCGCGAGGGCACTGCCGGCGGCCGCGACCAGCAGCCAAGGGAATCCGTCCACGTCCTGTCCGTGCAAGGGAGCTGCGCGGATGGTGGGCGCGGGAGCAGGGTGTGGGCAATGCGACAGGCGGTCGCAGCCGCTGGGAAATGGGCAAAAACAAAGGCCCGGGTGCCAGCGCACCCGGGCCTTCTCATCCACGCATGGCGTGGATCTACTTCACTTCGGAGTCGGCCGGCGTGAAACGCGGCATCGCCGCAGCGGCGCCTTCCTTCTCGGTCGAGCGACCGGCGAACTGGTTGGCAAAGCGTACGTGGCGGGCGAACGGGGCGTCGGCCACCTGCGCCAGCGACGCGGCCAGCGCACCGTTGAAGGCGTCACCGGCACCGGTGGTGTCGATGGCCTGCACCTGCTCGGCGCCGACGCGGTAGTACGGCTGGGTATCGCCGCGCAGGTTCTCGTCGGCATGCGAGACGAACACGCCCACCGAACCCAGGGTCACCACCACCGTGCCGTTGCCGACCAGCTTGCGGCACAGCGCATGCAGGCTGGCGCCATCCAGCGCGGCCACGTCGTTGGCATCCACGCGCTCACCCACATGACGGCCGAGCAGGGCGGCGAACTCGGTTTCATTCGGAGTGATCACATCGGCCAGCTTGAGCAGGCCGATGGTCGAGGGCGCGTCGGCCGGTGCGGTGTTGAGCACGGTGGTCACACCGGCCTCGCGGGCCGTGGCCAGCGCCGCTTCAATGGTCTGCACCGGTGATTCCAGCTGCACCAGCACTACCTTGGCGCCGGTCAGCAATGCCTGCTGCTGTTGCAGGAAGTCGGTGCTGAGCGCGGCGTTGGCGCCCGGGCCGATCACGATGGTGTTGCGGCCGCGCGCGTCCACATAGATGCCGGCGGTGCCGGTCGGCTCGCTGCTGGCTTCGGCCATCAGGCCGAAGCTGTCCTGAGCGGCCAGTTCGCGTGCGGTGGCGCCGCCGGCGTCATCGCCCAGCGCGCACACGAAGTGCGTCTCGGCGCCGGCGCGGCAGGCGGCCACGGCCTGGTTGAAGCCCTTGCCACCCGGGCCGGTGCTGTAGCGGCCGGCAATGGTCGCACCCGGTGCCGGCAGTGACTCGCACCGCCACACGTGATCGACATTGAAGGAACCGACGACAACGACACTGCTGCTCATAGGGAATCTTTTCTCAACCAAGGGTTCAACTGAAGTGCGTCAGCACGCCGGCGATGGTCGCCGTCATGAAGGTGGCAATGGTACCGCCCAGCACCGCGCGCAGGCCGAACTTGGCCAGGTCGTGGCGACGTTCCGGGGCCAGGCCACCGATGCCGCCGATCTGGATCGCGATCGAGCTGAAGTTGGCGAAGCCGCACAGCGCGTAGGTGGCGATCAGGCGGCCTTCATCGGACAGGCTGACGCCCGCCACCTGGCCGTTCACGATCTGCGACAGCTCGGTGTAGGCCACGAATTCGTTGATCACGACCTTCTGGCCGATCAGCGAACCGACGGTGGTGGCATCGGCCCACGGGGTGCCGATCACCCAGGCGATCGGGGCCAGCACGTAACCGAAGATGGTCGACAGGTTGGTCGGCTTGCCGATCATCGCGGCCAGGCCGGTGACATCACCGATCCAGGTCAGCGGGGCGTTCAGCAGCGCAATCAGGGCGATGAAGGCCAGCAGCATCGCGCCGATGTTCAGCGCCAGCTTCAGGCCGTCACCGGCGCCGGCGGCAGCCGCGTCGATGATGTTGCTGGAGGTCTTCTCCACTTCCATCTTTACCGTGCCGCGGGTGAGCGGGGTGCCGGTTTCCGGAATCAGCAGCTTGGCCACGACCAGGGTGGCCGGCGCGGCCATGATGCTGGCTGCCAGCAGGTGCTTGGCGTAGAACGCCTGCTGCACCGGGTCGCCGCCGCCGAGCATGCCCACGTAGGCCGCCAGCACGCCGCCGGCGATGTGCGCCATGCCGCCGATCATCATGGTCAGCAGTTCGGACTGGGTCATCTTGGCGATGTACGGGCGCACGGTCAGCGGCGCCTCGGTCTGGCCGATGAAGACGCTGGCGCAGACACTGGTGGTTTCCGCACCGGACACGCGCATCACCTTGGTGATCGCCCACGCCATCACGCGCACGATCGCCTGCATGATGTTGAGGTGGTACATCACGCCCATCAGCGCCGAGAAGAAGATGATGGTCGGCAGCACCTGGAAGGCGAAGATGAAGCCGTAGTTCTTGGTGTCCATCAGCGAGCCGAAGATGAACCCCGAGCCCTCGTTGACGAAGCTCAGCACCTTGACGAAACCGTGGCCCAGCGCGTCGAACACGTCGCGCCCGCCCGGCACCAGGATCACCAGCGCCGCAAAGGCGATCTGCAGGGTGATACCAGTGGCAACCAGCTTCCAGTCCACCGCGCGCTTGTTGTTGGAAAACAACCAGGTGATGCCGATCAGCACCGCCAACCCGAACAGGCCGAAGCCGATCCTGCCCAAACCTTCGACCATGTGAGTGACTCCCCTGGGGCGTCGCGAAAAACGGGAAGCCTAGTGCAGGGCCGGGGCCGGGGCAAGGAAAAGCAGCGTGCGCGCACCCATCGGTACCGATCGGGCCAGCAACGGCAAGGGCTTGCGGCCGGTGACGGCAGGTAGAATGAGGATCGATCCCGGCCCGGATGCGGGCCCGCAGCAGGAGATTCGCATGCAATACCGTCGCCTCGGCTCCACCGGCCTGCCGATTTCCGCCCTGTCCTTTGGCGCCTGGGTGACCTTCGGTGACCAGATTCCGCGTGACGAGGCCCGCAACCTGGTGGCCGCCGCCTGGGATCATGGCGTCAACTTCTTCGACAATGCCGAGGGCTACGCCAACGGCCGCGCCGAACAGGTGATGGGCGACGTGATCAGCGACCTGCGCCTGCCGCGCGACGGCTTCTGCGTGTCCAGCAAGGTGTTCTTCGGCAGCGCCAAGGACCCGCGACCGACCCAGCGCGGGCTGTCGCGCAAGCACGTGACCGACGCCTGCCATGCCGCGCTCAAGCGCCTCCAGGTGGACTACCTGGACCTTTATTACTGCCATCGCCCGGACCCGGACGCACCAATCGCCGAGACCGTGCATGCGATGGATACGCTGGTGCGCCAGGGCAAGATCCTTTACTGGGGTACCTCCGAATGGTCGGTGGCGCAGATCCAGCAGGCGCTGGACATCGCTGAAGTGCACAACCTGCAGGGACCGTCGATGGAGCAGCCGCAGTACAACCTGCTGCACCGCGAGCGGGTGGAGGTCGAGTATGCGCCGCTGTACGCCCGCGCCGGCCTGGGCACCACCATCTTCTCGCCGCTGGCCTCGGGCCTGTTGACCGGCAAGTATGACCAGGGCATTCCGGCTGATGCACGACTTGGGCGCGAGGGCATGGGCTGGCTGCAGGACCTGGTCCTGGGTGCCGACGCCGAGACCCGCCTGGGCCAGGTGCGCCGTTTCAGCGAGGCGGCGCGCGCGCTGGGCCAGGCCCCGGCCACGCTGGCCATCGCCTGGTGCCTGCGCAACCCGAATGTATCCAGCGTGATCCTCGGCGCCAGCCGGGTCAGCCAGCTGCTGCAGAACCTGCAGGCGCTGGACGTGCTGGAGCAGGTTGACGCAGCCGGCTGGGCCGAGGTCGAAGCCGTCTTCGCCTGACAGCCCTTTGTAGAGTCCAGCCACGCTCGACTTCAGGTTGACCGGGACTTTGTAGAGTCGAGCCATGCTCGACTCCGCGCGCAGCGCGGACGTTTCCTGGCGACGGCGCCAAGAGCAGTCGAGCGTGGCTCGACGCTACAAAGGTGCCGCGCCCAAATTTTGATTGATGGCGGCTATCGAATTTCATAATTCGATCATTAATCCCATCAATGAAAGTGAGAATGGTTGTTGATTGTCAACTGAGAATCATTATCATTTGACTCGTCCCTCGCACGAGTCCAGATGCTCATGAATGCTCAACCTGTACTGCTGCGCCCCGAAACGCTGACCCTTCGCGATCGCCCGGTCCGTGTCGTTCCGCCGGAAGAGGTCATCGACAGCGAAGCCCTGCTCAAGGGCCGTCGTGAAATCCTGATCCAGCACGGCGACCGCTTCTATCGCCTGCGGCACACCAGCAACGACAAGCTGATCCTGACCAAGTAATCGCGGTCTGGTCGCCCGCCTCCCTCCCTCCTGCCGGCAGCGCCGGCAGGGTGGGCGACCCGTCCGCTCCCGCTCTCTCCCCCTCGGCCTACCGCGTGCACCTTCCGGGTGTGCCGGTAACCGGGGGTTCCCCTGCCTGACCGAACGAACCCGATGACCCGCCATACCGCCCTTTGCCTTGCTGTCTGGATGGCCCTGCCGCTGTCCGCCCACGCCGCTGCCGCTGCCAGCGCCGCGCCCGATGCACGCGAGTTTGATCGCGTGCAGGTCACTGCCACGCGCACCGAACGTGCGGTGAGCGACGTGGCCGCAACGGTCGATGTGATCGATCGCGAGCAGATGGAACGGCACCTGGTACAGGACATCAAGGACCTGCTGCGCTATGAGCCGGGCCTGTCGGTGAACCGCAGCGCCGCGCGCTTCGGCCTGGGCAGCATCCGCATCCGTGGCCTGGACGGCAACCGCGTGCGCGTGCAGACCGACGGCATCGCGATGCCGACCAGCTTCAACATCGGTTCGTTCTCCAATGCCAACCGCAACTTCACCGATCTGGACACGCTCAAGCGTGTGGAGATCGTGCGTGGCCCGGCCAGCTCGCTGTATGGCTCGGACGCACTGGGCGGTGTCGTCGCCTTCGTCACCAAGGATCCGGCCGACTACCTGAAGGACGGCAAGGACAGCTACGTCGGCCTGAAGTTCGGCTACGACGGCGAATGGAAGGGCCTGCTCGGCGGTGTCACCACCGCGTTCGGCGGCGAACACTGGAGCGGCATGGTCAACATCAACCACCGCCAGGGCCAGGAAACCGACAACAAGGGTGACGTGCGCAGCAACGACAACACCCGCACCGCCCCCAACCCGCAGGACCGCGACGGTCGCAGCGGCCTGGCCAAGCTGGTCTATGCGCCGAGCGAGGATCAGCGTTTCCGCCTGACCGTGGAAGGCAACGAAGACAAGACCGAGACCAACGTGCTGTCTTCGATCGACCACACCACCACCACCGGCATGAAGGCGCGCGACAAGCAGAACCGCACCCGCGTGTCGTTCGCGCATGAAATGGATGCGCTGGACAAGGCCTTCGCCGACAGCCTGCACTGGCAGGTCTACACCCAGCACAGCGAAACCACCCAGGTTACCGACGAGGACCGCGCCAACCGCAGCCGTCGCCACCGCGAGTTCAATTTCGACCAGCGCGTGTACGGCCTGCAGGCACAGTTCAACAAGGCCTTCAGCACCGGCAGCGTCGAGCACGCGCTGACCTATGGCTTCGAGGGTGCGCGCACCGAGATCCGCCAGAAGCGCGATGGTTTCCAGGTCCTGGCCAACGGCCAGACCAGCACCACCATCCTGCCCGACGCGTTCCCGGTTCGCGATTTCCCGATCAGCAAGACCACCGAGCTTGGCCTGTACGCACAGGATGAAATGCGCATGGCCGGCGGCAAGCTGTCGCTGGTGCCGGGCGTGCGCGTGGACCGCTACGAGCTGAAGCCGGAGGTGGACAGCATCTTTGCCGAGGACAATCCTGGTGTGCCGGTGGCCAAGCTGACCAAGACCAGCGTTTCGCCGAAGCTCGGCATGGTCTATCGCTTCACCGACGAATGGTCGCTGTTTGCCGGCTATTCGCATGGCTTCCGCTCGCCGCCGTACAACGACGTCAACCTGGGCTTCACCAACTTCGCCTTCGGTTACACCGCCATTCCCAATCCGGACCTGAAGCCGGAAACCAGTGATGGCATGGAGCTGGGCCTGCGCTTCCTGTCGCCGGCCGCCTACGTCAGCGTCAGCGGCTACTACAACGAGTACAAGGACTTCATCGAGTCGCAGTCGCTGGTGGGTACCAACGCACAGGGCCTGATGGTGTTCCAGTCGCGCAACATCGCCGACGCACGCATCTACGGAGCCGAACTGAAGGCCGGCGTCGACTTCGGCCAGATCAGCCCGGCGCTGCAGGGCTGGGCGCTGCGCAGTGCGGTGGCCTGGTCGCGCGGCGACAACAAGACCGAGGACACCCCGCTGGATTCGGTTGATCCCCTGCGTGGCACCGTCGGCCTGATGTACGACACCGATACCTGGGGCGTGGAACTGGCCGGCACGTTCGTCAAGCGCAAGGACCGCGTCGCTTCGGCCACGGTGTACCGCCCGGCCGGCTACGGTGTGGCCGACCTGATGGCGCACTGGAACTTCGCCCCCGGTGCGACCTTCAACGTAGGCGTGTTCAACCTGGGCGACAAACGCTACATCGATTGGTCCAACGTGGGTTCGACGCTGTCGCCGACCAGCCGCGTGCTGGATCGCTACACCAGCCCGGGCCGTACCTTCTCCGCCAGCCTTGCCGTTTCCTGGTGACCTCATGAGCCGAGCACTGTCCGCACGCAGGAATGACTCCATCGCCGCGCCACACCGCGCGGTCTGGCCGACCCCGGCACAGCTGGCCACGCTTGGCACCGTGTTGTGTCTCTACCACGCCGACGGCAACGAGCTTGGCGGCTGGCGACAGGCGGTGCGCGTGCATGCCTGCCAGGGCGTGGACAGCGAGGGGCTGCGCGAAAGCCTGTGCTTCCTCGATGGCCGTGGCCGCTGCGTGTGGCGCCTGTACCTGCTGCCGGACAGCGATTTCCTGGCCTGGGACCGGCTGGTGGCCTCGCTGCCGCCGGGCCCGCAGCACGACAGCGACGGCAGCGTCGGTGAACGCCTGTGGCGACGCCTGGCCGGTCACCTCGGCGGCCAGCGCTGGCGCCTGTGCGCGCTGCGCCTGCACGCCGCCGACGATGGCCGCACCCTGGCCGCCAGCCTGTCGACGCTGTCGTCGCTGGGCGCGGTCACCGCACGCCGCATCGCCCGCCTGGAAGGCGCCGAGGGCGAGCTGGCCATCGATGACTGCTGCTGTGCCGACGCAGCGCGCCGGCCGGCCCCCCGGATTCCAGGCGACCTGCCGCTGATCCGACTCTGATCCTGTCCTGATGGAACGCCCATTGGCCACGGATGGCCCCTCAATGAATCTGCACCCCCGAAGGAAGACCCCGATGAAGCTCCAGACAGCCTGCGCCTTGCTGCTGCTCGCCGCCAGCGGCGCGGCCAGCGCGCAGCCCTCCGACATCGCCCGCGACCACGACAGCATCCTGGCCATGCAGGGCGAATACACCGTGGATTTCGCCTTCGACGAAACCGTGCTGCTGAAGCCGGGCTATGAGCGTGCGCCGGCGATGCGCAGCGGTGGCAACGAAGTGGTCATCGTGGTCGAGGACACCCCCAGGCGCATCGTGCTGCAGCACCTGCTGCTGGACGAGAAGAGCGGCCACATCACCAAGCATTGGCGCCAGGACTGGGTGTACGAAGCGCCCAACCGTTTCGAATTCAGTGCCGACCAGACCTGGCAGGTGCGCAGCATTCCGGCGGCGGTGAACCAGGGCGCCTGGACCCAGTGCGTGTATGAAGTGAGCGATGCACCGCGCTACTGCGGCACCGGCAGATGGACCTATACCAACAACGTGCCGAGCTGGACCAGCGACCTGAGCTGGCGTCCGCTGCCGCGTCGTGAGTACACCAAGCGCAGCGACTACAACGCGCTGGCCGTGGTCAACCGCCACACCCTGACCCCGAACGGCTGGACCCACGAGCAGTTCAACACCAAGGTGCAGCGCAATGCCGACGGCAGCCAGGTGGAGATCGCCCGCGAGTTCGGCTTCAACGACTACGTGAAGACCACCGAGATCGACTTCACCCCGGCGCGCAACTACTGGAAGGCGACCGCCGGGTACTGGGCCAAGGTGCGCCAGCGCTGGGACGGGTTCCTCGGCCAGGCTCCGGGCGTGCACCTGAAGACCAAGATCGATGGCATGGCGATGATCATTCCGCTGTTCACCCAGGCCGAAGAGATCCAGGCCGGCAAGAAGGTGAAGGACACGCAGATCGACGAAGTGTTCGCCAAGTACGTGGAAAAGGCACCGAAGGAAGGTTGATCGGCACGTCCAGGTGCCGGTCGTGGCCGGCACCTCATCCACGCATCGGGTGGATCTGCCGGGTAACCCCCAGTAGATCCACGCCATGCGTGGATGCTTTCATTCCTTGAACCCAGCCGGTTGCCCGGCACCTGCAGGCAGTATTCGAAGAAGGCGATGCCCCAGCTGACCAGGATCACCGTCATCAGCGCATCCGGGTGATCTCGTGGGATTGGGGCGCGCAGCACAGCGCTGGCGCCCCCCCGGGTGCGCCAGCGGCCGCGTCAGGCCTCGCGCAGGGCAAGGGCCGGCGAGGTGTGCAGGATGCGCCGCGTGCCCCACCAGCCGGCCAGCAGGCTCAATCCGATGCCGGCCACGCCGCCCAGCAGCAGTCCCGGCCAGGGTGGCAGCAACGGCAGCTCGAACACCTTCTGCGAGACCGCCACGCCGATGGCGGCGGCTGCACCCACCGCAAGCAACGCGGCCAGCGTGCCCAGTGCACCAAACTCAACCAGCACCGCACCGCGCAGCTGGCGACGGGTCGCGCCCAGCGTGCGCAGCACCGCGCTGTCGTAGCGGCGCTCGCCGGCCGTGGCCTGCACCGCGGCCAGCAGCACCAGCACACCGGCCAGCAGGCTGAACACCATCACCAGCTGCACCGCCTGCGCCACCCGCTCCATCACATCGCGCACCTGCGAGATCACCGCATCCACGTCCAGCAGCGACAGGTTCGGTTGCGCACGCACCAGCTCGCCCAGCCCGGCCGCCTTGCCGGCCGGCAGGTGGAATGCCGACAGTAGGTTGTGCGGGGTGTCGCCCACGGCATTCGGGTTCAACAGCACGAAGAAGTTGGGACGGAAGGTGTTCCAGTCCGCCTTGCGCACGCTGGTGACGGCGAATTCGCGCTCCTGCTCGCCCACCGCAATGGTGATGCGGTCGCCGGGGTACACGCCGTAGCGCTTGGCCCAGCCGATCTCCACCGAGGCTTCCGGTGCGGTGCTGTCGGCTTTCCAGAACGTGCCATTGACCAGCGTATTGGCCGGCGGGAACGTGCTGCGCCAGCTGAAATTCAGTGGCCGGTTCTCGTCATCGTCGTCGCGCTGGCCGCCCTGAGCCGGTTGCCCGTCCTGACCCGGCTCGCGGTCCACGCGCAGCGGCGGCTTGCCGTTGATGGCGATCAGGCGCCCGGTGGCCATCGGTTCGATGCTGGCGTCGTTGGCACCCAGCCCGCGCAGCGTTGCCAGCACACTGTCGCGCTGTTCGGGCTGGATGTTGATCAGGAAGTAGTTCGGCGTGTCCGCGGGCAGCCGCTCGCGCCACTGCTGCAGCAGGCCGGGGCCGGTCACAGCCAGCAGCAACAGCGCGCACAGCGACAGCGACAGCCCGACCAGCTGCATCACCGCCAGCATGCGGCGCCGGGTCAGTGCGGCCAGGCCCAGTCGCCAGTTGCCATGCAGGCGATGCTGCAGGCCGCGCAGCAACTGCAGCAGCACGAAGCCGACCACCCCGGCCGCCACTGCCAGCGCGGCCAGACCACCCAGCACCCACAGCGCCAGCTTGAGGTCACCGGTGACCTGCACCGCCAGCAACAGGCTCGCCCCCAGCGCGGCCACATAGGCCAGCAGCGAGGCCGGCGGCAGGGAGGCGAAGGAACGGTTGAGCACGCGCATCGGCGGCACCCCGCGCAGGCGCAGCAGCGGTGGCAGGCCGAAGCCGAACAGCAGCAACAGGCCGATGCCGGCACCGGTCAGCGCCGGCATCGCTTCCGGCAGCGGCAGGCGCTGCGGCACCAGGCTGCCCAGCACCTGCACCAGCCCTTCCTGCGCGGCCATGCCCAGGCCGATGCCAAGCGCGCAGGCCGGCACCGCCAGCATCAGCAACTGCAGTGCCAGGCCAAGCAGGATGTCGCGCTGGCGCGCACCGAGGCAGCGCAGGATCGCCACCTGGTCGATACGGCGCAGGGCGAAACGGTTGGCCGCCAATGCGGTGGCCACGCCCGCCAGCAGCACCGCCAGCAGCGCGCTCAGGCCGAGGAAGCGCCCTGCCAGATCGAAGGCCTGGCGCACGCCGCGCTGGGTGTCATCGACGCTCAGCAGGCGCAGGCCCTTCACTTGTGGGAGCAGCCACTCACGCAGGGACGCGACCTGCGCGGGCGGTCCTGCAAACATCAGCCGGTAGTTGATGCGGCTGCCGGGGCCAAGCAGTCCCGTGCCTTCCACATCGGCGCGGTTGACCAGCAGGGTGGGGGACAGCGTCAGCAGGTCGCCGCCGGTATCCGGTTCGGCCTCGATGATGCCGGCGATGCGCAGCGTGCCAGCGCCGAACTCGAGATCATCACCGGCCTTCAGTCCCAGCCCCTGCAGCAGGCGCGGGTCGGCATAGGCCTGGCCCTTGGGGGGCATGCCGGCGTTGGCGATCAGGGCACCCCCGGGCGTGGCGCGCACCCGCAGCGTGCCGCGCAGCGGGTAGCCGGCCTGCACCGCCTTGATGCTGGCCATCTGGCTGGCCTCGCCATGGAACAGCACGCTGCCGAAGCTGGCGATGCGGGTGTGGGCCAGTCCACGGCGTTGCGCTTCCTCTGCGAATGCCTGGGACGGATCATCGCGCCCGGCAATGCCGAGGTCGCCGCCGAGCATCTCCGCCGCGCTACCGGTCAGCGCCAGGTTGACCCGGTTCACCAGAGTGCCGACTGCGGTCATCACCGCCACGCCCAGTACCAGCGCAGCGAACACGGTCAGCAGGTCGCCGGCCAGGGCCTCGCGGCGCAACGCGCGCCACGCGTGCCGCAGCACGTTCATGCCTGGGCCCCGCGCTCGACCGGCAGCAGGCGGCCGTCGTCGATGCGGTGGATGTACTGGCAGCGCTGGGCCAGGCGCAGGTCGTGGGTGACCAGCACCAGGGTGGTGCCGCTGCCGGCGTTCAACTCGAACAACAGGTCGCTGATGTGCTGGCCGGTGGCATGGTCCAGCGAGCCGGTCGGTTCGTCGGCAAACAGGATGCGTGGGCGGGTGACGAAGGCACGCGCCAGTGCCACGCGTTGCTGTTCACCGCCGGACAACTGGCGCGGGTAGTGGCGGGCGCGGTGGGACAGGCCGACCTGGGCCAGCACCTCTTCGACCCGTACGCGGTCCTCGCGCCCGGCCAGTTCCAGCGGCAGCGCCACGTTCTCGGCGGCGGTCAGCGCGGGCAGCAGGTGGAAGCTCTGGAACACGAAGCCGACCGCGCGCGCGCGCAGCTGGGCGCGTGTTTCCTCGTCAAGGTTTCCCAGATCGTGCCCGGCCAGGCTGATGCGGCCGCGGCTGGGCAGGTCCAGCCCAGCCAGCAGGCCGAGCAGGGTGGTCTTGCCGGAACCGGAGGCGCCGACGATGGCCACGCTGGTGCCTTCATGGACGGTCAGGGTGATGTTGTCCAGTATGTGGACTTCACCCTCCGGGCCCTGCACGGACTTGCCGACCTGGTCGACGGCGATGGCGACGGGCGCGCTGCGGGGGGACAGGCTGTCGATGAGGAGACTCCAATGCGCAAGACGGGATGGAGCCGGCAAGCCGGCGCGATGATGGTGCTGCTGCTAGCGTTGCTGCTGCTGCCGGGGCTGGCCTGTGCCAAAGGTCCGGCCGGTACCGTGCTGGTGCTCGGCGACAGCCTCAGTGCTGCCCACAATATCCCCGCCGACGCCGGCTGGGTCAGCCTGCTGCAGCAGCGGGTCAGGCAGCAGTCGAAAACCCCACCGCGTATCGTCAACGCCAGCATGAGCGGCGAGACCACCGCTGGCGCGCTGACGCGACTGCCAGGGTTGCTGGCGAAAGAGAAGCCGACGGTGGTGGTGATCGCGCTGGGGGGCAACGACGCGCTGCGTGGACTGACCCCGGCCCAGGTGCAGGGCAACCTGGAGAAAATGGTGCAGGCCAGCCAGAAGGCCGGCGCAAAGGTGCTGTTGCTGGGCATCGACGTGCCGCCCAACTACGGGCCGGCCTACCGGCAGCGCCTGGCGGCGGCCTACAGGGCGCTGGCCACGCAGTACAAGGTGCCGCTGCTGCCGTTCCTGCTGGAGGGCGTGGCCCTGCAGCCGGGCATGATGCAGGCCGATGGCCTGCACCCCACGGCACAGGCGCAGCCGAAGGTGCTGGACAACGTCTGGCCGCTGCTCAGGCCGCTGCTCTGAACCGTTTGATTTCCTCTTGACGGAACTTCACATCGCGTCCACCGTCGATCCGGCATGTTTCACAAAGCTGAAGTTAGAGGGAATCACATGCGTCAGACGAAGGAGACCTCCGGCTTGGTGCTGGTGGTCGAAGACAACCGCAACATCTCCGAGATGATCGGGGAATACCTGGAAGGTCGCGGCTTTGAAGTCGACTATGCACAGGACGGCCTGGATGGCTACCGCCTTGCGGCGGAGAACAGCTATGACGTCGTGGTGCTCGATCTCATGTTGCCGCGCCTGGATGGCATCGAAGTGTGCCGTCGCCTGCGCAATGATGCGCGCAAGTCCACCCCGGTGCTGATGCTCACGGCCCGCGACACGCTGGACGACAAGCTCACCGGCCTGGGGTTCGGTGCCGATGACTACCTGACCAAGCCGTTCGCGATCCAGGAGCTGGAAGCCCGCCTGCGCGCGCTGATCCGTCGCGAACGTCGCCAGGTCGGTTCGGAAGTGCTGAAGGTGGCCGATCTGGTGCTCGACCCGGTCAGCATGCGTGCCACCCGTGCCGGCACCGAGCTGCAGCTTTCGCCGATCGGTCTGCGCCTGCTGACCATCCTGATGCGCGAATCGCCGCGCGTGGTCACCCGCCAGGAGATCGAGCGCGAGATCTGGGGCAATGGCCTGCCGGATTCGGACACGCTGCGCAGCCACCTGTACAACCTGCGCAAGATCATCGACAAGCCGTTCGACCGTCCGCTGCTGCATACCGTGCAGAGCGCCGGCTACCGCATTGCCGACATTGCCCAGCCGATGGCCTGAGCAGGGCACGCGCCGGTGAAGCAGCAGGCCCGGCCGGGTGGTGGCCATGTACGAGGGCAGGGCATGACCGGCCGGCATTGTCGCCGGTCATCGCCCATGCACCCGCACGGCGTGGCGCGCTGCCTATAATCGCAGCGCTCTGACCGGGACCCCGCAATGCCGCACGGCCTGCCGCGCAAGATCCGTATCGCTTTCATCCTGCAGGCAGTGCTGGCCAGCCTGGGCATCCTGCTGGGTGCGTGGCTGGTGTCGCTGGTGATCAAGCACAGCCTGGTGGGCGCTGCCCTGCGCGAAGAGGCGGCGTACTACTGGACGCTGCACGAAGCGTCGCCGGTGCAGCCACCCCCCAACACCCAGAACATCCGCGGCTATCTGCTGGAAAGCGGGCAGTCGGCCCTGTCGTTGCCGGCCAACCTGCGCAATCTGGAACCCGGCTTCCACGAGCTGCCCAAGGACGACCAGCTGGTGTTGGTCGACGTGCGCCCGGCCGGTCGCCTGTACCTGGTGTTCCTGCGCTCGCGCGCGGAGATGCTGGCGTTCTGGTTCGGCATCGTGCCGGTGCTGCTGACCCTGCTGGCGGTGTATGGCGCCAGCTGGGTGACCTACCGCGCGTCCAAACGCTTGGTGTCGCCGGTGAACTGGCTGGCACGGCGCGTCTCGCGCTGGGACCCGGGCCATCCGGAAGCGGCCGACCTGGAGCCGAACAAGTTGCCCGCCGACATGCAGGGTGAGACCCGGCAGCTGGCGGCCGCGCTGCATTCGCTGGCCAACCGGGTCAGTGCGCACGTCGCCCGCGAGCGCAATTTCACCCGCGATGCCAGCCACGAACTGCGTACGCCGCTGACCGTCATCCGCGTGGCCAGCGACATGGCACTGGGCGATGAAACCCTGCAGCCGCGCCTGCGCCGCAGCCTGCAGCGCATCCAGCGGGCTGGCCGCGACATGGAAGCGGTGATCGATGCGTTCCTGATCCTGGCCCGTGAGGCCGACGTCGAGCCGCAGATCGAGCTGTTCGACGTCAACGACATCGTCCGCTATGAAGTGGACAACGCCAACGAACTGCTGGGGTCCCGGCCGGTGTCGGTGCACCTGCACAGCGATGGCCCGGTGCAGCTGCATGCGCCGCCGCGGGTGCTGCAGGTGGTCGTCAGCAACCTGGTGCGCAACGCCTGCAGCTACACCGACGAAGGGCGCATCGACGTGCAGGTGCACAACGATCGGGTAGTGGTGCGCGATACCGGCATCGGCATGTCCGCCGAAGCGCTGTCGCGCGCGTTCGAGCCTTTCTACCGCGCTGAACCGAGCCGCCCGCAGGGCACCGGCCTGGGCCTGTCGATCGTGCGCCGGCTGTGCGACCGCTTCGGCTGGAAGGTCAGCCTGGCCAGCGAGCCGGGGCAGGGTACCGAAGCGACGGTCATCTTCCGCTGACGCGGCGGCCTGCCGGGGTCGGATCCCGTTGCTGCCCAACGGGCTCTGACCCCCTCCCGCTGGAATCCCGGTAGATCCACGCCATGCGTGGGTGGTGTTGCGGTGGCGCCGGGCCAGGCCCGGCGTCCGCAGTGCCTCAGTTGCAGTTGACCTTTGGCGCCACTGCTCTGGTCCAGATCGCATAGCCGGCCGGGGTCATGTGCAGCATGTCCTCGCGGAACAGCTTCGCATCCGGCTGGCCGTCGGCACCCAGCATCGGCGTGTAGATATCGATGAAGCCGGTATTGGGCAGCTTGGCCAGGGCAGCCTTGATCAGCGTGTTGGCCTCGTTGATCGCCGGCAGCAGGTGGGCACGCGACGGGCTCGGCTTGATCGACAGGTACTCCACCGTGGTCTTCGGCAGATCGCGGTGCACGCGCTGCACGAAGGCAACCACGTCGTCGCGCACCTGGGTCGCGCTGCGGCCGCTGTTGAGGTCGTTGTCACCGGCGTAGAAGAACACCTTGCATGGCGCATACGGCACTACGATGCGGTCGGCGTACCAGGTGCTGTCGCGTACTTCCGAACCGCCGAAGCCACGATTGAACACCGGCTGGCCGGGGAAGTCGGTGGCCAGGCTCTCCCAGAAGCGGATCGAGGAGCTGCCGATGAATTCGATGCCACCGCGCGGCGGCGGGTTGGCCTGGTCGGCGCTGGCGAAGCGGGCCATGTCGCCCGCCCAGGCCACGTTGGAGACCTGTTCGGGCACCTTGGGCGACGAGGTCGGGCCCAGGGCCTGGGCCAGCGGTGCGGCGGTCAGCAGGCCCAGCATCAGCAGGCAGGTACGGCGACGGGACATCAGGCGCTCCAGCAGGGAAGGGGGAACCATCATAGGAGCAGGACGCGGCGTGGCGCTTTCCCCGGGCAGGCCGTTCGCCGCAGCGGCCGGGGGTATGGTCGGCGGCCTTGTGGCAAAATGGCGGCCATCTGCCTATTCCTGTGCACCCATGATTCCCTGCCGTGCGTCTGAGCGGTCGCTGCGCCGCGCCCCTGTTGCTGGATGTTCCACCCGTGGCTGACCAGTTCGGTCATCTGCCCCGCGGCCCGCGCCGCATCTTCCAGGCCGCTCGCTGGTCCTGGCAGGGCCTGCGCGCCGCCTGGCTGCACGAATCGTCGTTCCGGCTGGAGGTCTACCTGCTGATCCTGCTGACCCCGGTCGCGATCTGGCTGGGCCAGACCCCGGTCGAGCGCGCGCTGCTGATCGGCTCGATGCTGCTGGTGCTGGCGATGGAACTGGCCAACTCGGCCATCGAGGCGGTGATCGAGCGCTACGGCAGCGAGATCCACGAACTGGCCGGTCGCGCCAAGGACATGGGCTCGGCGGCGGTGTTCGTGCTGATGATGAACGTGCTGCTGTGCTGGGCGCTGGTCGTGGTTCCGCACGCGCTGGCCGGCAGCTACGGCTGAAACCCCATTCCCCCACTGCCTTGAAGAGTTTCCATGTCCTTTGAGTTCCTCGCCGACCCCAATGCCTGGGTGACCCTGTTCACCCTCAGCGCGCTGGAAATCGTGCTCGGCATCGACAACCTGGTGTTCATTTCCATCGCGGTCAGCAAGCTGCCGGAAGAACGCCGTCCGTTCGCGCGCAAGCTCGGCATCGCGGTGGCCTGCATCACCCGGATCGGCCTGCTGGTGTCGCTGGCCTACCTGGCGCACATGGCTGCCAACCTGTTCACCGTGGCCGGCATGGGCATCTCCATCCGCGACCTGGTGCTGATCGTTGGTGGCCTGTTCCTGATCATCAAGGGCTGCATGGAGATCAAGGAACTGATCAGCGGCGGCGAGGATGAAGATCCCAGCACCACCAAGGCTTCGGCCGTGTTCGGCTACGTGATCGCGCAGATCGCGGTGATCGACATCGTGTTCTCGCTGGACTCGGTGATCACCGCCGTCGGCATCGCCGACCACATCCCGGTGATGGTCGCCGCCATCCTGCTGTCGGTGCTGGTGATGCTGCTGGCCGCCAACCCGCTGGGCCGCTTCATCGACGCCAACCCGACCGTGAAGATGCTGGCCCTGGCCTTCATCCTGATGATCGGTGCGGTGCTGATCCTGGACGGCCTGGACGTGCACGTGCCCAAGCCCTACATCTACGCCGCGATGGGCTTCTCGGTGCTGGTGGAGTGGCTGAACCTGCTGATGCGCCGTCGCGCCCGCGAGCACAACGTGCCGGGCGCCGGCAACTGGTAAGTGCGTGACCCCGAACCCCCGGCCCTGCCGGGGGTTCTTCGTTGTGGATGCGAGGTCGTGTAGAGCCGAGCCCATGCTCGGCTGCTTCCTGCCGGTCAGCCGAGCATGGGCTCGGCTCACCGGCGCTGCGGTTTTTGCATCTGTGGCGGGGTTGCGGCCTCCACTTGTGAACCAGGATCAACAGTGTTTTCCCGGGGCGAGGCTTAATTGCCCGTGGCAAAGCGCGCAGGCTACGCACCTGCCCGTTTCCGCCCCCAGGAACCCCCATGAACTCCAGAGCCGCCCTGCTGGCCCTTGCCGTCGGTGCCTTCGCCATCGGCACCACTGAATTCGCCCCGATGGGCCTGCTGCCGGTCATCGCCGATGGCGTGGGTGTCGGCATCCCCACCGCCGGCATGTTGATCACCGCCTACGCCGTGGGCGTGATGCTGG
Organism: Stenotrophomonas sp. 57; assembly: GCF_030291075.1. Taxonomy (NCBI): domain Bacteria; kingdom Pseudomonadati; phylum Pseudomonadota; class Gammaproteobacteria; order Lysobacterales; family Lysobacteraceae; genus Stenotrophomonas; species Stenotrophomonas sp. 57. Next base: position 775,642 of record NZ_CP127407.1, read on the forward strand.
GCGCGCCGGTGATGACCCTGCTGATGGGACGCTTCGGCAAGCGCACCGCGCTGATGCTGCTGATGTCGATCTTCGTGGTGGGCAATCTGTTGTCCGCGCTGGCACCGAACTACGGCCTGCTGCTGCTGTCGCGTCTGGTCACCAGCCTCAACCACGGTGCCTTCTTCGGCATCGGCGCGGTGGTCGCCGCCAGCCTGGTGCCAAAGGACAAGCAGGCGGCCGCCGTGGCCACCATGTTCATGGGCCTGACCATCGCCAACATTGGCGGCGTGCCGCTGGCCACCTGGGTGGGCCAGCAGCTGGGCTGGCGCCTGTCGTTCGCCGGCACCGCGGTACTGGGTGTGGTGGCGATCACCGCGCTGGGCCTGGCGCTGCCGGCATCGGCACCGGGTCCGCGCCCGGATGTCCGTCGCGAGATGAAGGCCATCCTGCAGCCGCAGGTGCTGCTGGCGATGGGCACCACCGTGCTCGGCGCGGGTGCGATGTTCACCCTCTACACCTACGTAGCGCCGGTGCTGACCGAACTGACCGGTGCCTCCAACGGCTTCATCTCGATGTCGCTGATGCTGATCGGTATCGGCTTCACCGTCGGCAACGGCATCGGCGGCCGCATGGCCGACTGGTCTCTGGATGGCGCCACCCGCATCCTGCTGGCGGCGCTGGCCATGCTGATGTTCGTGCTGCCGCTGGCCTTCATGAGTCACGCCACCGCGGCGGTGGGTGTGTTGCTGTTCGGTGCGGCGACGTTCGCCATCGTGCCGCCGCTGCAGATCCGGGTGATGCAGGCGGCCAGCGAGGCGCCGGGCCTGGCGTCGTCGATCAACGTGGGTGCGTTCAACCTGGGCAACGCGCTGGGTGCGGCGCTGGGCGGTGCGGTGATCAGCCTGGGCCTGGGCTATGCCGCCATTCCGGTGGCGGGTGGCCTGCTGGCGGCGGCGGGATTGCTGCTGGCATGGCTGGGGCGTCCCCGCACTGCGGTGGCTGAAGCCTGCTGAGAGGGGAGGGTTTCCGGCAGGGCTGCGCCCTGCACCCGCCGAGGCCACAGCCACAGCCACAGCGTGCATTCCGTGGGATGGCGGGGTGGGTCCGGTGGCGGGGGACGCCGTAAACCCTTCCATGGGGGCTTGGCCGCGGCATCCATGCCGCGGACTGATCTGGCCCCCTGAAAACGGACGCCATGAAGCCGTTTCATGCGACAGCCGGGAGCTGCCGGGCGTAGTTGTTAGGCGAGCGATAGCCCAGCGCCGAGTGTAGCCGGGCTGGATTATAGAAGCCGTGGATGTAAGCAGCGATGGATTGGCTGGCTTGTTCCCTACTGGCGTAAGGCTCGGCAGCCTCTTCTGTCTTGAGCGTCGCAAAGAAGCTCTCGGCCACCGCGTTGTCCCAGCAATTGCCAGGCCGGCTCATGCTTTGGACCACGTCATGGGACTGCAGCAGCTGGCGAAACTGGTTCCCCCAGTACTGCCCACCACGATCTGAATGGAAGATCAGGCCGGGTCGTTGTGGATGCAGAGCCCAAGCATTGGCAAATGCTTTCACCACCAGCTCTTCAGTCAGGCGCTTGGAAACGCTGTAGCCCAGCACCTGCCGGGTCTGGACGCTGATGACCACGGCCAGATGCAGCCATCCCTGACGGGTGGGGACATACGTGATATCCCCGACCCACGCCGTCGGTCCGGTTCCGGGGGCAAATTGCCGATCCAGCAGGTTGGGGGCGAGCTGAGATGAGCCGCCGGAGGACTTGGGTCGAGATCGGCCTTTGGTCTTGCCCTGGATTCGCTCCTGGGCCATTAGCCGTGCCACGCGCTTGTGGCCGACCGGGTGATTCCTGGCTCGTAAGGCCTCGACCAGCCGACGTCGCCCATAACTGCGCTTGCTGGTCACATGAATGGCCCGAAGCTCGGTACGGAGGGCCGAATCGACATCGCACGTTTGGGCACACTGCCGGCGCAGGTAGTCATGGAATCCAGAGATAGAAACTCCAAGAACCCGACACAACAACCTAGTCGGGTAGTGAGTCCTTTGACTGGCGACGAAGGCGTACCTCACTTGGACTCTCTGGCAAAGAACGCCGCCGCTTTTTTTAGGATTTCCCGCTCCATCTTCAGATTGGCGTTCTCGGCCCGAAGGCGGCTGATCTCGCTTTCCAGATCGGTGGCCGGCCTGCGAGCCTCAGAGGTCAACGACCGGCCAGCACGGACCGCGTCAAGCCAATTTGCCAGCGTCTTGACCGACATCTCTAGCTGACGGGCCGCTGCGGCAGGCCCGAGCGACTCGGCCAACTCCACGGCTTGGTGCTTGAACTCATCGGTGTAGCTACGACGGGTGAGACGGGACATAAGGGACCTCCAAGTGCGATCAAAGTATCGCTTCTTGGCGTCCGCTGACGGGGGGCCAGATCAGACACCCCCGCAACCGGACCCACCCCGCCTTCGACAGTTTCCTGCGCTCTGCCGCAATGACCGGGGTCGGATCCCGTTGCTGTGCAACGGGCTTTGACCCTGGTTCTGCTTTGGTAGGTGCCGACCGTTGGTCGGCACGAATGCCTGGAGCATGGGATTTTGTTTTTGCTCTTGCTCTTGCTCTTGCTCTTTTTTGATCTTTCCTGCGGTGCCAGGAAACCGTCCATGGTCGGGAGGGTGGGTCGGCTGGGGGCGTGAGCGCCATGGGCCCGAGGCATGCCACGGGCGGGTTGGGCAGGATGCCCAACCCCGGTCTTGCCGTGTGCGCAGGACAGCGCACACGAGCAAGCGCGACCGAGCTTACATGGATGTACTTGCAGCGCCCCCCAGCCATCCCACCCTTCCGGCCGACCCCGATAGCGCTTCCTCGCCAACCACCGCGGAGGGCGGCGCCCGATGGCCGGTCTTTCACCCCAACCGTGGCATGCTCGGCGCCAAGCCCACCCGGAACCTCCGCCATGCGCCTGTTCACCCGTGTCCTGTCCCTGATGCTGCTGGCCTCCTTGTTGTCCGGCTGCGGCTACAACGCCATCCAGCAGAAGGATGAGGCGGTCAAGGCCAGCTGGTCGGAAGTGCTCAACCAGTACAAGCGCCGCGCCGACCTGGTGCCCAACCTGGTGCAGACCGTGAAGGGCTTCGCCAGCCAGGAAGAGCGCGTGCTGACCGAAGTCACCAACGCCCGTTCGCGAGTCGGCCAGATCAATGTCAACGCTGATGACGAAGCCTCGCTCAAGCAGTTCCAGCAGGCCCAGGGTGAACTCGGCAGCGCGCTGTCGCGGCTGCTGGTGGTCACCGAGAACTACCCGGTGCTGAAGTCCGACCAGAACTTCCGCGACCTGCAGGCGCAGCTGGAAGGCACCGAAAACCGCATCACCGTCGCCCGTGGCCGCTACATCCAGCAGGTGCAGGACTACAACACCTACATCCGCTCGTTCCCGCAGGTGATCACCGCCAAGATCTTCGGCTACAAGACCAAGCCGAACTTCACCGTGGACAACGAAGCGCAGATCTCCAACGCGCCGGCGGTCGATTTCGGCAACGCGCCGCAGCAGCAGCCGGCCCCGCAGCCGGGTCACTGACCCATGCGCCTGGCCACTGCGCTGCTGGCCCTGCTGCTGTGGCTGCCGCTGGCGTCGCAGGCGCAGCAGCTGGCGCCGATTCCGGCGCTGGATTCGCCGGTGGTCGATACCACCGGTACGCTGGATGCCACGCAGAAGCAGGCGCTGGTACAGCAGGCGTTGGACCTTCAGCAGCGCAAGGGCAGCCAGCTGCAGGTGCTGGTGGTACCCACGACCCAGCCTGAAGACATCGCGCAGTACACCACCCGCGTCTTCGACCAGTGGCAGATCGGCCGCAAGGGCGTGGATGACGGCGTACTGCTGGTGGTGGCCAAGGACGACCGGCGCGTGCGCATCGAACCGGGCTACGGCCTGGAGGGAGCGATTCCCGATGCCATTGCCAACCGCGTCATCCAGGAATACCTGGTGCCGCGCTTCCGCAGCGGCGACTACGCCGGCGGCATCACCGATGCCACGGCCGTGCTGGTGAAGATCGTCGAGGGTGAAGCACTGCCTGCACCGGTCAGCAGCCAGCGTGGCCGTGAGCCCGAGGGGGGCGGCGACACCTGGTTCCTGGCGCTGTTCATCGGTGTGTTCGCCGGCAGCATCCTGCGCGGTGTGTTCTCGCGGGTGCCGCGGCCGCTGCGTGGCGTGCTGGGCGGTGCCGGTGCAGCGGTGGCGGCGTTCCTGTTCACCTCAACCGTGCTGGCCAGTGGCCTGGCGGGCATCGTGGGCCTGATCGTTGCCATGCTCTCCGGCCACCCGGGCCGCTTTGCCGGTGGCGGCGGCTGGGGCGGTGGCAGCTGGGGCGGCGGAGGCGGCTTCGGTGGCGGTGGTGGATTCGGCGGTGGCGGCGGTTGGGGCGGCGGTGGTGGCCGCTCCGGCGGTGGCGGCGCTTCGGGGGGCTGGTGATGATCCAACGACTGTGTCGTCATGTGTTTTCGCCGTCGGTACGGCGCGCGTTCCCGCCGGCCACGCTGCAGGCGATCACCGAGGCCATCGCGGCCGGTGAGCAGCGCCACGGCGGGCAGGTGATGTTCGCGGTGGAAGCGGACCTGCCACTGGCCGCGCTGTGGCACAAGGTCACCCCGCGCCAAGCGGCCGAACACGCCTTCGCGCGCCTGCGCACCTGGGACACGGCCCACAACAACGGGGTGCTGATCTACCTGCTGCTGGCCGACCACGCCATCGAGATCGTTGCCGACCGGGGCCTGCACGGCCGGGTCAGCCCGGCGCAGTGGCAGCGGGTCTGCACCCATCTGCGCGAGGGCCTGCGCGGGTCCAACCCGGTGGAGGCGCTGCAGGATGCGATCGATGAAGTCTCCAGCCTGGTGGAAGGGCACTTTCCGGCCTCGACGCGGTCGAACGATGACGCGTTGCCGAACTCGCCGCAGATCCTTGGTTGAGCCGGGGCGGCACTGGCCCGAGAATAGGCGTTCAACCGCAAGGCACCTTCCATGATCTATTTCCACGACATCGACCCCATCGCCCTCTCGCTGGGGCCGATCAAGGTGCATTGGTACGGCATCATGTACCTGCTGGGCTTCACCGCCGCCTGGCTGCTGGGCCGCAAGCGCATCGCCGCCGGTCGCCTGCCGGGCGTCGACGCCAATGGATTCTCCGACCTGCTGTTCTACGCCATGCTCGGCGTGGTGCTGGGTGGGCGCATCGGCTACATGATGTTCTACGCGCTGGGCGATTTCCTGCACAACCCGCTGCTGCTGTTCAAGGTATGGGATGGCGGCATGAGCTTCCACGGCGGCCTGCTCGGTGTGCTCGGTGCCTGCTGGTGGTGGTCGCGCAAGCACGCGCTGCACTTCTTCGACACCATGGATTTCATGGCGCCGCTGGTGCCGCTGGGCCTGGGCTTCGGCCGCATCGGCAACTTCATCGGCGCCGAGCTGTGGGGCAAGTACACCGACGGCACGTGGGGCGTGGTGTTCCCGTCCGGCCTGCCGGCGCCGCTGAACCAGCTGGACCATGCAACCCTGCAGGCGCAGTTCGCCACCGGCGCGCTGAACCAGTTCGCGCGTCATCCGTCGCAGCTGTATGAAGCCTTCCTGGAAGGCCTGGTGATGTTCGTGGTGCTGTGGGCCGTGTCGGCCAAGCCGCGCCACCGTTACCTGGTCGGCGGCCTGTTCGCGCTGATGTACGGCCTGTTCCGCTTCGCGGTGGAGTTCGTGCGCATGCCCGACAACGGCGTCTATGTGGCCTTCGACTGGCTGACCCGCGGCCAGATCCTGAGCCTGCCGCTGATCGCCTTCGGCCTGGTGCTGCTGGCGATGTCGCGTCGCGCGCCGGTGCTGCAGCCGCAGCTGCCGGTGGCCGCCGAGGGCAAGGCATGAAGGCTTACCTGGACCTGCTCTCGCACGTGCTCGAGCACGGCGCAGAGAAGAGTGATCGCACCGGCACCGGCACCCGCAGCGTGTTCGGCTGGCAGATGCGCTTCGATCTGAACGAAGGCTTCCCGCTGGTCACCACCAAGAAGCTGCACCTGCGCTCGATCATCCACGAGCTGCTGTGGTTCCTGAAGGGCGACACCAACATCGGCTACCTGAAGGACAACCAGGTGCGCATCTGGGACGAGTGGGCCGACGAGAACGGCGACCTCGGCCCGGTCTACGGCAAGCAGTGGCGCAGCTGGGCCACCGCCGATGGTCGCGAGATCGACCAGATGCAGTGGCTGGTGGATGAAATCAAGCGCAACCCCGATTCGCGGCGGCTGGTGGTCAGCGCCTGGAACGTGGGCGAGCTCTCGCAGATGGCGTTGATGCCGTGCCACAACCTGTTCCAGTTCTACGTGGTGGACGGCAAGCTCAGCTGCCAGCTGTACCAGCGCAGCGGCGACATCTTCCTCGGCGTACCGTTCAACATTGCCAGCTACGCGCTGCTGACCCACATGGTGGCGCAGGCCACCGGCCTGGGCGTGGGCGACTTCGTGCATACGCTGGGCGATGCGCACCTGTATTCGAACCACTTCGAGCAGGCCCGCGAGCAGCTGTCGCGCGAACCGCGCGCGCTGCCCAAGCTGTGGTTGAACCCGGAGGTGACCGACCTGTTCGGCTTCCAGTTCGACGACATCCGTATCGACGGCTACGATCCGCATCCGGCCATCAAGGCGCCGGTGGCGGTGTGACTGCGATGAAGCTTTCGATGATCGTGGCGCTGGACCGCAATCGTGGCATCGGCCAGGGCAACGCCATGCCCTGGCACCTGCCCGACGACTTCAAGCACTTCAAGGCGCTCACCCTGGGCAAGCCGATCCTGATGGGGCGCAAGACGGCCGAGTCGATCGGCCGCGTGCTGCCGGGGCGGACCAACCTGGTGCTGACCCGCAGCGGCCAGGTGCCGTTCGAGGGCATGCGCGCGGTGGCGTCGCTGGAGGAAGCCAGGGTGATTGCCGAAGGCGAGGGTGCCAGTGAACTGTGCATCATCGGCGGCGGCGAGATCTTCCGACAGCTGCTCGACCAGGCCAGTGACCTGTACCTGACCTGGGTGGATGCCGAAGTCCCTGCCGATACCCGTTTCCCTGAGGTGGATGCCGCGGTGTGGCAGGAAGTGAGCAGCGAGCCGCACCCGGCCGATGCGCGCCACGCGTATGCGTTCCGGTTCGTGCACTACGTGCGCCGCTGAAGATGGTTTCCTGTAGAGCCGAGCCATGCTCGGCTGCTGTTGCCGGACACATCCCGTAGCCGAGCATGGCTCGGCTCTACAGGATTGCCTACGGCATCCGGTAGTGCCCGATGATGGTGTGCTGGAACAGCAGGTTCTCTTCGCGCGTGCCGCGCGCGATGTTGTGCAGCACCAGCGGCGTGCCATTGGCCAGGCGCCGGTCAGAGACGATGCCGATATGCAACAGGCCGTTGCCGTTGAGCTTCCAGGCGACGATGTCGCCGGCCGCGTAGTTGGCGGCGGCGGCTGTGATCGGCTGCTGCCAGCCCTGCCGTTCGAACCAGCGCATCAGGTTCGGTACGCGGCGATGATCGATGTTGCGGTCCGGTCGTGACAGGCCCCAGATCGCCGGATAGGCACTGAAGTTGCCGCGCATGTCCTCATGCACGCGGGCCTGCAGGTCCACGTCCAGGCTGCGCAGCGCGCGCACCACCACGTCGGTGCAGACACCACGGTCCACGGGAACGTCGCCGCCGGGGTAGGCCAGCACCCGGTAGGCCGGATCGTAGCGGGTGGTGACGCCGATCTGCGCACGTGCCGCGGCCACCAGCGGCGGCGAAGGCGGCTGCGGTTGCGATGATGGGGTGTGGTCGGCGTTTTCCGCGACCGTCGGCGCGGGGGCCGAACCGGGCTGGCAGCCGCTGGCCAGGGCCAGCGTCAGCAGCAGCACCGTCCATGGTGCCCGGCGAAGCCGCGTCATGCCTGTGGCGCTGTGCCGTTGTTGTTGGGTCCGGCGGAGCCGCCCCCACCACCCCCGCCACCACCACGACGGCGGCGACGACGCGGGCCACGATTGCCCGGGTTGGCTGCGGGGGCGTTGCCACTGCCCTGTTCCTTGCCCTGCGCCGCTGCGGCGGGGCGCTCGTGCGCCGGTCGCGCCGGCGGACGGGCGTTCGGGACGGGTGCCGGTACATCGCGGCCCGGCACCTGCACCACGCGCAGTTCATCGGTATCGAGCTGGATCGCCGTGAGCTTGCCGCCCCACACCGCACCGGTGTCGATGGCGTGCACGCCCTGGGTGATGGTCAGGCCCAGCGCCGACCAGTGGCCGCAGACCACCTTCAGGTCACGCTCGACCCGGCCCGGCACTTCGAACCACGGGTACAGCCCCTGTTCCTGCGTGCCCGGCGTGCCCTTGTCCTCGATGCCGATGCGCCCGCGCGGGGTGCAGTAGCGCATGCGGGTGAGCACGTTGATGATCGCGCGCGAGCGGTCGTAGCCGGACAGATTGGGCGCCCAGCTCGGCTTGTCGCCGTACATGTTGCGGAACAGCTTGCGGTAGCCGGCGCCGTGCAGCTGTGCCTCGACTTCGGCCGCATGCTTCTCGGCCATCTGCGTGGTCCACTTCGGCGCCAGGCCGGCGTGCACCATCATCCAGCCCAGCTCGCGATCCACATGCACCAGCTTCTGCAGGCGCAGCCAGTCCAGCAGTTCGTCGCGGTCCTCGGCCTGCACGATGCGCAGCAGGTCCGGGTTGACCTTGCGCTGTTCCTCCTCGGTGCGCGCACCCACGGCCAGCAGCGAAAGATCATGGTTGCCCAGTACCACCACGCTGTGCTCGCGCAGCGAATGCACCAAGCGCAGGGTTTCCAGCGATTGCCCGCCGCGGTTGACCAGGTCGCCGCAGAACCACAGGGTGTCCTGTGCCGGGTCGAAACGGATCTTCTCCAGCAGCCGCTGGGTGATGTCATAGCAGCCCTGCAGGTCGCCGATCGCCCACACACTCATCGTTCGGCCTCCGTGTCAGTGCAGGGTACGCGGGATGGCCAGCACGAAAGGTGCGACCGGCGCGGCAAATTCGGTGCCGTCGTCGGCGACCATGTCGTAGTGGCCCTGCATGGTCCCGTGATCGGTCCCCAGCATGACACCGGACGTGTAACGGAAGTCTTCACCGGGACGCAGGCGCGGCTGCTCGCCGATCACCCCGTCGCCATCGACATGCTCGACGCGGCCATTGGCATCGGTGATGCGCCAGTGACGCGCCACCAGGCGCGCGGCCACGCGCCCCTGGTTGTGGATGCGGATCGTATAGGCGAACGCGTAGCGACCGTCTTCCGGGGTGGATTGATCGTCGAGGAAGCGCGGTGCGACTTCGACGGAGATGGCGTAAACGTCAGCGTCTTCCATACCGGCAGTGTAATCAGGAGGCATTGGCCAAAGCGATGAATTCAGCCACATCCAGCTGTTCGGCGCGGGCATCGGGGCGCACGCCGGCGGCCACGAACTGCTCGGCCGTCACGACGTTGTTGAGCGCATTGCGCAGGGTCTTGCGGCGCTGCCCGAAGGCGGCCTTGACCACCTCGGCGAAGCGCGTGTGATCGTTGATGCTGACCGTGGCCGGGTCGCGCGGCACCAGCCGCACCACGGCCGAATCGACCTTCGGCGGCGGACGGAACGCGCCCGGCGGCACCACGAACAGCGAGGTCACCTGGCAGTAGGCCTGCAGCATCACGCTGAGGCGGCCGTAGACCTTGCTGCCAGGGCCGGCGGCCATGCGGTCGACCACTTCCTTCTGCAGCATGAAGTGCATGTCGCGGATCACCGCGGCGTGCTCCAGCGCATGGAACAGGATCGGCGAGGAGATGTTGTAGGGCAGGTTGCCGACCAGGCGGATCGGCTGGCCATCGGCCAGCTCGGTGAAGTCCACGCGCAGCACGTCGCGGTGGACGATGGTCAGCTCGCCCAGCGGCTCGGCGGCGGCGGTCAGCGGCGCGATCAGGTCACGGTCGAACTCGATCACCGTCAGCTTCGGGTGCACGCGCAGCAGCGGCAGGGTGATCGCGCCCTGGCCGGGGCCGATCTCGACCAGCCGATCGCCATCTTTCGGGTTGACCGCCATCACGATCTTGTCGATGTAGTGGCGGTCGGCCAGGAAATGCTGGCCAAGCTGCTTCTTGGCCGGTGCGGTGAACACCGGGCCGGAGGGGGAATGCGGGAAATTCATGCGCTCAGTGTACGTTGCCGCGCAAGCTGCGCACACAACGTCGTTGCCGCCTGCAGGCTGGAAGGATCGGCGATGCCGCGGCCGGCCAGGTCCAGCGCGGTGCCATGGTCCACCGCCACGCGCGGGTAGGGCAGGCCCAGGGTCAGGTTCACCGCCTGCTCGAAGCCCGAGTACTTCAGCACCGGCAGGCCCTGGTCGTGGTACATCGCCAGCACGGTGTCGAAGCCGGCCAGCTTGGCTGGCAGGAACGCGGTATCGGCCGGCAGCGGGCCGACCAGGTCCATGCCCTCTGCGCGCAGGCGCAGCATCAGGGGAATGATCAGGTCCAGTTCTTCGCGGCCCAGATGGCCGTCTTCGCCGGCGTGCGGGTTCAGGCCGAGCACGGCGATGCGTGGCGCCGGCAGGCCGAACTCGCGGCGCAGCGCGGCGTGCACGGTGCGCAGGGTGTGTTCCAGGCCGGGCGCGGTGATCGTGTCGGCCACCGCGCGCAACGGCATGTGGGTGGTGGCCAGGGCCACGCGCACGATGTCATTGGCCAGCATCATCACCACCTTTACCCCGGCCTGGTCGGCCAGCAGTTCGGTGGTTCCGCTGTAGGCGATGCCGCCGTCGTTGATGACCGCCTTGTGCACCGGGCCGGTCACCACGCCGTGCAGTTCACCGGACAGGCAGGCCTGGCCAGCGCCAAGCAGGGCGCCGATGACGGCCGGCGCATTGGCCGGGTCGGCCTGGCCGAAGCGGCTCGGGGCAGCATTGGCCACCACGCGCAGGCGCAGGTCACCGGGGACGCGTGCTTCGGCGTCCTCGGGCAGCAGTTGCAGGGGCAGGTTCAGCGCGGCGGCGGCCGCGCGCAGGGTATCCGGGTCGGCGAAGGCCAGCAGCCGGCAGTCTTCACGCGGCTGCTGGACCAGGCGGACACACAGCTCCGGGCCGATCCCGGCGGGCTCGCCCGGTACCAGAGCGAGCTCGGGGCGCATCGGTCAGGACTGCGGCGGGGTGGCGGTATTTTCCGCGCGGTCGCCACTGCGGAAGCTGACGTAGGCTTCGCCACGCAGTTCCTGCAGGAAGCGGTTGTACTCGTCTTCCAGCTTGCGGCGGCCGATGGTCTCGCGGACCTGGGCGCGCTGGTTGTCGCTGGTCACGTCGGTCTGGCGGGTGGCCACGCGCTGCACGATGTGCCAGCCGGCATCGGTACGGAACGGCTGGCTGACGCCACCATCCTGGATGCCGGACACCTGCTGGCCGAACGCCGGACCGAACGCGTCAGCCGGGAACCAGCCCAGATCGCCGCCCTGGCCCTTGCTGTTGTTGTCCTCGGAGGACTCCTTGGCCACGGTCTCGAAGTCCGCGCCACCAGCGATGCGGGCACGCAGGGTATCGATCTTGGCCTTGGCGGCCGCGTCGGTCTGGTGGTCATCCACGCGCACCAGGATGTGGCGGCCGTGGTACTCGGTGACGGTGTGGGTGCCAGCACTGGCGCTGGCGTCGCGCACGTCCACCAGCTTCAGCAGCTGGAAGCCGCTGGGGCCGCGGATCGGGCCGACCACTTCACCGGGCTTCATCTTTTCCATCATCTGCGCGAACGCCTGCGGAATCTCGTCCAGGCTGCGCCAGCCCAGGTCGCCGCCTTCCAGCGCGTTGGGGCTGTCCGAATAGCGCACCGCGGCTGCGTTGAAGTCCAGCTCGCCCTTGTCCAGCAAGGCCTTCACGCCGTCGGCCTTCTTCTGGCCGGTGGCGATCTGGTCGGCGTTGGCACCGTCGGGCAGGGCGATCAGGATGTGCGCCAGGTGGTACTGGTTGCCTACCGTCGCCTGCTGCTTCAGCGCGGCGTCGACTTCACCCTCGCTGACGCTGATGCGGCTCTGCGCGAAGCTCTGGCGCAGGCGCTGCACGGTGATCTCGTCACGCACCGAGGCGCGGAAATCGTTGAAATCGATGCCGTCATGGGCCAGGCGCTGGCGCAGTGCGTCCAGGGTCGAACCATTCTGCTGGGCGATGGCATTCATCGCCTGGTTCAGCTCCTGGTCGCCGACACGGATGCCGCTGCCCTGGGCACGGGCCACCTGCAGCTTGACCAGCACCAGGCGCTCGAGCACCTGGCGGCTGAGCACGTCTTCCGGCGGCAGCTGGTTCTCGCGGCCGGCGTACTGCGCCTTGATGTTGGCGATCGCACGCTGGAGTTCGCTCTGCAGGATCACGTCCTCATCGACGACGGCGGCGATGCGGTCGAGCGGCTGCGCCTCCTGGGCAAGCACCTGCATGGGGGCGGACACGCTGGACACCGCCAGCAGCGAGGCGAGTAGAACGGGGAAGCGCTTGGTCATGGGATCAGATTCGGATCGTAGTCATCCCGGGTCGCCCCGGTGTTGCTGGGCGGCACGAGATAGAGGTCGTCGCGGTTGTAGCCGAGGATAGCACGGCGCAGGGTGCGGTCCGTGTCCTGGCCGATGGAGCTCAGGCCCTTCAGGACGAACTCGACCTGGATGGCATTGTTCATCTCGCCTTCGCGGTTGCGGACGTAGCGGCGGGCAACCGCGCGCACGGCCAGGCAGCAGCTGTCCCACTGCACGCCGGCGATGATTTCCAGCGGTTCCTTGTCCTGCAGCGAGTAGTAATAACGGCCCACCAGGCTCCAGCGCGCATTCAGCGGGTACAGGAACGACAGGTCGGCCTGCTCCAGCAGGGTGCGGTCATGCTTGTTGGCGCCCGGCGCGGCGCCGGCATTGATGCGGTAGCGGTAGCTCAGGTTGACCACGCCGTCGTTGGGCATCAGGTAGCGGGCACGGACGCTGGCCAGATCCTCGCGCTTGTACTTCGGGTCCCACTGGTAGGTGGCGCCCAGGGTCCAGCGGTCGTTGATCATGTAGTTGCCGTCGGCGATCCAGGCCGACTTGCCTTTCTCCACCGGCTCGCCGCCGGGGGTGACGGTCACCCGCGACTCATCGAAGTACTGGATCTGGCCGATCGAGGCCGAGAAGCGTTCCTTGCCGGTGGTCTGGTCGATGAAACGGGTGCCCAGCGCCAGGGTCAGCTGGTTGGCATCGTTCTGGCGGTCGGCGCCGGTGTAGCGCGAATCGCGGAACAGCTGGCCCCAGCTGAAGGTGAAGTCACGGGTATCGAAGATCGGCAGCTCGTCCTGGTTGCGGTACGGCGTGCGCAGGTAGAACAGGCGCGGTTCCAGCGTCTGCAGGAAGGACTTTCCGCCGATGCTGGTCTCGCGGTCGAAGAACAGGCCGGCGTCGATGCTGCCGATCGGCAGGCTGCGGCTGGGCGAGGTATTGCCGCGCAGCTGCTGGGGCGTGGCCGTGGCCGGGTCGATGCCCTGCGAAACCAGGATGCTCCTGCGGGTGGCATCGGCCAGCCCGCGGTCCAGCTCGTAACCGGTGTACCGGTAGGCCAGGGTGGGGGTGATGTACCAGGCCGCGCCGCTGATCGGGAACGACACGTACGGCTTCACATCCAGGCGCGAACCACCGTACATGCGCTGGGTCTGGCCGTTGCGCGTGTACTGCAGGTCCTCGCCGGCTTCCGGGCCGTACTTGAAGTTGATGTCGTCGTGGGTGAAGCGCACCGCTTCGGCGTAGATGCCGGTTTCCAGCCACGGCAGGACCGGCTTGTCCCAGTTGAAGTACAGGCGTGGCTGGCGGTTGTAGGGCAGCGCGCTCTCGTTGAGGGTGTAGTCGGTCAGCTGCCAGCGGTCGGCCATGATGCCGGCCGTCCAGTTGTTGCCGGTGCCGTACAGGCCCACGGTGCTCTGCAGGTTCGAGGCGGTCACGCCGACCAGGCGGTTGGCGAAGTCTTCGACATAGCGCTCGTCGCTGACCCAGGCCAGGTTGGCGCGTGCCTGCCAGTGGCTGTCCACGTTGTGGTAGCCGCTGAACATCACCCGGCCGCGGTCGCGGTCGCGCAGCTTGTCGTTGGGGATGAACGCGGTGAGCAGTTCGCCGCGGCCGCCGTTGTAGAGGTAGCGGAACTCGTTGTCGAGCAGCAGGCCGCGCCGGCTCATGTAGCGCGGGGTCAGCGTATCGTCGTAGTTCGGCGCCAGATTGAAGTAGATCGGCTGCGCGTAGTCGAAACCGTTGCGGCCGGACATGCCCAGCTGCGGGAACAGCAGGCCGGTCTTGCGGCGGTCATCGATCGGGAACTTGAAGTACGGCGCCCACAGTACCGGCACCTTGCCGATGCGCAGCACGGCGTTGCGGGCGGTACCGAAGCCCTCGTCGTTGTCCACTTCGATCTGCGGCGCCGACAGCTTCCACACCGGCTGCGAGGGGTCGCAGGTGGTGTAGGTGGAGCGGTGCATCTGGCCGACCGCGCCCTGCAGGTCCACCGACTCGGCATCGCCGTTGCCACGGCGCGACACCAGCTGGTACTTGATGTCGCTGATCTTGTGGGTGTCGCTTTCCTGGTTGCCCTCGGCGCGCTTGGCGACCATGCGGATCGAGGAGTCCTGGTAGCGGACATTGCCGTCGGCGATGTAGTTGCCGGTCTCGGTGTCGAAGCTGAGCTTGTCGGTGCCGACGAACTGGTCGCCGCGGCGCAGCGCCACGTTGCCTTCGTACTGCGGCACGGTGGTGGTGCCCAGCAGCTGGTCACCCTCGATGTCGGTGGGCTGCTGTTCGCGCGCGGCAGCGGCGCTGGCCTTGTTCTGGGCGGGGACCGGGGTCGGGGCGTCGGTGAACGCGGGGATGACGTCGGTAGCCGGGCACAGGCCCCAGTTGAGCGGCTTTTCATCGGCCATCGCCGGCAGGCTGATGGCGATGCTCAGAGGCAGGGGAAGCAGGCGGAGGGCTCGGCGCACGCGGTTCGGATTCGGGCGAAAACGGACGGTAGCTTGCCCCATCCCTTGCATAGGGGCAATGAAGGGCGCCGGTGGCCGCCGGTTCGGGTTCATCCAGACGTGCCACCGCTGGCCGCCGAGATCAGGGCCTGGACATGGGCCACGCTGCACTCGGCCAGCGCCTGCAGGTCGTAGCCGCCCTCCAGCATCGAGACCACCCGGCCGGCCGCATGGCGCCGTGCCAGCGCGTGCAGTTCACGGGTGATCCAGGCGAAATCGTCGGTCTCCAGCATCAGGTCCGCCTGCGGGTCACGCAGGTGGGCGTCGAAGCCGGCCGAGATCAGCAGCAGCTGCGGACGGAAGTCGTCGATGGCCGGCAGCATTTCGTCGGCCCAGACGTTGCGGAAGCGGAAGCCGCCACTGCCGGGGGGCAGCAGGATGTTCATCAGGTTGCCGGCGCCCCGGTCGCGGCGCAGGCCGGAATTGGGGAACAGGCCGGCCTGGTGGGTGCTGTAGTACGAGACCCGGGCATCGTGCTGGAAGATGTCCTGGGTGCCATTGCCGTGGTGCACGTCGAAATCGACCACCGCGATCCGCTCCAGGCCATGCCGGTCACGGGCATAGGCGGCGGCGATGGCGATGTTGTTGAGCAGGCAGAAGCCCATCGCCGTGCTGCTGGTGGCATGGTGGCCGGGCGGACGCACCGCGCAGAAGGCCAGCGGGTCCTCGCCCAGCATCACCGCATCGACCGCCGCCACGCCGGCGCCGGCGGCATGCACGGCGGCACTGGCCGAGCCGGGCGAGGTCCAGGTGTCCATGTCCAGCTGGCGCAGCGGCACGGTCTGCGGCTGCAGCACGAAGTCCAGCAGGGCGCTGTCGTGGACCCGGGTCAGCTCGCCGAACTTGGCCGGCGGCGCCTCGCGCCAGTCCAGCTGGCCGGGGAACGCGGCATGCAGGGCATCCAGCACATGCTGCAGGCGTTGCGGGCACTCCGGGTGGCCGGGGCCGGGGGCGTGCAGCAGGCAGGACGGATGGGTGTAGACCAGCATCGTGCCGACTCAGCGCTGGCGCTGCTGTGGCTGCCACAGCGCCTCGCCCTGGCCGTCGGCACGGGCCAGGACCCGGGCCAGCACGAACAGCAGGTCCGACAGCCGGTTGAGGTACTGCAGCGCTTCGCTGCGCACGGGCTCAAGGCGGGCCAGGGTGACGGTCTCGCGCTCGGCGCGGCGGACGATGGTACGGGCCAGGTGGCAGCGTGCAGCGGCCTCGCCCCCGGCCGGCAGGATGAACTCCTTCAGCCTCGGCAGGCTGGCGTTGTAATGGTCCAGCTGCTGCTCCAGCGCCGAGACATCAGCGGCGTGGATCGCCGCATGGCCGGGGATGCACAGCTCGGCACCGAGGTCGAACAACTGGTGCTGCAGGTGTACGACCAGCGCGCGTACGTCCTCCGGCAGCGGTGCCGCAAGCAGCAGGCCGAGCGCGGCGTTGGCCTCGTCGACGGTGCCGTAGGACGCCACGCGGGCGTCATCCTTGGCGACGCGCTGGCCGTCACCAAGGCCGGTACTGCCGTCGTCGCCGGTGCGGGTGTAGATGCGCGAGAGGCGATGACCCATGGCGCGGCTCAGTGCCGGATGTCGCGGCGGGCCTGCTGGAGCTTCAGCACCTGCTCCACGGCCAGCTGCAGCGCGGCGGCCAGCGCCACGTAGATGGCCGTGGTGCGCAGGTAGGGGCCGAACCACTGTGCATAGTTCTGCGCCCAGCCGGCCAGGGTCGGCTCGGCCACGTTGCGGGTGGTCCAGTAGAAACCGCCCTGCGCCAGCAGGTGGCAGACCGCCACCGAGGCGACCAGCAGCAGCGCGCCCTTGGCCAGCACCGGCCAGCGCGCGCTCTGGTAGTTGCGGCCCAGCAGCATGCCACCGGCCCACAGCGAGAAATAGGCTGGCAGCAGCATCCAGTAGCCCGGCGACACGCAGTAGTGCTGCCAGAAGTCCAGGCCGCTGCTGCGGATCACGATCCAGTCCACCAGCACCGCGAACACCATCAGCAGCGGGAACGCCCAGCGCGTCCAGCGCGCAAGGTAAAAGCCGCCGATGAAGAACACCGCCCACGAGGCATCGGGGATGGCCGCGAAGTGGTTGACCCGGGTCGCTGCCAGCACCAGAACGAGCACGGACAGGACGAAGGCGCGGTTGGCAGTGTCGGACATGGTGGCGGGCCCGGAGCGGATTCAGGTTTCATTCTAGCCCGCCGCGCGACTTGGCGCAGAGCCGGCCGTTCGGCGTACAGACGGGGCGAGCGCGTATCATGAACGCATGAGTGAACGACATGACGTGCTGATCGTCGGTGGTGGCCTGGTCGGCGCCAGCCTGGCCATTGCCCTGGACCGCCTCGGCCGCGACGTGGGCCTGCTCGAGGCAAGCCCGGCCGGCGAGTTGCCGGCGGTGTTCGACCAGCGCAACCTCAGCTTCGCCGCCGCCACCGTCAACGCGCTGACCGCGCTGGGGGTGATGCAGAAACTGGCGATGGCGCCGGGCCCGATCCGCCGCATCCATGTCAGCCGCGCCGGCGATTTCGGCCGTGTGCAGCTGGAAGCAGCCGATTACGACCGGCCGTGGTTCGGCCAGGTGGTGGTCGCCCGTGACTTCGGCCAGGCGCTGGAGGCACGCCTGCAGGAGCTGCCGCGGCTGCACCGTTACCGCCCGATGCGGTTCCTGGGGCTGGGCGAGGTGGTTGACGGCTACCGCCAGGTACGGGTGGCCGACGAGGCCGGCGAGCGCGTGCTGCTGGCACGCTTGGTGGTCGGTGCCGATGGCACGAACAGCGGCGTGCGCGATGCGCTGGGCATCGAGGTCGACCGCCATGATTTCCAGCAGACCCTGTTCGTGGCCCGCGTGCGCAGCCAGCGCGCGCCGGACGGCACGGCCTGGGAGCGCTTCACCGATACCGGTCCGACCGCGCTGCTGCCGCGGGGTGACCGCCACTTCGGCGTCGTGCATGGCGTGGCACGCGACCAGGCCGATGCGGTGATGGCGCTGGACGACGCGGCCTGGCTGCAGCGGCTGCAGGATGCGATCGGCTGGCGTGCCGGCCGCCTGCTTGAATCCGGTCCGCGCAGCGCTTACCCGCTCATCCAGGTGCTGGCGCGCGCGCTGGCCGGTGAACGCACAGTGCTGCTCGGCAATGCCGCGCAGACCATCCATCCGCTGGGTGCGCAGGGCTTCAACCTGGGCCTGCGCGATGCGCTGACCCTGGCCGAGTTGCTGGAGGATGCACATGAGGATGCCGGCAGCGATGCGCTGCTGCAGGCCTATGTCGCGCGCCGCGAGGAAGACCGACGGCAGACGGTGGCGTTCTCGGGTGGCCTGGCACGCCTGACCAGCAATCCGGCACCGCTGATGCGGCCGCTGCGCAGCCTCGGCCTGGTGGCCGCACAACGCACCTCGGTGCAGTCGATGCTGGTGGGTGGTGCGATGGGCTTCCGCGGTGAAGTGCCGCGCCTATGCCGTGGAGAAGCTGCATGAGCCGGCGCACGCGCCTGGACGTGGCCATTGTTGGTGGCGGCGTGGTCGGTGCCGCCTGTGCGCTGGCGCTGGCCGATGCCGGCTTGTCGGTTGCGCTGGTGGAGGGCCGTGAACCGGCACCGTGGCAGGCCGCGCAGCCAGACCTGCGGGTGTTCGCCTTTGCCGCCGACAACGTGCAGCTGTTGAACCGCCTGGGGGTGTGGCCGGCCATCGCGCAGGCCCGCGCGTGGCCCTACCGGCGCATGCAGGTGTGGGATGCGGCCGGTGGCGAGGATCTGTTGTTCGACGCTGACCGCTTCGGTCGGCGTGAGCTGGGCTACATCGTCGAGAACGGCCTGCTGCAGGATCGCCTGTGGTCGGCGCTGCCGGCGGCGGGCGTGCAGCTGCATTGCCCCGCACGGGTGGAAGCGCTGGAGCAGGACGAGGACGGCGTGCGCCTGCGGCTGGATGACGGGCGCCGCCTGGAAGCGGCGCTGGCCGTGGCCGCCGACGGCGCCGAATCGACCCTGCGCCAGCTGGCCGGGATCGAGGTCGAGCACCATGACTACCACCAGCGTGGCGTGGTGGCCTATGTGGACAGTGAGCTGCCGAACCAGGCCACGGCCTGGCAGCGCTTCCTGCCGACCGGACCGCTGGCGTTGCTGCCGGTGGCCGAGCGCCGCAGTTCGATCGTCTGGACCCTGCCCGAAAACGAAGCGGCTCGCGTGCTGGCGTTGGACGAAGAGGCGTTCAACCGCGAACTGACCCGCGCCTTCGCGGCGCGCCTGGGTGAGCTGCGGCTGGCGTCACCGCGTGCGGCCTTCCCGCTGCGGCGCCAGCTCGCCCGTCATTACGTCGCCGGCCGCGTGCTGGCGCTGGGCGATGCTGCACATGTGGTGCATCCGCTGGCCGGGCAGGGCGTGAACCTTGGCCTGCGCGATGTCGCCGCCCTGCAGCAGTGGCTGGCGCCGTCGGCCGAACGCCGCGGGCAGCCACGCCTGTCGCCGCAGCGCCTGCAACGCTGGGCGCGCGAACGGCGCAGTGACAACCAGATCGCCGCCTACAGCTTCGACGCGATCAACCGCCTGTTCTCCAACGACGAAATGCACCTGACCCTGGCCCGTGGACGCGCGCTGGGCTGTGTCGGCAAATGGCCGCCGCTGGTGCAGGCGTTCTGGAAGCGCGCCGCCGGCGTCTGAGCGGGTAGCGCCGGGCCCTGCCCGGCGAGCGCGTAGCGCGGTAGTCGCCAACCTTGGTTGGCACGCGTGACTCGGATCAGTCGATCAGCCAGCCGGCCAGGTCGGTGCGGTCCAGCTTGCCGCGATGCTTCTCGTCCAGCGAGGTGAACTCATCGCCCAGCGCTGGGTTGGCCTGTGCCTCGTCGCGGCTGATGAAACCATCGCCGTCCACGTCTAGCGCAGCGAAGTGGATGCGGTACTGCCCGACCACGCTGGCCGGGCTGACCGAGCGCACCGTCACCGGCGTTTCGCCCAGCGGCACGGCGATGTCGACGCTGCCGGTCACCCGGCCACTGGCCAGTGACTGCTGGCGGACCACGCCGCTGTCATCGCGCAGCGGTGCGCTCTGTGCCGGTTGGGGTAGGGCCACCTGCGCCGACGCAGCCGCCGGCAGCAGGGCCAGCAGGAGTGGAATCAGTCGAAAGTGCATGCAGTCTTGTTCCCGGTAGCGCCGGGCCATGCCCGGCGGACATCGCGCATCAGCGCAGCTGCGAAGCCAGTACGGTGATCTCTTCACGATCGTGATAGAGCTGCTTGGCGCGCACCACCAGTGGCTTGCCGGCCTGGTCCTGGAACAGGTCCAGGCACAGCCGGGTTTCATCCCAGCGCTTCTTCATCGGCAGCTTCAGGTTGAAGATCGCGTGCCGGCACCAGCCTTCGCGGAACCAGGTGGCCATGCGTTCGGCGACGCGGCGCGGCTGCTCGACCATGTCGCAGACCATCCAGTCCAGCGGTTGTTCCGGATGCCAGTGAAAGCCATCGGCGCGCAGGTGCTCGACCAGTCCAGTGTCCAGCACGTGCTGGCGCAACGGGCCGTTATCGATGCTCAGCACGTGCATGTGCTGGCGCGTCAGTACCCAGGTCCAGCCGCCCGGTGCGGCGCCGAGGTCAGCCGCGCGCATGCCGGGTTTGGCCAGCGCCTCACGTTCTTCCGGCGTCAGAAGGGTCAGCAACGCTTCGTCCAGCTTCAGCGCCGAACGCGAAGGCGCTTCGGGCAGCAGCTTCAGGCGCGGGATGCCCAGTGCCCATGGTGCGCTGTCGGCCGGGTCGGCCACGCAGACAAAGGCGTGGGTGCCGTCGACGAATACCACGTGCAGGCGCGGCAGGCGGGTGTTCGGCTTGTCGGTCAGCGTGCCGGCCTTGCGCAGCGCCGGGCGCAGCGCATTGCCGAAGGCGCGGGCGAGCCCGGACAACGGCTTGCCGGCATCCGAATCCGGGTGCTCCACCCACAGGTCGCCGAAGCGCGGCGCATCGGCCAGCACCTCCAGCATCGGGGTGATGCGGTCGGCCGGGTCCAGCTGCGGCAGTTCGGCCAGCACCACCAGCTTCTGCCGCGCGAAGATCAGCTCGCGCCAGCGCAGGCGCGGCGCCAGCGCGGCGGCTTCGTCGCACATGAACAGCACGTAGCCATCATTGCGCTGGGTGCGCGCGTAGCCGGCGAAACCGGCTTCACCGGCGCGGAACTGCAGCTCGCCGGCCAGCTCGGGCTCGAATCCCTGCCGGCACAGGCACAGCAGGCCGATGCCGGTTTCAGTAACGGGCGCCATCGCTTTCCCCATAGGCACGCAGCACGCTGCGCGCGGCGTCGCGGTTCAGGCCCTGCACGACTTCGATGCCGCGCTTGTTGAGCTCGCCGACCCAGTCCGCCGGCAGCGGGCCTTCGTCGAACGGAGTCAGTTCCTCGACGTCGGCCGAGTTGGCGCCGATCAACAGGCGGTCGATGCCGGCCCACACGGTGGCGCCGTAGCACTGGCAGCATGGCTGCGAACTGGTGGCGAGGGTGACCGGCGACAGCACCGCGTTCAGGCGCGGCGTCTGCAGGCGTTGCTGGGCCAGCATGTAGGCCATGTTCTCGGCGTGCGCCAGCGAGGTCGCGTGCGGCATCACCCGGTTCACGCCGGCAGCGATCACCTTGTCGTCCGGGCCGAACACCACGGCGCCGAACGGACCGCCACTGGCGTGCTCGACGTTCAGTCGCGACAGCTCGATCGCCAGCGCGACCTTGGCCTCATCGCCCGGATATCGACGATCCAGGTCGATCTGGTCGTGGATCCAGGCGGGAAGGGTCAGGTGGACTTGCGCGTACAGCATCGCGGGGGTGCCTCGTGTGGGATGGGAAAAGTGCGGTTGCTTGGGGAAACCGGCGCGCAGTGTAGCCGCACCGGCCTGTATCGGGTGTGGGCGCGGGTCAGCCGGGTGAGCCGGTGCGGATCACCACGTACTGCTTGCGGAATTCCAGCCCGGCCTGCGGCCAGCTGGCCGCGTAGGCGCGCAGCAGGGGCAGGGCGGCGGCAAAGTCGTGGCCATTGACCCGGCAATCGGCCTCGCACAGGCCGTCGGCATCGCGCGAGGCGAACAGGCGGATGGCGAGGAACTGGCGCGCCTTCAGCAGGTCGTCGAAGGCATCCATGCTCCTGGTGAACAGACAGCAGGGGCAGGAACCGTGGTCGTCCTCGCTGCCGGTGGAGGGATCCACCTCCTGCGCGCGGTAGTGCGCCAGCGGCCCCAGCACCACGGTGCGTTCGTGTTCCTCGCCGTCGTCGCTGGCCGGATAGGTCAGGCCCATCATCGGCAGGCCCTGGGCATCTTCGGCGCCGATCGCGGTCTGCAGGGTCGCCAGGTCCACCCGCACCCAGGTCTGGAAGCCGGACTGCAGCGACGCCTGCTCATCGGCACCGTTGGCGTGCTGGTACTCGAACAGGCCATCGGCGAACAGAGTGGTGTGCTGCACCTCGATGACCGTGGAGGTCTGCCAGCCACCGTTGTCGCGCGCGTGTGCCGCCATCGCGTGCGGGGTCAGGCGCAGGCCGCTGTCCAGCAGCAGCGCGCCGCCGTCGACGCGGCTGGCGATGCCGGCGTCCTGCAGGACCTGCTGCAGCAGCGGGAGGAGGGCGGTGGACGTCGTGGTCATGTCAGGCCTGTGGATGGATCGGGTGGAGCATCCAGGCCGGGCCTGGTGCTAGTGATCGAGCGCTTCGCGTTCTGCGCGATATCGCAGTGCGTCGGACTGCTGCTGCGGATCGTTGCCATGATCACGCAGCCAGGTATCCAGTTCACGGCGATAGTCCGCACGGAAGTCGGCGTTGCCCGGGCTGAAGTGCAGCTTGCGCGCCGCCACCTCCACCCGCTCGCGCGCGCTGGCACGGGCCTGGGCGATGCCGTGCGGTGATTCGTTGGTGAGGATGACGAAGTTGCGCGGAAAGCCCGGGGTGTACTTCACCACGAACGGCTGGTCGCGCGCCGGGATGCGGATCGCGTTCTCCAGCGGCCACAGCGAGGCGGTGTTGGTATGGAACACCACCTCCACGTCGCGACCCTCGGCGGTGCGCAATACCGCTTCGTAACGCCAGATGTACTGTTCGTTGAGCGTGGAATTGGTTTCCTCGGCCTTGACGATCACCGCTTCACCGCGCTCGCCCACCGCATTGAGGAAGGTGGCGTTGAGGAAGCTGCCGAGGAAGATGTTGAGCATCGCCAGCGGAAACACCACGATGGCGTAGACCGGCGAACGCCGCCACCATGAGACCAGCCCGGCCAGCACCATTGCTGCAAAGAACGTCAGCAGCGGATGCTGCGAGATGAACCAGAGCAGGGCGGACGGGGCGGTGATCATCGTCGCGGTCGTGCGGGCGCCATGCCGGCGCCCGCGCAGATCCTCAGGCCGACCAGGTGTCGCGCAGGGTCACGCTGCGGTTGAACACCGGCTTGGCCTCGGTGTGGTCGCGGCGGTCGGCAACGAAGTAGCCGGTACGCTCGAACTGGAACGACTGCTCCGGGGCGGCGCTGGCTGCGGCCGGCTCGACATAACCGGTGACGGTGCGGCGCGATTCCGGATTGAGGCAATCACGGTAGGTCTTGCCTTCCGATTCGTCGTCCGGGTTCGGCACCGAGAACAGGCGGTCGTACAGGCGGATCTCGGCCGGCACGCCGTGCACGGCGCTGACCCAGTGGATGGTGCCCTTGACCTTGCGGTTGGCGCCTTCCATGCCCGGACGCGATTCCGGATCCAGCCAGCCGCGCAGCTCGGTGATGGTGCCGTCGGCATCCTTGATCACTTCATCGCAGCGGATGATGCCGGCGCCGCGCAGGCGCACTTCGCCACCCGGGACCAGGCGCTTCCAGCCCTTCGGCGGCACTTCGGCGAAGTCCTCGCGGTCGATCCACACTTCGCGTGCGAACGGCACTTCGCGGCTGCCGAAGCTCTCGTCCTTCGGGTGGTTGCTGAAGGTCAGCTGTTCTTCGTGGCCTTCCGGCAGGTTGGTCAGCACCAGCTTGACCGGATCGACCACCGCCATGCGGCGCGGTGCGGCGCTGTCCAGGTCTTCGCGCAGCGCGCCTTCCAGCACGCTGAAGTCGATCAGCGAATTCTGCTTGCTGATGCCCACGCGCTCGGCGAACAGGCGCATCGCCGCCGGGGTGTAGCCGCGGCGACGCAGGCCCTGCAGGGTCGGCATGCGCGGATCTTCCCAGCCGTCCACCAGCTGTTCGGTGACCAGCGCCATCAGCTTGCGCTTGCTCATCACCGTGTAGTTGATGTTCAGGCGCGAGAACTCGATCTGGCGCGGCTTGGCCGCTTCGCGCGGCAGGCCGGCGTCGACCAGCGGCTGGGTCAGCGCGTCGTCATGGGCGAAATCGACGTTGTCCACGCACCAGTCGTACAGCGGGCGGTGGTCTTCGAATTCCAGCGTGCACAGCGAGTGGGTGATGCCCTCGATGGAATCGCCCAGTGCGTGGGCGAAGTCGTACATCGGGTAGATCGGCCACGCGTTGCCGGTGTTCTGGTGCTCGACGTGCTTGATGCGGTACAGCGCCGGATCGCGCAGGTTGATGTTGCCGCTGGCCATGTCGATCTTCGCACGCAGGGTGCGCGCGCCATCCGGGAATTCACCGGCGCGCATGCGGCGGAACAGGTCGAGGTTTTCCTCGACGCTGCGGTCGCGCCACGGCGACGGACGGCCCGGCTCGGTCAGGGTGCCGCGGTAGGCGCGCACTTCCTCGGCCGACAGGTCGCAGACGTAGGCCTTGCCCTGTTCGATCAGCTTCTCGGCGGCCAGGTAATAGGCCTGGAAGTAGTCCGACGCGTGGCGCAGCTCGTTCCAGCTGAAGCCCAGCCAGCGCACATCATCCTGGATCGCGGCCACGTACTCCGGGTCTTCCTTGGCCGGGTTGGTGTCGTCGAAACGCAGGTTGCAGACGCCGCTGAACTCACCGGCGATGCCGAAGTTCAGGCAGATCGACTTGGCATGGCCGATGTGCAGGTAGCCGTTCGGCTCGGGCGGGAAGCGGGTCTTGATCGCCTGGTGCTTTCCGCTGGCCAGGTCCTCGCGCACGATCTGGCGGATGAAATCGCGCTTTTCGTGGCTGTCGGCGGGGGTCTCGGGGCTGGCGGGGGTGTGCTCGGACATGAGTCTGGGGCGAAAAAGGGCAGAAAGACCAACAGTCTAGCGCGTACAGGCCAGGGCTGCCCGGTCCGGAACGGTAGCGCCGGGCCACGCCCGGCGAGCGCGGCGGCGCGATTCAGCCCCCGGGCGTATGCTGGACCCCTGACTCAAGGAGCCGCCCATGCACATCGTGTACAAGGCCGACAATCTGTTCGACGCCCACCTTGTGAAGCACGCACTGGAAGACGCGGGCATCCCCGCCTTCGTGTTCGGCGAGCAGCTGCTGGGCGGCATGGGCGAGCTGCCGCTGTTCGGCGTGCTGCGGGTGGGTATCCCCGACGCGGCGCGGCCGCAGGCCGAAGACATCGTGGCGGCGCTGGACTTGGGCCACGCGCCGGACGCCCCCATTTCAGATGCAGACGACATAGCCGGCCTTCCGGCGTAGGAGCGCATCATGTTGGGAATTGGCCAGGGCATCCTCGGCATCGGCGCCTTCAAGCAGCGCCTGCCGCGCCCGGAAGAGGCGCTGCCGGGACGCGAGCAACCGCTGCCGCTGCACAGCAACCAGCACTTCGTGAACAGCCATCCGCTGAAGGACCGCTTCGCCGGCCTGCAGCAGATCCGTTTTGCGCTGGGCTGCTTCTGGGGCGCCGAGCGCAAGTTCTGGACCGAACCGGGCGTGTACAGCACCTCGGTCGGCTATGCCGGCGGCATCACCCCGAACCCGACCTATGAAGAGGTCTGCTCGGGCCTGACCGGCCACACCGAAGTGGTGCAGGTGGTGTTCGACCCGGCGGTGGTGAGCCTGGAGCGGCTGCTTCAATTGTTCTGGGAGAGCCACGACCCGACCCAGGGCATGCGCCAGGGCAACGACACCGGCACCCAGTACCGCTCGGCGATCCACGCCACCGACGAGGCCCAGTACAAGGCCGCGCTGGCCAGCCGCGAGGCTTACCAGGCCCAACTGGATGCGGCCGGTTACGGCCCGATCACCACCGAGATCGTGTACCCGGCGCCGGCGTACTACTACGCCGAGGATTACCACCAGCAGTACCTGGCGAAGAACCCGAACGGCTACTGCGGCATTGGCGGCACCGGCGTGAGCTGCCCGATCGGGCTGGATGTGGAGGCGCCGCGCTGACGCGTGGAGGTCCGCCTGCGGCGGGCAACGTCAACATCAACATCCAAAGCGGCTCTGGGGTGCTGATGGTTTGGCGGGACGGGGACGGCTGGCAGGACACGCCGTAAACCCCGCTCCGCGGTCCGGCCCAGCCGCTGGCGGCTGGGCGTTCGGGCGCTTGCGAAGCAGTGCTTCGCGAGCAAAGCGCCCTCACCCCTGGGGGCTCGATGGCGCCTTGCTCGTGTGCGCTGTCCTGCGCACACGGCAAGACCGGGGTTGGGCGTCCTGCCCAACCCGCCCGAGGCATGCCTCGGGCCCATGGCGCCAACGGTCCTGCCAACCCACACCGCCCCACCCCCCGACAGTTTCCCGGTGACGGTGGGAAAGAGCATTGGGTTACTGACGAACTGATGGGAAAGAAAAAGGACGCGGCGTTCGCCGCGTCCTTTTTCTTTGGTTCTGCATTGCCCTTGTAGAGCCGAGCCATGCTCGGCTCCGAGCAAGCGAAGCGCGCGACCCGCTGTTGCTCTTCTTTCTTTCTTCCGTGGCGGGCGGCCGCAGGAAACTGTCAGAGGGCGGGCGGGTTGGGTTCGTGGGGGTGTCCGCGGCATGGATGCCGCGGCCAAGCCCCCATGGACGGGTTCACGGCGTCCCCCGCGAACCCAACCCGCCCGACCCAGCGCGATACAAGTCGACTAACAGTCGACTCTACCGAACCGAGCAGCCCGCCACGAGGGGCTCAGCCGTTGGCCGGAATCACAGTGCCGCGCGGATCCGCTCGCGCAGTGCTTCCAGATCCTTGGCAAACGCATCGATACCCGTCGCCAGCTTCTCGGTCGCCATCGGATCGGCCGCCAGGTCCGCCGCGAACTTCGCTGCGTCGATCGGGGTCACCGCCACGCCATCGGCGGCACCGGCCACCAGCTTGCGCGGCAGCTCGCCATGGTCGGCGTCCAGCTTCTCCAGCAGGTCCGGCGAAATCGTCAGGCGATCGCAACCGGCCAGCGCTTCGATCTGCGCGGTCGAACGGAACGAGGCGCCCATCACCACCGTCGGCGAACCGCGACGCTTGAATTCGGCATACACGCCACGCACGAACTTCACGCCCGGGTCTTCGTCGATGCTGGCCGGGGTCTGGCCGTTGGCCACGTACCAGTCCAGGATGCGGCCGACGAACGGCGAGATCAGGAACGCGCCGGCTTCGCTGCAGGCAAGCGCCTGGGTCGGGTTGAAGATCAGGGTCAGGTTGCAGTCGATGCCCTCGGCCTGCAGGATGCGCGCGGCTTCCACGCCTTCCCAGGTGGCGGCGATCTTGATCAGGATCTTTTCGCGCGGCACGCCGGCATCGGCGTACATCTGGATGAACTGGCGGGCCTTGGCCACGGTGGCGGCGGTGTCGTGGGCCTGGTCGGCATCCACTTCGGTGGACACGCGGCCCGGCACCAGCGTGCTCAGCAGCGCGCCGACGCCGATGGTGAGGCGGTCGGCCACGGCGTGCACCACGGCTTCGCGGTCTCCGGTCTGCTGCCGGCCCCAGGCCAGTTCGCGTTCGATCAGCTCGGCATAGACCGGCAGGTCCAGCGCCTTCTTCACCAGGGTCGGGTTGGTGGTGCAGTCCACCGGCTGCAGGCGCTTGATCGCCTCGTAGTCACCGGTATCGGCAACGACCACGGACAGTTCGCGCAGCTGGGACAGTTTGGACGGGGTACTCATTACGGCTCCTGGTGCAGGGGGATCGAATCGCGCGCGGTGCGCAGCGGTAATCAGGGACGGTCGTTGTGGACCGCGGTCACGCGCAGGCGCAGCTTGCGGCCGCCGGGCGCATTCCAGTCGATGCTCTGGCCAACGGCCAGGCCGAGCAGGGCACTGCCGACCGGAGCCAGCACGGAGACCTTGCCTTCGTCGACGTTGGCTTCACGGGGGAAGACCAGGGTCAGGACATGCGTTTCGCCCGACACCTCATCTTCGCACTCCACGCGCGAATGCATCATGACGATGCCTTCGGGAATCTGGTCCGGTGCCAGCACGGTGGCCCGGTTGAGTTCTTCAGCAAGCGCGAGCGCGGCAGGCGTCTGGCTCAGCGCAGGGGATTCGAGCATGGCGTCCAGGCGGTCCATGTCGAAGGTAGAAACGGTGATCGACGGCGGCAGGCCGCTGGCGGTGTTCATGGTGAAGCTCCTTGGTTGAAAGCCATGCAAAAGGCGGCGCCTGCTGGCGCCGCCTGTCTGTATTGTGGGGACAAATGCGGCCGGAATCGACTCCTGCCGATTCCGGGCCGGTGCTGCGGGGGCTCAGCGGTTCAGCGCAGGGCCGGGCAGGGCCGCAGCCTCGTCGGTGGCAGTGAGCGCATCGAGCGTGAACAGCGCCTGCGGCAGGCGCTTGAACTGGTCGGCCAGCTCCATCAGGAACTCGTTCATGGCCGAACTGCGGCGCCAGATCATGGCGATACGCCGGCTGGGACGGCCTTCGCCGGTGAAATCAAGCAGGCGGATGTTGTTCGAGCGCGGCACTGGCGGCTGCACGGAGAGGCTGGGCAGCAGGGTGATGCCGACGTCGGCGGCGACCATCTGGCGCAGGGTTTCCAGGCTGGTGGCGCGGAACTCGGACTTCTCGTTGGCGCCGAACAGGCGGCAGACTTCCAGCGCCTGGTCGCGCAGGCAATGCCCGTCTTCCAGCAGCAGCAGCTTCTGCGTGGCCAGTTCCTGCACGTCCAGGTGTTCGCGACGGGCCAGCGGGTGGCGCCCGGACACCGCCAGCAGGAATGGCTCCTCGAACAGGAACTCGGCGTGCAGCTGATCGTCGATCACCGGCAGGGCCAGCAGCGCAGCATCGAGCTTGCCTTCGCGCAGGCGGTCCAGCAGCACATCGCTCTTTTCCTCGACCAGCAGCAGTTCCAGCTCCGGGAAACGCTCGCGGATGCGCGGGATCACATGCGGCAGCAGGTAGGGGCCCAGGGTCGGGAAGATCCCCAGGCGCACCGTACCGGCTTCCGGATCGCGGCTGCGCCGTGCCGCTTCCTTCAGCTGTTCCACTTCGGACACGATCACCCGTGCCCGCGCGGCTGCTTCCTGCCCGGCCGGGGTCAGCATCACCTTGCGCGGCGCGCGTTCCACCAGCGGCAGGCCCAGCTCTTCTTCCAGCTTGCGGATCTGCGTGGACAGCGTGGGCTGGCTGACGAAGCAGGAGGCGGCAGCCCGACCGAAATGCTTGTGGTCGGCCAGGGCTACCAGGTACTTCAGATCACGTAGGTTCATCCTTACACCCCAGGGGTAACGGACCGGCTGACGGCGTGGTTACCCGACAGGCAGACAAGGTTCCCGGTGATCTGGGAACGGTGGATCAGGCCGCTTCAGCAACGGCACCGCTGCTGTTGCTTACCGACGAGCGGATCAGGTGGTCGAACGCGCTCAGTGCGGCGGTCGAGCCGGCGCCCATGGCGATGATGATCTGCTTGTAGGGCACCGTCGTGCAATCGCCGGCGGCAAAAACGCCCGGCAGGCTGGTCTGGCCGCGGTCGTCGATGACGATCTCGCCACGCGGCGACAGCGCCACGGTGTCCTTCAGCCATTCGGTGTTGGGCAGCAGGCCGATCTGCACGAAAATGCCTTCCAGCTCGACGCGGTGGGCATCGCCACCGACGCGGTCCTTGTAGACCAGGCCGGTGACCTTGCTGCCATCGCCCAGTACCTCGGTGGTCTGCGCACTGGTCAGCACGGTGACGTTGCCCAGGCTGCGCAGCTTCTTCTGCAGCACTTCATCGGCGCGCAGGCTGGAATCGAATTCCAGCAGGGTCACATGCGACACGATGCCCGCCAGATCGATGGCCGCTTCCACGCCGGAGTTGCCGCCGCCGATGACTGCCACGCGCTTGCCCTTGAACAGCGGGCCATCGCAGTGCGGGCAGTAGGCCACGCCCTTGTTGCGGTACTGGTCTTCGCCCGGCACGTTCATCTGCCGCCAGCGCGCGCCGGTGGACAGGATCACCGAGCGCGACTTCAGTACCGCGCCGTTCTCCAGCTGCACCTGCACCAGGCCGTCTTCGCCGGCCGGCACCAGCGCACTGGCGCGCTGCAGGTTCATGATGTCCACCTCGTACTCGCGCACGTGCTGTTCCAGCGCCGTGGCCAGCTTCGGGCCCTCGGTCTCCTTCACCGAAATGAAGTTCTCGATGGCCATGGTGTCCAGTACCTGGCCACCGAAACGCTCGGCGGCGATGCCGGTGCGGATGCCCTTGCGTGCGGCATAGATCGCCGCTGCAGCGCCGGCCGGGCCACCGCCCACCACCAGCACGTCGAAGGCATCCTTGGCGGCGATCTTCTCGGCATCGCGCTTGCTGGCATTGGTATCCAGCTTGGCCACGATCTGCTCGAGGGTCATGCGGCCCTGGTCGAAGACTTCACCGTTGAGGTACACGGTCGGCACCGACATGATCTCGCGCTTCTCGACTTCGTCCTGGAACAGGGCACCGTCGATGGCCACGTGCTGGATGCGCGGGTTGAGCACTGCGGCCAGGTTCAGCGCCTGCACCACGTCCGGGCAGTTCTGGCAGGACAGCGAGAAATAGGTTTCGAACCGGTACTCACCTTCCAGATTCTGCACCTGCTCGATCAGTTCGGCGGTGGCCTTGGACGGATGACCGCCGACCTGCAGCAGCGCCAGCACCAGCGAGGTGAACTCGTGGCCCATCGGCAGGCCGGCGAAGGTCAGGTGGATGTCCTGGCCCGGGGTGCCCAGGTCGAACGAGGGCACGCGGCCCTGACCGTCGCGCAGCACCTGCAGCGAGATCTTGTCCGACAGGCTTTCCAGGGTCTGCAGCAGTTCCAGCATTTCCTGCGACTTGGCCCCATCGTCGGCGTGCGCGGTGATCTGGATCGGGCGGGTCACGCGCTCCAGATAGGTCTTCAGCTGCGACTGCAGGTTGGCGTCCAACATCGGGTCATCTCCTGGCTTCAGGCAAACAGGGGGCGTGGCACCGCTGTAGAAGGTAGCGGACCAGCAGGGGGTAGGGGTGAACCCAAGACAGCGACCGTGGAAGGGGCTGGCTGGCCAAGGCTGGCGCGCGTTGGCTGTCTTGGGTTCACCCCCACGCCGGCGGGGGGACCGGCACGGGGATGAAGGGCGCGCCGTGACGTGGGGCCACGGCAGGCCGGTACTGCGTTAGATCTTGCCGACCAGGTCCAGCGACGGGGTCAGGGTCTTCTCGCCTTCCTTCCACTTGGCCGGGCAGACCTGGTTCGGGTTGGCGGCGGTGAACTGGGCAGCCTTCAGCTTGCGCAGGGTCTCGGACACGTCACGGGCGATCTCGTTGGAGTGGATCTCCAGGGTCTTGATCACGCCTTCCGGGTTGATGATGAAGGTGCCGCGCAGGGCCAGGCCTTCTTCCGGAATGTGCACGCCGAAGGCGTTGGTCAGCTGGTGGGTCGGGTCGCCGACCAGCGGGAACTGGGCCTTGCCGACGGCCGGCGAGGTTTCGTGCCACACCTTGTGCGAGAAGTGGGTGTCGGTGGTGACGATGTAGACCTCGGCGCCAGCCTTCTTGAACTCGGCGTAATGGTCAGCTGCGTCTTCGATCTCGGTCGGGCAGTTGAAGGTGAAGGCGGCCGGCATGAAGATCAGGACGGACCACTGGCCCTTCAGGCTGGCATCGGAAACCTTGATGAACTCGCCATTGTGATAAGCGTTGGCTTCGAACGGCTGGATCTGGGTGTTGATCAGGGACATCGTTTTTCCTCTGGTGAAGGGGAGTGGGTGAATCGACAGGAGCTAGGTTACCGACTCGCTGGCGATAAGAACAATCCATTGATTGCATCTATTTGATAGATAGAGTCTATCAAGGGGTCATGAGCCGGCACTGAACCTTGCTGCTTCCATCCTGCAACTGCCTGTATGACAAGGAAAATTCTTCCCGGCAGGTGAACGCGGCCGATAGCCCGTCCTTATTCCGTTTGCCAGAACCTGAACGGATTCCGGCGTTGTAGAGCCGAGCCTACGCTCGGTTGCGGATCTGTAGAGCCGAGCCCACGCTCGGCTGTCCCAGAAGCAGCCGAGCATGGGCTCGGCTCTACAATTGCGGAATGTCTGTCAAAACCGAATCCTCCCTACGCCAGGTCGTGGCCGACGCCAGTGCCCGCCTGGGCGGCATCGACGCCCGCCATGAGGCCGAACTGCTGCTGCTGCACGTGCTGGACCGCCCGCGCAGCTGGCTGTTCGCGCACGCCACCGATCCGCTGGCTGATGCCGAACAGGCTGCCTTCGACGCGTTGCTGGCCCGCCGCGTGGCCGGTGAGCCGGTGGCTTACCTGACTGGCCGCCGCGGCTTCTGGACCCTCGATCTGGAGGTGGACCCCTTCACCCTCATCCCGCGCCCGGAAACCGAGTTGCTGGTGGAGCTGGCGCTGGAGCGCCTGCCGCTGGAGCGTGACCTGCAGGTGGCCGACCTCGGCACCGGCAGCGGCGCGATCGCGCTGGCGCTGGCCAGCGAACGGCCGCAGGCGCAGGTGCTGGCCACCGATGCCAGCCCGGGCGCGCTGGCCGTGGCCGCGCGCAATGCCGCCCGTCATGAACTGGGCAACGTCCGTTTCGCCGAGGGCGGGCACGACTGGTATGCGCCGTTGCAGGGGGCGCGTTTCGACCTGATTGCCAGCAACCCGCCGTACATCGCCAGCGATGACCCGCACCTGCAGCAGGGCGACCTGCGCTTCGAGCCGTCCACCGCACTGGCGTCCGGCCTGGATGGGCTGGATGACATCCGCCGCATCGTCGACGGCGGCCGGGCGCATCTGCTGCCCGGTGGCTGGTTGCTGATCGAGCATGGCTGGGACCAGGGCGAGGCGATCCGCGCGCTGTTCGACGCCGCCGGTTTTGCCGACGTGCAGACCGTGCAGGACCTGGAGCAGCGCGACCGCATCACCCTGGGCCGGCGTCCGGCCTAGAATGGAGGTTCTCCTGCCCCGGCAGGGCATCACCCTGGAGCTGCAAGCATGCGTACGCTGTACCCCGCCATCACCCCCTACGACGTCGGCACCCTGAAGGTCGATGACCGCCACACGCTGTACTTCGAACAGTGCGGCAACCCGGATGGCAAGCCGGTGGTGATGCTGCACGGTGGCCCGGGCGGCGGCTGCAGCGACAAGATGCGCCAGTTCCACGACCCGTCGAAGTACCGCATCATCCTGTTCGACCAGCGTGGTGCCGGCCGTTCCACCCCGCACGCGGACCTGGTGGACAACACCACCTGGGACCTCGTTGCCGATATCGAAAAGCTGCGCGAGCACCTGAAGGTGGATCGCTGGCAGGTATTCGGCGGCAGCTGGGGTTCGACCCTGGCGCTGGCCTATGCAGAAACCCACCCGCAGCGCGTGACCGAGCTGGTGCTGCGCGGCATCTTCATGCTGCGCCGCTGGGAACTGGAATGGTTCTATCAGGAAGGTGCCAACCGCCTGTTCCCGGATGCCTGGGAGCACTACCTGAAGCCGATCCCGTCGGTGGAGCGTCATGACCTGATCTCGGCCTTCCACCGCCGGCTGACCAGCGACGACGAAACCACCCGCCTGGAAGCGGCCAAGGCCTGGGCGGTGTGGGAAGGCGCGACCAGCTTCCTGCACGTCGATGACGACTTCATCAACAGCCACGAAGACCCGCACTTCGCGCTGGCCTTCGCCCGCATCGAGAACCACTACTTCGTCAACGGTGGCTTCTTCGAGGTGGAAGACCAGCTGCTGCGCGACGCGCACCGCATTGCCGACATTCCGGGCGTGATCGTGCACGGTCGCTACGACGTGGTCTGCCCGCTGGCCAACGCCTGGGACCTGACCAAGGTGTGGCCGAAGGCGAAGCTGGAAATCACCCCGGCCTCGGGCCACTCGGCGTTCGAAGCCGAGAACGTGGACGCACTGGTACGCGCCACCGATAGCTTTGCTTGATCGGGAGTGCCGGCCGCTGGCCGGCGACGCCAGGGTCGACGCCAGGGTCAGATCCCTTTCCCGAGGAAAGGGATCTGACCCCGGCCCGAATGCACCGATCTACCAGTTACCGGCCAGCAACGCGTCAGCCAGCACCTGCAGCTTCGGCGAGTGCTGCCGCGAGGGCGGATAGATCAACGACAACGCAAGGCTGCGGCCTTCATACGGCTGCAGCACGCGCTGCAGCCGGCCATCGGCCAGCGCGTCGGCCACGGCGAAATCCATGACCTGCACGATACCGATGCCGGCGATGGCCGCTTCCACCAGTGGATCACCGCTGTCGAACACCATCCGCGTCGGCGGCGTGACTTCCCGCAACTGGCCGTCCTGCAGGAACTGCCAGTCGACCACGCGGCCACTGCGCAGGTTGCGCACGGCCAGGCAGGCGTGGTCCCGCAGCGCGGCGACATCGACCGGCGCGCCGCAGCGGGCCAGGTAGTCCGGACTGGCCACGGTCACCCAGCGCAGCGGCCGCAAGGGCCGCGCAACAATGCGCTGGTCGGCAATCACGCCGGTGCGCAGCGCTGCATCGAAGCCTTCCTCGACCAGATCGACCAGGCGGTCGCTCAGCACCGCTTCCACCTGCAACTGCGGATGCTGCTGCAGCAGCGGCGCCAGCATCGGCACCAGCACCTTGCGCCCGAACATCGACGGCGCGCTGATCTTCAATGTGCCCGAGGGCGTGCAGGGTCGGTCGGCCAGCTGGCGCTCGGCATCGTCGAGGCCAGCCAGCAGCGGCATCACCTGTTCGACGAACTGGCGGCCATCCGGGGTCAGCGCCACGTTGCGGGTGTTCCGCTGCAGCAGCTTCACCCCCAGCGTCGCCTCCAGCCGGCCGATCGCGCGCGACAGCCCGGATTGGCTCAGGCCGAGCTGGCCGGCGGCCACCGTGAAGCTGCGCGCTTCTGCCACCTGCACCAGCATGCGCACCGCATTGAGGTCCATCGAGGCTCCATTCATGCGAAAAATCATGACAGATATGGGCGGCAAGGGCTTTATTGAATTGTCCGCATCAATGAGACTGCGCTCCCCCCATCGCTCCAACCCACCGATGCCTCCCCTCAACTATCCACGCTGGGCGCTGACCCTGTTGGCCACCGCGCAGCTGATCATCGCGCTGGACGCCACCATCATCTTCGTCGCCCTGCATGACATGGGCCGCGCGCTGCAGATCAACGCGCAGCAACTGCAGTGGGTGGTCAGCGCCTATACCGTCGCTTTCGGCGGCAGCCTGCTGCTGGGTGGCCGCGCCGCCGATCTGATCGGTCGCCGCCGTTTCTACCGGCTGGGCATGCTGCTGTTCGCACTGGCCTCGCTGCTTGGTGCGCTGGCGCCGAATGCGATCCTGCTGATCATCGCGCGTGCCGCACAGGGCGTCGGTGCGGCGCTGCTGTTCCCGGCCACGCTGGCATTGATCAACACGTTGTACGCCGAAGGCCCGGTGCGCAACCGCGCACTGGCGATCTGGAGCATGGCCAGCGCGGTCGGCCTGGCGCTGGGCACGCTGCTCGGCGGCGTGCTGACCCAGGCGTTCGGCTGGCCGGCGGTGCTGGCGGTGATCGTGCCGCTGGCCACCGCATGTGCGGTCGCTGCCGGTGCGTGGTTGCCGGGCGATGGCCCACGGGTGCAGGGGCGTTCATTCGACCTGGCCGGCTGCCTCACCGTCACCGCCGGCGGCAGCCTGCTGGTCACCACCCTGGTGCAGGGGCCGGAGTGGGGCTGGGCGGCACCGGCCACGATGCTCTGCCTGCTGCTTTCAGCGGTACTGCTGACCGTGTTCGTGCAGATCGAGAAGCGCAGCCGTGACCCGCTGATGCAGTTCGCGCTGCTGCGCCTGCCCGGCCTGCGTGCGGCACTCGGCCTGACCTTCGCCTTCATGAGCAGCTACGGCGTGCAGTACTACTTTCTGGCGCTCTACTTCCAGGATGGCTATGGCTGGAGCCCGCTGCAGGCTGGCATGGCCTTCCTGCTGCCGACCTTGGTGTGCACCTTCGGCATCCGTATTGCCGAGCGCATGCTGCGGCGTCGTTCACCACGGCAGGTGCTGGCCTGGGGCTTCGCCGCCGGTGCCATCGGCATCGCTGCGGTGGCGCTGGCGATGCCGCATGGCGCTGGTTACTGGCCGCTGCTGCCGGGCATCGTGGTGCTCAGCGTCGGCCAGGGCATGAGCTGGACAGCGATGTGGATCGTGGCCGGTCAGGGCGTGCCGGGACCGCAGCAGGGTGTCGCGTCCGGCATGGCCGCCACCGCCCAGCAGATCGGCGGCGCGCTGGGACTGGCGGTGCTGGTGATGGTGGCCAACGCCGCGCGCGGCACGCAGGCAGCAACCAGTGCCGATGCCCTGCAGGGCATGGTCAATGCCCAGTACGGCGCCGCGCTGTTCGCCGCGCTCGGCGTGGTCATCGCGCTGGGCCTGCGCCCGGCGCCGGTAGACTCGGCTGCCACTACCTGCCTGGGCACCGACGCATGATCGAACTGCTGGACCTGCAACAGACCCTGCATGCCTTCGCAGCCTGCAACGATGATGATGAGGTGTACGGCTCCTTCGGTTGGGTGCACGCCACCGAGGGCGACCTGCTGCAGGCACGCTTCTGGTTGCCACCCGATGAGGATGCCGCCTTCGATGAGGACAGCGAGGTCCCGGCTGAGGCACGCGCGCTGGGCCTGGGCGCGTTCCTGGAACCTGCGACGTTTGCGGATGTGCTCGACGTGCAGAAGCGGCAGCGCCCGTTGTCTTCGTTGCGGGACTACGCGCAGGCGCTGGCGTACTACGCCGAGTACGACGCGTTCCGGCAGGTCGAAGGCATCGACGAGGTGCTGGGCGAAGCGGAAGCTGCGGAACAGGCGGCTGCGCGCGAGGCGGGAGTGGGGACAGGCATCTTCGCGTCCTTCGATCTGGCATTGAACGCGTGCCCGGAGGCGCAGGTCAAAGCGGCGGCCCAACGCGTGGCGCGCCTGCTGGAGATTCCGGTGAGCGATGCATTGGCGCGCTGCCGCGCGTTACCGCTGCTGCTGGGTGAAGCGCTGGATCGTCGCCGCGCGCAGGCGATCAAGGATGACTTCGCCGACATCGGCGCGACGCTGCAGGTGCGTGGCTACAAGCCGTTCCCGTGGATGGACGCGCCCGCATTGCCTTGAGCAACACCCTCCACGCAGGGCGTGGATGACGTTCAACCGAACGCCAGCAACTGCGGCTGCAGCGCGCTGAAAATCCGCGCCAGCCGCTCCGCCCAGGCCTGCTGCCCGGCCACGTCGGCGATCAGGTCCTGGCGGATCTCCAGCTCCACGTGCACCAGGCCACGGCCTTCGCCGTGCACCGGTACCGCGTAATCGCTGGTGCTGCTGACCGAATACGGCTCGTTGTCACCCACCACCAGGTCGCCCTCGTCGCGCAGCGCCTGCAGCAGGGCATGGGCAAAACGCGTGTCCTGGTGGTACAGCACGCCGGCGTGCCACGGCCGCTGCACGCCGTTCATCACCGGTGTGAAGCTGTGCATCATCACCAGCAGGGTCGGGCGGCCGGCATCACGGCGTGTATCAAGCTCGGCGTCGATGCGCGCGTGGTACGGCGCATGGATCGCCTCGATGCGTTGCTGCCGCTGCGCCACTGACAGCCCGGCATTGGCTGGCACCACGGTGTGGTCGCTCACTTCCGGAATCAGCGTTGGCGAGGCCAGCGGGCGGTTGCAGTCGATCAGCAGCCGCGAATAGGTCTGTTCGATCGCCCAGGCATCCAGTCGTTCGGCCAGTGCACGGGTGGTGCCGGCAATGCCGATGTCCCAGCCGATATGGCGGTCCAGTTCGGTCTGCGGCAAGCCCAGGCCTGCGAGGACGCGCGGCACCCGCTGGCCGGCATGGTCGGCCAGCAGCAGGAACGGCGAGGCGCCCTGCGGCCGGTGGATCGTGTGGATCGCCGGGTCGTCTGCGCCGAGCAGGGCCGGCAGCGCGTGCAGGTCGGCGTCAGCCACGCGGGCGTCCGTCCAGGTGGTGCTCGATCATCCACAGCCCGGCCCAGAGCTTGGCGTCCAGCTCGTAGCCTTCGCCCATCTTCTGCACCAGCCAGGCTGCGGCTTCGCTGCGCGGAATCTCGTGCACGGTGATGTCTTCGCTGTCATCACCACCGCCCTCGCCGACACGGCGCAGGCCGGTGGCGCGCACGAAGGCGATCTTCTCGCTGCTGGCGCCAGAGGACGTCGGGCCGATCATCAGCACTTCAGCGTGATCGGCGGTCCAGCCGGTTTCTTCCTCCAGCTCGCGCACCGCCGAGACTTCGATCGACTCGCCGGCGTGGATGTCGCCGACCAGGCCGGCCGGCATCTCGATGGTGGGGGCCTGCAGCGGCACGCGGAACTGCTCGACGAACAGCACCTTGTCCTCGGGGGTGACGGCGATGATGATCGCGGCCAGGCCACCGGCATGGGTACGTTCGCTGTATTCCCAGGTGCCGCGCACCAGCATGCGCTGGTACTTGCCTTCATAGACGACACGCGGGGCTTCGGTGTTGCGCTGGCTCATGCGGGCTCGCTGTGGGTGGGAAGAATATCGGGCACGCCAGCGGCATCGAACAGCCGGCGGCGGGTCATCGGGCCGAAGCGCAGGGTCTGGCACAGGCCGCCGAGCAGCTCGGGATCGGCGGTCTGGCGCAGCAGGCCGGGTTGGCTGCCTTCCAGCGGCGCGTCCAGCGCGATGGTGGTCAGCTGGCGCCAGAGCAGGGCGTGCTCGCGCTGCTCGCGCAGGCGCACGGCCATCTGGGCGGCGCCACGCAGGCGCAGGAACGGCACTTCATCCAGTCGCTCGTACAGCACGTCCATGCTGCCGAAATGGGCCAGCAGCACGGCAGCGGACTTGCTGCCGACGCCACTGACACCGGGAATGTTGTCCACCGCGTCGCCACACAGCGCCAGGTAATCGGCGATCTGGTGCGCATGCACGCCGTGTCGCGGCTTCACCCCGGCCACGTCCCAGCGCTGGTTGCGTGCGTAGTCCCACTGTTCGTCGTGGTCGAGCAGCAGCTGCGAGAGGTCCTTGTCGGCGGAGATGATCACGCCGCGATGGCTGCCACGATGCACGTGCAGTGCGCTGCCGATCAGATCGTCGGCCTCGTACTCGTGGTGCGCAAGCACCGCCAGGCCCAACGCCGCGCACAGCGCCTTGCAGTGCACGAACTGGCGCTTGAGCGCCTCCGGCGCCGGGTCGCGGTTGGCCTTGTAGGCCGGATACAGTCGGTGGCGGAAGCCGCTGTCCAGCGCTTCGTCGAAGGCAATGGCGATGTGCCGCGGGCGCTCGCGCTCGAGCAGGTCCAGCAGGAAGCGGGCGAAGCCGTGCACCGCGTTGGTCGGCCAGCCCTGCGCGTCCTGGAACTGGTCCGGCAGCGAGTGCCAGGCGCGGAACACGTAGATGCTGGCGTCGACCAGGTACAGCGAGGGCGGCGCTGCCGGCAGGGTCATGCCGGCGGCGTCCAGTCGCGCAGCAGGGCCGCCGGATCGGGGCGCTCGCGTTCGGGGACGGCGGCCTTCGGCGTGCCGATATGGATGAAACCGGCAATGCCTTCGCCCTCGGACAGCCCCAGATAGGCCTGCACGGCCGGATCGAAGGCCATCCAGGCGGTCAGCCACTGCGCGCCGAAGCCCAAGGCCTGAGCGGCCTGCAGCAGCGCGAAGCAGACGCAGCCGGCGGTCATCAGCTGTTCCTGTTCGGGCACCTTCGGGTCCGGTCGCGGGCTGGCCACCACCACGATCACCAGCGGCGCATGGCTGAAGCGCTGGCGGTCCTTCTCGAACACCGCCTCGCCGGCCTGCGGGTCACGCTGGCGGCTGCGCTGGGCCAGGAAGTCGCCCAGAGTGTGACGTGCATCGCCGGCAATCTTCAGGAAGCGGAACGGTACGCGCTTGCCGTGGTCGGGAACACGCACTGCGGAGGCGAGCATCCGCTGCAGGGTGGCCGGATCCGGGCCGGGCTCGGCCAGCTGCCGCGAAGGCACGGAGCGGCGGGCATCCAGGGCGAGCAGGGCAGCGGGGTCGGGCATGGTGTCTGAACCAGTCATCACGGAGGTTTGATTATAGTCGGGGTGGTCAAAGACGCCGTCTGTGTCGCGTCTGGCCTCTGAATATCAAACTGTGATGAACGTCATGCCACTGGCGGGAAACGGGCAGCCGCTTCCCCTCGCCTCGCAGGCCTTGCACGGCTTACGATATCTACCTTGCCGGGCCGCCGGTCATGAGGTTTGAAGTGAGGACTGTTTCACTGTCCGTGACGGGCTGGCCGGCCTACCATCGACGTACCGGTACATGGGGTGTACCGGCCGTCGCGATGTCCATGATGCCTGCCGTACCAGAGAAGGTGGGGAGCCTTCCCGAATGATGAGCGCGCCCACACCGTTGGGATCGCCGGGCCGTGACCCGGCCCAGCTCCAGCTTGCCCGGGACATGGTCCTGCCCGCGCTGTGCCAGGCCTTCGGGGCGGCACTGGCGCGCTTCGACGATGCCCTGTTCGACCGGGCCGGCAATGCCGGTTCGTCGCAGCTGCTGTTCCTGGACGCGATGCGTGAACTGCGCCGCCGCCGCGAGGAGATCGCCGCCGCCTTTGCCGGCCACCTGCAGCGCGCCTGGGAAGCCTTGGCCAGTGGTG
Organism: Stenotrophomonas sp. 57; assembly: GCF_030291075.1. Taxonomy (NCBI): domain Bacteria; kingdom Pseudomonadati; phylum Pseudomonadota; class Gammaproteobacteria; order Lysobacterales; family Lysobacteraceae; genus Stenotrophomonas; species Stenotrophomonas sp. 57. The sequence goes on from NZ_CP127407.1 coordinate 816,385, forward strand.
AGCCGCTGTCCGCGGAAACCACGCTGTCCGGCCCGGCCGAGGATGGCCTCAGCCTGCTGGCCGAACACGTACTGGAATCGCGGCTGGCGGTGCGCAATTTCGCCACCGTGCTGTTGCGCGACTTCAAGCCGGTACTGGCGCGGCTGGATCGTCGCCTGGGCCGCTTGATCGGCGGCGCCGAACTGGATGCCGACCACAACCCGATCAGCCCCGAGCATCTGGGCGTGGCCATCCACGAAGCCTTCGCTGGTTGTGAACTGGCCCCGGAAGTGCACCTGGTGCTGATCAAGCTGTGCGAACGCGACCTGCGCGCGCCGGTCGGCCGCATCTACGAGAAGCTGGACGAGCAACTGGCCGCGGCCGGTGTCATGTCGCAGACGGGAGCGCCGCGGCGTCCGCTGTCGGCCGCGCCCGACCCGCGCATGGCGTCGGTCCTGGACGATCTGGTGGAGCAGCGCCCCGGCGCGGGCTTCGACGGCGACTTCGGTGATGACGAACAGGCCGCGCCGGCCTGGGCGCAGCGTTTCGCCGCGCGCTGGTCCGAACGCCGTGGCCACATGCAGCAGCATCTGCCCGGAGACGACGGTGGTGGTGGCGAGGCCTACGCGGGCCAGCAGCAGGGCATGCTGCTGGAGGCGCTGCACGAACTGCTGCAGCAGACCCGGCATGTGCGCGAGGACGCGACCTCGGCCGCGCAGGTGGCGATCGGCCAGCAGCGTCCGCTCAGCCAGCGCGAGATGATGTCGGTGCTGTCGCTGCTGCAGGCCACGCCCAGTGCGACCCTGCGTGCGGCGATCGGCGAGGACGGCGAATCGCTGGCCCAACGGCTGAAGAGTGAGGTGCTGTCCAGCGCCACCCGCCTCGGTGTCGACCCGGGCCAGACCCGGCTGGACCCGCAGGACGAGGACGCGATCGATCTGGTCGGCATGCTGTTCGACGTGATGCTGGACGAGCGTGAACTGGAAGGCCGCTCGAGGGAGCTGATCGGCCGCCTGGTGGTGCCGTTCGTCAAGGTGGCGATGCTCGACCGCCGCATGTTCGTGCAGAAGACCCATCCGGCGCGCAAGCTGCTCAACTCGCTGGCCGAGGCCTGCGAAGGCAACACCGGCGAAAGCCAGGCCGAGCGCATGCTGATGGCCAAGGTCGAGGAGATCATCGAGCGCCTGGTGGCCGAGTTCAACGAGAACCTGGCGATCTTCCTGACGCTGGAAGAAGAATTCCGCGAGTTCCTGGTGCAGCATCGCCGCCGCGTGGAAATCGCCGAGCGTCGCGCCGCCGAAACGCAGCGTGGCCAGGAGAAACTGGAAATGGCCCGCACCCGCGCCGGCGCCGAACTGGACCGCCGCATTGGTGATGCCAGCCTGCCGCCGGCCATCGCCGAATTCCTGCGCCAGCCGTGGCAGCACCACCTGACCCTGGCGCTGCTGCGCGAGGGCGAGGAGGGCGCGTCGGTGGCCGAGGCCCTGAGCCTGGGCGACGGTCTGCTGGAGGAAGTGGCCGAGGCCCGCCGCCAGATCGTCGGCAAGCCGTGGCTGCAGGCCTGGCAGCCGGTGCTGGCCAAGGTGTTCGCCAGCGTGGGCGTGCATGGCGACGCCGCCTCCGGCGCCATCGATGCCTTGCACGACACCCTGCAGGGCATCGCCGAGTCGCGTCCGGAACTGCAGCGTGCGCTGCCGGAGCTGCCGCAGGTCGCACTGCCGGCGCCGCCGGTGGCCGAATCGCCGGCGGTGGAACTGAGTGGGCAGATCGACGCCGATGATTTCGACAACGCCGATGCGGATCGCTTCCGCCGCATGGAGATCGGCAACTGGCTGGACTTCGTCGACAAGGACGGCAAGGTGCAGGCCGGCAAGTTGTCCTGGGTCAGCCCGATCTCCTCGCGCCTGCTGTTCGTCAATCGTCGTGGCGTGCGCTTCTGCGTGGCCTCGCCGGAAGAGCTGGCGGTGATGGTGCGGCTGGGCCGGCTGCGCGCCCATGTGGATGACGGCGCCTTCGACAGCGCCATGCAGGGCGTGATCGATCGGCTGGACCCGGGCAGCGCCACCCTGCACTGAGCGGAGCCGCCTGCTAGGATCGGGAAAACTCACCGATCAGCGGGGACCTGCATGGCCGTGGCGTTGCTGGGGATCAAGGAGACCGCGCCGGGCGAACGGCGCGTGGCACTGACGCCGGAAACCGCGCACAAGCTCGGTGCCCTGGGCATCACTGTGTGGTACGAGCCCGGCGCCGGACTGGCCGCGGGTTTCACCGATGCCGCCTATGACGATGCCGGTGCCCGCGCCTTTGATGCCGCCCGCTGGGCCGAGATCGACATCCTGCTGTGCGTGCAGGCGCCCCCGGCGACGGTGCTGCAGCAGCTCAAGCCGGGGGCCACCGTGGTTGGCCTGTTGACCCCTGCCAGTGATGTTGCCCTGGCGGCACTGGCTGCCGATGATCGCCTGCACCTGTTCCCGCTGCAGCAGCTGCCGCGCACCACCCGTGCGCAGGCGATGGACGTGCTCAGTTCGCAGGCCGGCATGGCCGGCTACAAGGCGGCGCTGATCGCTGCCGAACGCGCACCCCGTTTCTTCCCGATGCTGACCACTGCGGCTGGCACCGTGCGACCGGCCAAGGTGCTGGTGATCGGTGCGGGCGTGGCGGGCCTGCAGGCCATTGCCACCGCCCGACGTCTTGGCGCACAGGTGGAAGGCTTCGACGTGCGTCCGGAAACCCGTGAGCAGATCCAGTCACTGGGCGCGCGCTTCCTCGACCTGGGCGTCAGTGCGGCGGGCGAGGGTGGCTATGCGCGTGCGCTGACCGACGAGGAACGCGCCGAGCAGCAGCGGCGGCTGGCCGACCACCTGCGCGGCGTGGATGTGGTGATCTGCACCGCTGCGGTACCGGGTCGCCCGGCCCCGACCATCGTCACTGCGGCGATGGTGGAAGGCATGGCCACCGGCAGCGTGATCGTGGATCTGGCCGCCGAGAGCGGCGGCAATTGCGCGCTGACCCAGCCGGGGCAATGCATCGAACACCAGGGCGTGACCATTGACGGCCCGCTGGGCCTGGCCAGTCGCGGCGCGACCCAGGCCAGCGAGATGTATGCGCGCAACCTGCTGAACTTCGTCGCGCTGTTCGTGCGCGAGGGGCAGCTGGCGTTCGACTGGGACGACGAGCTGCTGGCGAAGACGCGCTGGCAGGCGTGAACCTGATATGCCTCCTGTAGAGCCGATCCCATGCTCGGCTTGCGCAGGCGCGATAAAGCAGCCGAGCTTGGGCTCGGCTCTACAAAGGGTTGAACGCTGCCTTTACCTCGGCTTCGCCGGCGGCGGGTTGTCGCGCACCCAGTCCTTGCGCTGTTCCGGTGTCATCTGCGACCAGCGTTCGCGCAGGGCTTCGCGCTGCGCTGGCGGCATGTTGCGCATCTGCCCGAACAGGGCACGTGCCTGCTCGCGCTGCTCCGGGCTCATGTGCTCGAAGCGGCGCAGGCCACGGCGGGCCTTGTCGCGTTCCTCCGGGCTCATCGACTGCCAGCGCTGGCCATGCGAGAGCATGCGCTGGCGCTGGCCGGCATCGGCACTGTTCCAGCGGTCGCGCAGTGGCGCCAGCAGCGATTCACGCTGGGCTTCGCTCAGTTGTTCCCACGCCGGCAGCGGCGCAGCCGGTGCAGGGCGTGCGGCCGGCGCAGGGGCCGCGCTCTGCGCCAGCGCCGGAACGGCCGGCAGCAGCGACAGGGTCAACAGCAGCGGCAGGAGATTGGATCGGGGCATGGTTCACTCCATCGCCAGGTCGGTATCGCCCAGCCACAGGTACAGATCGGGATTTTCGTCGTAGAGCGCGCTGTTGTCTTCCACCGATGCCAGCACCGGCGCCGGCGAGGGCCCCGCCAGATTGCCATGGCCGCTGAACTGCAGGCCGACACCCAGTGCCACCACCAGCGAGCAGGCGCTGGCCAGCCACCACCGCAGGCGCCCGCGATGGGCTGCGCCGGCGCCGTGCCGGGCCTGGCGCAGCCGTGCCAGCGTGGCCGGCGACACGGCCTGCAGCGACCGCGCGTGCAGGCTGCGCAGGATGTCATCGGAGGGCAGGGAGCGGTTCACAGGTGAGTCTCCAGGTAGTCCTGCAGCGCCTGCCGGGCGCGTGCCAGATGGGTTTTTACCGCGCCTTCGCTGCAGCCCATGGCGCGGGCGGTGGTGGCCCCGTCCAGGTCCTGCAGCACGCGCAGGGTGAAGGCTTCGCGCTGGCGGGCGGGCAGGGTACGCAGTGCCTGCACCAGCTGCTGGTACTGCTGGCGCTGTTCGTGCGCCTGCGCCGGGTCCGGGCCGGGATCGGCCCAGTCGATCTCGCCCCCGTCGGCGTCCTGGTTGTCGCGCCAGAACGGCAGGCGGAAGCGGCGCCGGCGCTGCAGGTCGATCACCCGCCGGCGCAGGATGCTCCAGAACAGCGGCGCCCATTCGGCGGCCGGCTTGTCGGCATAGTCCAGCATGCGCATCAACGCATCCTGCACCGCATCCAGGGCGTCGTCGCGCTGGCGCAGGCCGGCCTCGGCGAAGCGGAATGCGCGCGGGCCGACGCTGGCCAGGAACGCCTCCAGCGACGCCGGCAGGGCATCGGTCTCGGCGCTCGAGGGGACGGGGCTGCTCACCAGCACAGGGTACGGTTCCTCGCTCGGGGTCACCATCGACAACGCGTGAGCGCGCCTCCGGTTGACCGTGGGCGCGCGCCGGGTTCAGCCCGTGGTTATGATGGGCCGACGAAGACAGAGCGGGAGCGTTGCCAGTGAGTGACGGGTTCGTAGCGCTGTACATCTTCATGCTGGCCGCCATCGCCGGCCACGTGATCATTTCGCGGGTGCCGGTGATCCTGCATACCCCGCTGATGTCGGGTTCCAACTTCATCCACGGCATCGTGCTGATCGGCGCGATGGTGGTGCTGGGGCACGCGCAGACGCCGCTGGAGAAGGCCCTGGGCTTCCTCGCCGTGGTGCTGGGCGCCGGCAACGCCGCCGGTGGCTACGTGGTCACCGCGCGCATGCTGGAAATGTTCAAGCCGAGCGCGCCCAAGGGTGGCAAGGACGAAACGAAGGAGCCGCAGGCTTGAACATCAGCACCGTCGAACTGCTCGATTGGCTGGTCAAGGCCAGCTACCTGGTGGCCGCCACCCTGTTCCTGCTCGGCCTGCAGCGCATGGCCTCGCCGCTCACCGCGCGTAGCGGCATCCGCTGGGCCGGGCTGGGCATGCTGCTGGCCACGGTGGCCACCTTCTTCCTGCCCGAACTGCACAACGTGCCCCTGATCCTGGTGGCACTGCTGCTCGGCGCTGGCCTGGCCTGGTGGTCGGCCGGCAAGGTCGCCATCACCGACATGCCGCAGATGGTGGCGCTGTACAACGGCATGGGCGGCGGCTCGGCGGCGGCGATCGGTGCGGTGGAACTGCTGCGCTATGCCTTCCTGGCCCACCGCGACACCACGCACTGGAGCGAACAGGCACTGGCCGACCTGGCCGCGCGCCAGCCGTCGGGCACGGTGCTGCTGCTGGCGGTGGTCGGCGCGGCCATCGGCGCGGTGTCGCTGTCCGGCTCGGTGATTGCCTGGGCCAAGCTGGACGGGCGTCTGGACAAGCGCGTGACCTGGCCCGGCCAGCAGGTGATGAACCTGCTGGTGGCGCTGGCGGTGGTGGTGCTGGCGATCATCGCGGCCAGCACGCTCAGCACCTGGGCGATCGTGGCCTTCTTCGTGCTGGCGCTGGCCCTGGGCGTGCTGATGACGCTGCCCATCGGCGGTGCGGACATGCCGGTGGTGATCTCGCTGTACAACGCGTTCACCGGCCTGGCGGTGTCCTTCGAAGGCTACGTGCTGGGCAACGAGGCGCTGATCATCGCCGGCATGATGGTCGGCGCGGCCGGCATCCTGCTGACCCGCTTGATGGCCAAGGCGATGAACCGGCCGATCCGCAACGTGCTGTTCTCCAACTTCGGCGCTGGCGCCGGTGGCGAAGCGCAGGCGATCACCGGCTCGCAGAAGCCGATCGACGCGGCCGACGTCGCTGCCATGATGGCCTTCGCCGAGCGTGTGGTGATCGTGCCCGGCTACGGCATGGCCGTGGCCCAGGCCCAGCACAAGATCTGGGAACTGGCGCAGCGGCTGGGCCAGCGCGGGGTGAAGGTGAAGTTCGCGATCCATCCGGTGGCGGGGCGCATGCCCGGGCACATGAACGTGTTGCTGGCCGAAGCCGGCGTGCCCTACGACCTGATCGCCGACATGGACGACATCAACCCGGAGTTCGCCAACACCGACGTGGTGCTGGTGATCGGTGCCAACGACGTGGTCAATCCGGTGGCACGCACCGATCCGGCCAGCCCGATCTATGGCATGCCGGTGCTGGACGTGGTGAACGCCCGCAACGTGGTGGTGATCAAGCGCGGCAAGGGCACCGGCTTTGCCGGCATCGAGAATGCGCTGTTCTACGCCGACAACACCCGCATGCTGTATGGCGACGGTGCCGAAGCGGCGGCCTCGCTGGTGAGCGAGTTGAAGGCGCTCGACGGCGGGCACTGAGATCCGGGGTCGGATCCCTTTCCACAGGAAAGGGCTCTGACCCCATATGCGCAGCCTCATCCACGCGTGGCGTGGATCTACCCGGAAGGCACAACGCGCACGGGGGGCATCGCGCTCAGCGCGCCAGCCAGGCGCCCACGGCAACACCCACGGCCAGCCAGATCCATTCCATCGCGCCGTTGGCCAGGCTGATCAGGGTCCAGGCCAGGTGCGGGCCCATCCGCGTGGTGGCGTCCCACAGGTCCAGCCCGATCGAGCCGCCCATCCAGGCGCTGGCGATGGTCCAGTTGGCCACGGCGGCCACCAGCAGGGTGCCGACCACGACCAGCGCAATGCGCAGCCGGCCCGGGCCCAGCGTACCCATGCGCAGCATGAACACCAGTTCCAGGGCGGTCAGAACCGCCATCCAGCCAACCTGCCGGCCGGTCATCAGCGCCAGCACCATCCAGGCAAGGGGAGCAACAAGCAGGCCCAGCAACAACATGAGGGGCCAGAGCCAGGTGACGGTCCTGGCACGCGCGGCATTGGAGGACATCGAAGCTCCCTGAAGATCACCCACAGGATACTGTGGTTTGCCGCGGTGCACCGGCGGTGCCGGGGCGGCTGGGCTAGAATGCCGTCTTGCGTGGCCCGGCCACGGCCCCATATCGGTCCCCATGTATTCCCGTAGCAGCGAACCTGTCCACTTCGAACGCGATTGCGAGGCCGTGATGGTCCCGCAGGGCGATACCGTGACCCTGCCCGCCGGCAGCTATGGGTACATCACCCAGGCGCTGGGCGGCAGCTATTCGGTGTTCGTCGAGGGCAACCTGTTCCGCATCGCCGGCAAGGACGGCGACGCCATCGGCAAGGAGGCACCGGCACCGCTGGAGCTGCCGGCCGATGCCACCGACGAACAGGTGGAACAGCTGGTGTGGCAGCAGCTGCGCACCTGCTTCGACCCGGAAATTCCGGTGAACATCGTCGAACTGGGCCTGGTCTACGAGGTCGAGATCAAGCACCTGGACGAAGGCCAGCGCGAGATCGACGTGAAGATGACCCTGACCGCACCGGGCTGCGGCATGGGTGACATCCTGGTCGACGACGTGCGCAGCAAGCTTGAAATGATCCCGACGGTGGCCGAGGCCGACGTCGACCTGGTGTTCGACCCGCCGTGGAACCAGCACATGATGTCCGAGGCGGCCCGGCTCGAGACCGGCATGCTTTGACCCAGGGCCCGCAGTGACGCGGGCCCGGCACTACCCGCAACCAGAACAGGAATCCTCCGGTGTCCCAGTCCATTCCCAGCTTCGCCGTCACCCGTTCGGACCACCCGCGCAGCGCTGAAGAGCGCGCCCAGATCCTGGAAAAGCCGGGCTTCGGCCTGCATTTCACCGATCACATGGTGGAGGTACGCTGGGACAAGGACGCCGGCTGGCACAACGCCAACGTGCGTGCCTACGGCCCGCTGCAGCTGGACCCGGCCGCGGCCGTGCTGCACTACGGCCAGGAAATCTTCGAAGGCATCAAGGCCTACCGCCATGCCGATGGCTCGATCTGGACCTTCCGCCCGGATGCCAACGGCCGTCGCCTGCAGCGTTCGGCACAGCGCCTGGCGCTGCCGGAACTGCCGGTGGAGATCTTCGTCGAATCGCTGAAGCAGCTGATCGCCGTGGACAGCGCCTGGGTGCCGTCGGCCGATGAGTCGAGCCTGTACTTCCGTCCGTTCATGATCGGCGACGAAGCCTTCCTCGGCGTGCGCGGCGCACACAAGGCTGGCTACTACGTCATCGCCAGCCCGGCCGGCCCGTACTTCGCCAAGGGCGTTGCCCCGGTGTCGATCTGGCTGTCTACCGAATATGCGCGTGCGGCCAAGGGCGGCACCGGCGCGGCCAAGTGCGGTGGCAACTACGCCGCATCGCTGCTGCCGCAGCAGAAGGCGCAGGCGCAGGGCTGCTCGCAGGTGCTGTTCCTCGACCCGGTCGAAGGCAAGTACCTGGAAGAACTGGGCGGCATGAACGTGTTCCTGGTCTACAAGGACGGCACGCTGGTTACGCCGGAACTGTCGGGCAGCATCCTGGAAGGCATCACCCGCGAGAGCATCCTGCAGCTGGCCCGCGACCGCGGCATGAAGGTCGAAGAGCGCAAGGTCACCATCGATGAGTGGAAGCAGGGCGTGGCCTCGGGCGATATCGCCGAAGTGTTCGCCTGCGGTACCGCCGCGGTGGTCACCCCGATCGGCCAGCTGAAGGGCGAGGGCTTCTCGGTCGGCGACATCAACGCCCCGGCCGGCGAAGTGACCATGTCGCTGCGCAAAGAGCTGACCGACATCCAGTACGGCCGCCTGCCGGACCGCCATAACTGGCTGGTCAAGCTGGGCTGATCGCCTGCGGTCAACTTTAGAGCCGCGCCCGCGCTCGGCTGATTGTCCGGAAAGCCCGTCCCCCGTGACGGGCTTTCTGCGTTATGGGCCTGGGGGTCAGATCCCTTTTCCATGGGAAAAGGATCTGGCCCCGAAACAGCGGACGCCGATGTCGGCAAAGTCATTCCGGGACACGTGAAGACCCAGTCAGGTCTGTGCAGGACACGAGAAAGTTCCTTCACCTTCACAAACCATTGACCCGAAAAGTCTCAGAACGAACATTTCATCTTGCTGAAAAGACGCTGAAAATCTTGTGGTGTCCGGTTTCGGCCATTAGCGTCATCTGCACGGCGGATCGTTAGGGGGATCCGCTGACTCACCGGACTTCGAACCTCGCCAATGCAAGCCAGCCCAGGGTTCGGGCCGGTGCTTCTGCCGATTCCGGCATTCACACCACAAGAAAGGGAAATACGATGTCCCAGGTAACGCAACCGCGTGTGCGTCGAGTGTGGGTGGTCCTTGGTGCGTCCGTTCTGTCATCGCTGCTGCTGGCCACGCCTGCGCTGGCCGGTGAAGTCCAGCTCACCGGCCTGCAGTCCGCGCCGACGCACCAGCGTTTCATCGTGAAGTACCGCGACGGCAGCGCCGCCGTGGCCAACACCACCGCGTTGGCTTCGTCGCTGAAGACGGCCGCCGCTGGCCTGGCCAGCAGCCAGGGCCGCGCGCTGGGCCTGCAGGAGGTCCGCAAGCTGGCCGTCGGCCCGACCCTGGTCAGGACCGACCGTCCGCTCGACCAGGCCGAATCCGAACTGCTGATGCGCAAGCTGGCGGCCGACCCGAACGTGGAATACGTCGAAGTCGACCAGATCATGCGCGCGACGCTGACCCCGAACGACACCCGCTTCAGCGAGCAGTGGGGCTTCGGTACGTCCAACGCAGGCATCAACATCCAGCAGGCCTGGGACAAGTCCACCGGCACCGGCGTGGTGGTGGCGGTGATCGACACCGGCATCACCAACCATCCCGACCTCAACGCCAACATCCTGCCCGGCTACGACTTCATCAGCGACGCCGCGATGGCGCGCGATGGTGGCGGCCGCGACAACAATCCGAACGATGAAGGCGACTGGTACGGCGCCAATGAGTGTGGCTCGGGCATCCCGGCCTCCAACTCCAGCTGGCACGGCACCCACGTTGCCGGCACCGTGGCGGCGGTGACCAACAACGCCAGCGGCGTCGCCGGCACCGCGTTCAACGCCAAGGTCGTGCCGGTGCGCGTGCTCGGCAAGTGCGGCGGTTACACCTCCGACATCGCTGATGCGATCGTGTGGGCGTCCGGTGGCACCGTCAGTGGCGTGCCGGCCAATGCCAATCCGGCCGAGGTCATCAACCTCTCGCTGGGTGGTGGCGGCAGCTGCTCGACCACCTACCAGAATGCGATCAACGGGGCGGTCGGCCGTGGCACCACCGTGGTGGTCGCTGCCGGCAACAGCAACACCAACGTGTCCAGCTCGGTGCCGGCCAACTGCCCGAACGTGATCGCGGTGGCCGCGACCACCTCGGCCGGTGCACGTGCCAGCTTCTCCAACTACGGCACCGGCATCGACATCTCGGCGCCGGGCCAGAGCATCCTGTCCACCCTCAACACCGGCACCACCACGCCGGGCAGCGCGACCTACGCGTCGTACAACGGCACCTCGATGGCGGCGCCGCACGTGGCCGGCGTGGTCGCGCTGATGCAGTCGGTCGCCCCGAGCCCGCTGAGCCCGGCGCAGGTCGAGAGCATCATCAAGAGCACGGCACGTCCGCTGCCGGGCGCCTGCTCGGGCGGCTGCGGTGCCGGTATCATCGACGCCAATGCCGCGGTGGCTGCCGCGATCAACGGCGGTGGCACCAACCCGGGCGGCAACGTGCTGCAGAACAACGTGCCGGTGACCGGCCTGGGCGCCGCCACCGGTGCCGAGTTGAACTACACCGTTGCGGTTCCGGCCGGCAGCACCCAGCTGCGCGTGGCGATCAGTGGCGGCAGCGGTGATGCCGACCTGTACGTGCGCCAAGGCAGTGCCCCGACCGATACCACCTACACCTGCCGTCCGTACCTGAGCGGCAACAGCGAGACCTGCACCATCAACAGCCCGGCCGCAGGCACCTGGTATGTGCGGGTGAAGGCGTACAGCACCTTCTCGGGCCTGACCCTCAGCGCCCAGTACTGAGCCCAAGTCCCTCTCCATGGGCACGCCCCGGCTCAGGCCGGGGCGTTTTCTCATGGGGCCGGCAGTGGTACGTGCGGCCGCGCCATGGTGGGGTGCCGACCCTGGTCGGCACGCTGTTGCTCAGACCGATTCGAAGCGGTTCGCGGCCACGTTCTTGCGCACGTGCTGCGGGTCGAAAATGCGGCCGTTCATGGCGATGTACACGCCGCTCGGCAGCGACTGCACCGCACCGATCGCGCAGCCGATGTTGAACTCGGCATCCGAACCCCGGAAGCGTGCCGGGCTCAGCGCGCCGGTCATCACGATGGTCTTGTCCGGAATCGTCGCCAGCACCTTGCCGGTCTGCACCATCGAATCGGTGCCGTGGGTGACCAGTACATGCCGGGTCGGCTGCGCGGCGATGGTGGCGCGGATCAGCTCGCGGTCTTCATCGTTGATGTGCAGCGAATCCTTGCGCAGGATCGGAATCACGTTGAAGCGGAACGTGACGCCCAGCTCGCGCAGGATCATGCCGATCTGGGGGTCGCCGATCTGGTAGTCCGACTTGTCGTCGAAGTAGATCTTGTCGATCGTGCCACCGGTGGTGACGACCAGGAGCTCTTCCATCATGTGCATGCGTGAAACCAGGACAGGTGCAGCGGCGCGGGGCCAGGAACACAGATGATACGGCCCGGCGGGCGCAGCGTCAGCGTCGCTTGCCGAAGCGGGCGCGCAGCCCGGGCAGGCTGGCGCTGAAGATCACCAGCAGCGCCAGCGCGATCTCGATCAATGCCAGCCAGCGCGTTTCCGGATGGCTCCAGGCGCTCATCACGCCATGGCTGAACCAGCCCAGCGCCAGCACCGAGGCCCAGAAGCCGGCCTTGCGCCAGCCCAGGCGCAGCGCACAGGCCAGCGCCAGCGGCGGCGCGGTGAACACCAGCTGGGTCGCCAGCCAGTGCTTGTCATTGATGAACCAACCGGCGAACAGCGCGGCCAGCCCCATCAGGGCCAGCAGCAGGACCGTGCGCGGCGCGCGGTTCATCGGGCCAACCGCTGCGCGATGTCGGCCACCCGGCGGCCCAGCGCGCGTGCCAGCACCGCCTCGTCGTCGGTCGGCTGCGGGTCGTCGGCGGCGCCGGCCACGTGGCTGGCGCCATAGGGCGTGCCGCCGCTGGTGGTGTGGCTCAGCGCCGGCTCGGTGAACGGGATGCCGACGATCACGCAGCCGTGATGCAGCAGCGGCACCTGCATCGACAGCAGGGTCGATTCCTGCCCGCCGTGCATCGAGGCGGTGGAGGTGAACACGCCGGCCGGTTTGCCGGACAGGGTGCCATTGACCCATTCAGCGCCCAGCCCATCCAGGAAGTGCTTCACCGGTGCGGCCATATTGCCGAAGCGGGTGGGGCTGCCGAGCAGCAGGCCCTGGCACTCGACCAGGTCCTGCACGCTCACGTAGGGAGCCCCATCGTCGGGCACAGGCGGCTGTGCGGTCTGGGTCACCGCGGCCACCGGCGGCACCGTGCGCAGCCGCGCGGTCATGCCCGGCACTTCGCCGATGCCCCGCGCGATCTGGCGCGCCAGCCGTGCCACCGAACCGCCCCGGCTGTAGTACAGCACCAGAATCTCGCCCATCGTGCCCGCTTCTCCTCGTCGTGTAGCCATCAGTATGGCTATCCTGCCAGCATTCCGCATCGGGTACCCTTCCACCGATGGAACCTTTGGATACGCTCAACCTGTGGATGGAGCGCGCGCGGGATCGCGCACGGGCCATCAGTTTCGGCCGCTTCCTGTGGCATCGCTTCCTCGACGACCGCCTGTTCCAGGCAGCGGCGGCACTGGCCTACACCACGGTGTTCGCGCTGGTGCCGCTGGCAATCGTGGTGTTCGGCGTGCTCTCGGCCTTTCCCGTCTTCGACCGCTGGAGCGACCAGCTCAGCGATTACGTCTTCTCCAACTTCGTGCCCAACGCCGCGCGCGCGGCCGAGGGCTACCTGCGGCAGTTCTCGGCCAGTGCCGGCCAGCTCACCGCTGCCGGCTTCATCGCGCTGGTGGTCTCGCTGCTGATCACCCTCAACAGTGTTGAAGAGACCTTCAACCAGATCTGGCGGGTCGGTTCGACCCGGCCCAAGCTGACCCGCTTCCTCGTCTACTGGACCGTCCTGACGCTGGGCGCGATGCTCGCCGCCGCGTCGCTGGCGGTATCGGCGCGGGTGTTCGCGATGCCCCTGTTCGGCACCCAGGAGGGCCGCTGGCTGGCCGAGCTGGCGCTGCGGCTGGCGCCGATCCTGATCGAGTTCGTCTGCATCACCCTGATGTTCCGGGTGGTGCCGCACCACACGGTGAAGTGGCGGCACGCGGTCCCCGGCGCCATCCTGGCGGCGGTGATCCTGGAACTGGTGAAGTGGGGCATCGGCGCCTACCTCGGCAGCTTCCAGTCCTACCAGAAGCTGTACGGCACGGTGGCGTTCGTGCCGATCCTGTTGCTGTGGATCTACCTGTGCTGGGTGGCGGTGCTGCTGGGCGCGTCGCTGTCATCGTCGATGGCGGCCTTCCGCTACCAGCCGGTGGAGCTGCGGCTGCCGCAGGGCTACGAGTTCTACGGCCTGCTGCGCCTGCTAGGCCGCTTCCACCATGCACGCTTGAAGGGCAGGGGCCTTGCCGATGATGAAATCCTGCGGCTGGAGCCGATGCTGACCGACTCCCTGCTGCATGACCTGGCCTGCAACCTGCAGGAGATCGGCCTGCTGCGCCGCGACGAGCGCGGCGAGTGGCTGCTGTCCCGCGACCTGGACCAGGTGAGCCTGGCTGACCTGTACGAATGCACCCAGCTGCGCATCCCGGTTGCCGAGCAGCACCTGCCGTACCGCGACGACAGCCTGGGCCGGGCCGCCCTGGCGGCACTGGACGACCTGCGACTGCCCCTGCGCGAACGCCTCAAGCGCAAGGTCAGCGATATCTATACCGATTCCGGAGACACGCCATGACCCGCAAGACCCCGTTGCTGCTGCTCCCGCTGGCCCTGACGCTGGCCCTTGCCGCCTGCAAGCCGGCGCAGGAACCGACCCCGTCCAGCAGCCAGCCGCCGGCACAGGCACCGACGCCGGCCGCACCGGCCCCGGTCGAGGAAACCCCGGCAGAGCGCACCACGGCCGAGTTCCCGACACTGAAGATGAAGGCGGTGGATGGCAGCGACTACGACCTGGCCGCGCACCGCGGCAAGTGGGTGGTGGTGAACTTCTGGGCGACCTGGTGCGCGCCGTGCCGCAAGGAGATGCCGGAGTTGTCGGCGCTGCATGCGATGCGCAGCAACATCGAAGTGGTCGGCCTGGCGTATGAGGACATCGAAGCGCCGGAGATGCAGGCATTCCTGACCAAGCATCCGGTGACCTATCCGATCGTGATCGTCGACCCGTTCGACCCGCCGGCTGATTTCGCCACGCCGCGCGGTCTGCCGCTGACGCACCTGCTGGACCCGCAGGGCAAGCTGGCGCACAGCTTCCTTGGCCCGGTGACTGCCGCCGACATCGAAAAGCAGATCGCTGCTGCCAAGTAGTGGGTTGGTCGGCAGGGCCTGCGGCCCTGCACCCGCTACGAGCCAAGGCAACAGCTGAAGCAACAGCCGAAGCAACGGCGGGTTTCCTGAGAGATGGCGGGGTGGGGCCGTTTGCGGGAGACGCCGTAAACCCGTCCCTGGGGGCTTGGCCGCGGCATCCATGCCGCGGACACTCCCGCCACCGGACCCACCCCGCCTTCGAAAGATCTCCGCGATCTGCCCGCTCTTCTGTAGAGCCGAGCCATGCTCGGCTCAGATCTCACAGATATCGAGATTTTCGATTTCGATTGGGACTCATCCACGCATGGCGTGGATCCATCAGATCGTCGGAATCTGTCAGAGGTGGGGCGGTGTCGGAGTGCGGGGTGTCAGCCGCATGGATGCGGCTGCCAAGCCTACACGGACGTACTTGCGGCGTCCCCGCACTCCGACACCGCCCCGCCATCCCACGGAAATCCCGCTCTGGCTGTTGCTGTTGCCGTTGCTTGAAGGCTTCTGCAGGTGCAGGGCCGCAGGCCCTGCCGACCAACCTATTCCTCGACCGGGAAGTCTTCGATCGGCTTCAGCACATCGTAGTGCTCGCGATGCAGCTTGCCCTTCAGCTTCGGCAGTTCCGGCAACGGTGCATCCACGCGCGTGTCCGGCAACCGGTCCAGCAGGTTGCGCACCAGGGTCAGCCGGCCCAGCCGCTGGTCGTTGAAATCCACCAGCGTCCACGGCGCCGCCTCACGATGGGTGGCGCGCAGCATCGCCTCGCGGGCCTCGGTGTAGGCGCTGTACTTGCTGCGCGACTTCAGGTCCACCGGCGACAGCTTCCAGCCTTTCAGTGGATCGACATGGCGTTCGCAGAAACGCTTCTCCTGCTGCTCCTGGTCCACGCACAGCCAGTACTTGAACAGCAGGATGCCGTCGTCCACCAGCAGTTGTTCGAACACCGGTGCCTGGCGCAGGAACTGCTGGTACTCGGTTTCGCTGCAGTAGCCCATCACCCGCTCAACGCCGGCGCGGTTGTACCAGCTGCGGTCCATCAGCACGATCTCGCCGGCGGCGGGAAGATGCGAGGCGTACCGCTGGAAGTACCACTGCGTGGCTTCGCGGTCGGTCGGCTTGGGCAAGGCCACGACCCGGCACTGGCGAGGGTTGAGGTGCTGGCTGATGGCCTGGATCGCGCCGCCCTTGCCCGCCGTGTCACGTCCTTCGAACAGCACCAGCAGGCGTTGCCCGCTATGCTGCACCCAGCGCGCCATCGCGGTCAGTTCCAGCTGCAGTGGCAGCAGCAGTTCGTCGTACGCCTTGCGCTTGAGCTTGGCCATCGTCACACCACGCGGGAAGGAAGCCCAAGCCTAGCGCAGGGATCGCTCAGGCGATGTCGACGCCGGGTAGGGTCGACTGCTGGTCGACGATCGCGCGCAGCGCGGGGTTTCTGCTTCTTGCCAACAGCAGTCGACTGACAGTCGACTCTACCCAGTCGACATCACCCAGCCGACATTACCCAGCCGGTTCGGTTGTTCCGCGCCATCCGTGCTCGCGCGCCAGCTCCTGCACCAACGCCGACAGATCACCGGCAAACCCGCCCATGTCGAACAGTCCGCTGCCCTCGCGTGCCTGCGCCAGTTCAGCACGCAGCGCGGCCAGCGCTGCCGGGTCGTTGCCCAGTGCACGGGCAGTGGCGATGAACGCGGCATCGTCGGCGACGTTCATCCGCGCCAGGCCCAGATGATGGTTGAGGCTGCCGGCCACGCGCGCGGCGAAGGTGTCGCCGGGGCAGGTCAGTACCGGGCAGCCGGCCCACAGCGCATCGGAGGCGGTGGTGTGGGCGTTGTACGGATGCGTGTCCAGGAACAGGTCGGCCAGCCGATAACGGGCCAGGTACTGCGGATGCGGCAGCTTGGCCATGAACACCAGCCGCGTTGGATCCAGGCCTGCGGCCTGCGCGGCCGCACGCAGGCGCGCATCGGCCTGTCCGGGCCCGGACAGCAGCCACAGCACGCTGTCGGGTACCGCCTGCAGGATCGCGAAGGCGCGGCCCATGCTGCGCGGATTGAGCTTGTAGCTGTTGTTGAAACAGCAGAACACCACGCCCTGCGCGGGCAGGCCGCAGTCGGCGCGGGTCGGCGCCGGCTCCAGTACGCGCGTGTTGTCCGATGGCTGGAAGGCGCGCGGCAGTCGCAGCACGCGTTCGCTGTAGTGCGGTTCCAGGGTCGGTGGCAGCGCAAACGCATCGCCCACCACCGCATCCATCCACGGCGCGCCCGACGTGCCCGGGTAGGCCAGCCAGTTCAACTGCAGCGGGGCCGGGCGCATCGCCAGCACTTCCGGCGTGCCGCCACCGCCCCAGCCACGCAGGTCGAACAACAGATCGATGCCCTGTGCGCGGATGCGTGCGGCGGTGTCGGCGTGGCGCAGGCCGGCCACATCATGCAGCTGCGTCGCTGCCTGCAGGCGCTGGCGGATGCGGCTGCCGTCAGCGCGGTTCAGTGCGAACAGATGCAGTTGCAGCGCCGGATCGTGGCGCAGCTGCTCGAACAGGGCCACGGTCAGCAGCCCGGTCGGATGCGCGCCGAATCCATTGGACAGGAAGCCGACGCGCAGCGGGCCACGCGCACGCACCGATACCGGCGGCAACGGGCGTACCGATGCGGCGACCGCGGCGGCGCGTGCGCGTGCGCACGCCAGCTGTTCGGCGGCGCTGGCATCCTCGCTGAGGAAGGCGAACGGTTCGACCACGCCCTGTCCCGAGGCGAGTGCGCCGCGCACCTGTGCGGCCAGTTCGTCCAGGTCCTGCCAGTCACACACGCGGCGCTGCCAGGCCAGGCGCTGGGCGGCGATGTAGGGTTCGCTCGGCATCAGCGCATGGGCGCGTCGATACGCCGCCGACGCACCTTCGGCATCATCGGCATCTTCCAGTGCGTGGCCCAGCCACAGCGCGATGCCGGGATGCTGCGGTGCCAGCGCCGAGGCCTGGCCGAGCAGCTTGGCCGCATCGCCATGCGCCCCGGCCATCCACGCCACGCGGCCCAGCCGCGCCAGTGCTTCGGGGTGGTTCGGGCGCAGCTGCAGCGCGCGCCGCGCGGCCTGTTCGCCGGCGGCGATGTCGCCGGCTTCCAGTTCCACGTCGGCCAGCATCACCCAGGCGACGAAGTCGTCCGGCTGGCGGGCAATCGCCTGCTGCAGGTGCTGTCGCTGCTGCCAGGCCGACATCGTACTCAGCCCGCCGACAGCTGGGCCAGGGCGTCGACCTGGTGCTCGTGGCTGAGCCGCTGCAGCAACGCGTCGAGGTCGCCGGCCAGGATGTTGGGCAGGTCGTACAGGGTCAGGCCTTCCACGCGGTGGTCGGTGATGCGGCCCTGCGGGAAGTTGTAGGTGCGGATGCGCTGGCTGCGGTCACCGCTGCCGACCTGCAGCCGGCGTGATTCGGCCTGCGCCGCATCCTGGCGCTGGCGCTCGGCATCAAGCAGCTGTGCCTTCAGGCGCTTCATCGCTTTGTCGCGGTTGGCGTGCTGGCTGCGCTCGGTCTGGCATTCCACCACCACGCCGGTGGGCACGTGAGTGATGCGGATGGCCGATTCGGTCTTGTTCACGTGCTGGCCACCGGCGCCGGAGGAGCGGAACGTATCCACCTTCAGGTCGGCCGGGTTGATGACGATGTCCTCGACCTCATCGGCTTCGGGAATGATCGCCACGGTGGCCGCCGAGGTATGGATGCGGCCCTGCGATTCGGTGGCCGGCACGCGCTGCACGCGGTGCGTGCCGGATTCGAACTTCAGGCGCGAGAACGCACCGCGGCCGACCACGCGCGCCACCACTTCCTTGTAGCCGCCATGCTCACCGGGATTGTCCGATTCGATCTCGACCTTCCAGCCCTGGCGTTCGGCGTAGCGGGCATACATGCGGAACAGGTCGCCGGCGAAGATCGCCGCTTCGTCGCCGCCGGTACCGGCGCGCACTTCCAGGAAGAGGTTGCCGTCGTCGCGCGGGTCGCGCGGTACCAGCAGCAGCGCCAGTTCCTGTTCCAGCTCCTGCAGGCGGGCCTGGGCGGCAGCGATTTCCTCGTCGGCCAGCTCGCGCAGGTCGGGGTCGGCACGCATGCCTTCGGCGGCGGCCAGGTCGGCCTTGGCACGGGCTTCATCGGCCAGTGCGGTGGCAACCGGCTCAAGTTGGGCGAATTCGCGCGAAAGGTCGCGGAAACGGGTGTTGTCGGCGACCACGTCGGGTTCGGCGAGCAGGCGTTCCAGTTCTTCGCGGCGCTCGGCCAGCGCTTCCAGCTTACGGCGCAGGGTCGGCGTCATCGGGTCTCACGGGTGGGTGGCGGTAACCCGGCGTGGCCGGGAACAGGCGCTCGGCGGCGCGGGTCAGGTCGGCATCGCCGCTCAGCGCGGCGGCGCGCAGGGCAGCGGTCGGCGGGTGCAGCAATCGATTGGTCAGCCCGTGCGCCAGCAGTTCCAGCACTTCGTCGGCCGGCTTGCCGTTGGCCAGCTGCTGGCGCGCGCGCTCCAGCAGTTCGGCGCGGGTGGCTTCGCCGAACGCACGCAACTGCCGCAGCGGTGCCTGGTGGGCGCTGGCCTGCTGGGTCTCGACGAAGCGGGACACCTGCAGGTCGATGATCGCCTCGGCCTCGGCGGCGGCCTCGCGGCGGCCACGGCGGTTGTCTTCCACCGCGCGCTCCAGGTCGTCGACGGTGTAGAGGAAGGCGTCATTGAGCGTGCCGACCTCGGCCTCGATGTCGCGCGGCACGGCCAGGTCGAACAGCAGCATCGGCTTGTGCCGGCGCGCGCGCAGGGCCTTGGCCACCATCTCGCGATGGATCACCGGTTCGCGCGCGGCGGTGGCCGAGAACACCACGTCGGCCTCGCCGAGGTGGCGGTCCAGCTCGGTCAGCGGCAGCGCCACGCCACCATGTCGGCTGGCCAGCTCCTGGGCATGGGCGAGGGTACGGTTGGCGATCAGCAACCGCCGCACCTTGCCCTCGCTCAGGTGGCGTGCAGCCAGTTCGATGGTCTCGCCGGCACCGACCAGCAGCACGGTGGAATCGTCCAGGCGCGCGAAGGCGTTCTGCGCCAGGCGCACTGCGGCCGAGGCCACCGAGACCGGGTTGGCGCCGACCTGGGTGTCGGTGCGCGCACGCTTGGCTACAGAGAACGTCTGCTGGAACAGCCGGTCCAGGCGCTGGCCGAGCAGGCCGTGGTCACGCGCGGTCGACCACGCATCCTTCACCTGGCCGAGGATCTGCGGCTCGCCCAGCACCATCGAATCCAGCCCGGTGGCGACCCGGAACAGGTGGCGCACGGCCTCGGCATCGGCATGCTGGTACAGGTAGCCCTGCAGGTCGCCGGCCTGGCTGTGCAGCCACTGGTCCAGCGCCTGCGCCGACTCGGCCACGGCGTACAGTTCGGTGCGGTTGCAGGTGGACAGCAGCACCGCCTCGGCGATCTGCGGGGTATCGCGCAGCGAACCGAGCGCGCGCGGCAACGCCTCACCGGCGAAGGCCGCGCGCTCGCGCAGCTCCACCGGTGCGGTCTGGTGATTCAGTCCGAGCACCCACAGGGTCATTGTTCAGTTGCTTGCGATAAGCTGCTGGCCATTGGACGACATTTTAAGGCCCCGATGCCGACGATGCCCGCATTGATTCGCATCCCCAGTGTTCTGCTGCTGTCCCTGGCCTGTTCCCAGGCCCTGGCGGCGGTGCCGGCCAAGGCCCCTGTGCGGGCGCCGGCCACTGAGGAACTGGCGCTGGAACCGGTGATGGCCGGTGAATTCGCCCTGCAGGCCGGCAAGCTGGCCGAGGCTGCGCGCTGGTACCTGCAGGCGGCCCAGCAGACCGACGGCGATGCCGGCCTGGCCGAACGTGCCACCCGCATTTCCATGCTGGCCAACGACGATGCCAGCGCCGCCAAGGGCCTGGCCCTGTGGCAGCAGCGCGCACCGAGCTCGTTGACGATGCGCAGCGCCGCTGCTGCGCTGGCCATGCGCCAGGGCGATGTGAAGGCCGCGCGTGGCGATCTGCAGGCCCTGCTGGCCGACCCGGATGAACGTGGCTGGAAGTTCGCCCTGGCCGCGCTGATTGGCGGTGGCCGCGACCCGGCAGTACCGGCGCAGGTGCTGGGTGAGCTGGTCGATGCCAACGCCATTCCGCCGAAGATCGAGGCCTGGCAGGAGTTCGGCCGCCTTGCCCTGCGCATGGACAAGCCCGAACTGGCGCGGCGCATGATCGATGAAGTGGTCAAGCGTTTCCCTGAAGAACCGCGCGTGGCACTGCTGCGCGCCAGCCAGCTGCAGCAGGCTGGCGAGACCGACAAGGCGCTGTCGCTGCTGCATGACGTCGAGCCGAAGACGCGCCAGGATCCGGAACTGCGCAACGCGGTGGCCATCGCCTACGACAGCCTGGGGCAGCCGGCCGCGGCCGAACGCGTACTGGCCTTCGGCCCGCAGGACGTACAGACCTGGGGCATGCGCGCCTCGCTGCTGGCCAAGCAGGGCGACAAGGCCGCGCTCTCCAATCTCTACAACGAACTTTCCCGGCAGGCGGCCAAGCCTGACCCGGCACAGCGCCTGCTGCTGGGCAAGATCGCCGAATACCTGAAGCGTTACCCCGAGGCCGTGCAGTGGTACCACAGCGTGCCCGGTGGCGATGAGCTGAGCGAGGCGCGCCTGCGCGCGGCCAATGCCCAGGCGCTGGCCGGGCGCCTGTCGCAGGCATTGGATGAAGTCCACGCGATCCAATCCGATGCGGTGGTCGACGACGACGTGCGTCGCGACGCCTACCTGCTGGAAGCCGAACTGCGCCAGCGCGCCGACGACAGCGGCGGCGAACTGGATGCACTGGCCCGCGGCCTGGCCGCCTACCCGGATGACAACGGCCTGCTGTACGCCCGTGCACTCACCTGGGAGCGCCGTGACGACATCCCGCGCGCCGAGGCCGACCTGCGCAAGATCCTGGTGACTGACCCGGAGAACGTGCCGGCGCTGAACGCGCTGGGCTACACGCTGGCCGATCGCACCGGTCGCCTGCAGGAAGCATTGGAGCTGATCGACCGCGCGCGCGTGGCCGAACCGGACAACGCCGCCATCGTCGACAGCTATGGCTGGGTGCTGTATCGCCTGGGTCGCAAGGAAGAGGCGCTGGTGCAGCTGCGCCGTGCCTGGACCCTGGCCAAGGACCCCGAGATCGCCGCCCATGTCGGCGAAGTGTTGTGGGTGCTGGGCAAGCATGACGAGGCGCGCCACTTCTTCGAGGAAGCGGCCAAGCTCGATCCCGAAAACCGCGCGCTGCTGCGCGCCCGCGAGAAATTCAATCCATGAGTGTTTCCCTGATCCGGCCGCTGCTGTTGGCGGCCGCGACCCTGGCGGTGACCGCCTGCACCAGCGTGGGCACGCAGAAGACCCCTGCGCCGGCCGTGGTCGAGACCGTGTCTGCCGAAGCGGCACAGACCGAGGCCGCACGCGTGGCTGCGTTGCAGGCACAGTCGGACTGGACGTTCCAGGGCCGGGTCGCGGTCAGCAAGGGCAAGGACGGTGGCAGCGGCCGCATCGACTGGAAGCAGGAAGGCCGCCGCTACGTGGTCGAACTGAGTGCGCCGGTGACCCGGCAGAGCTGGAAGCTGACCGGCGATACCCATTCCGAAGCAGGTCGCTTGGAAGGGCTGGCTGGCGGGCCGCGCGATGGCGAGGATGCCCAGCAGCTGCTGCTGGAGGCGACTGGCTGGGACATCCCGGTCAACCAGCTGCCGGAGTGGATCCGCGGCCTGGTAGCCGGCGATGCTGCCGGTCCGGAGAAGGTCGAGCGCGACGGTGAAGGCCGGCCGCGCCGCATGCAGCAGATGGGCTGGCAAGTGCAGTACCTGGACTGGTATCCCGCCGAGGCTGGGCGCCCGGCGCTGCCGCGCCGAATCGAGGCCAGCAAAGGCGACGCCAAGGTGCGCCTGCTGGTGGACCAGTGGGGGCAGGGCGGCCCATGAGTGGGGCAGCCGACGACGCGGGCTGGTCCTGGTGGCCGGCCCCGGCCAAGCTGAA
The DNA here is from genome assembly GCF_030291075.1 of Stenotrophomonas sp. 57. Classification (NCBI taxonomy): domain Bacteria; kingdom Pseudomonadati; phylum Pseudomonadota; class Gammaproteobacteria; order Lysobacterales; family Lysobacteraceae; genus Stenotrophomonas; species Stenotrophomonas sp. 57. The sequence goes on from NZ_CP127407.1 coordinate 839,017, forward strand.
CCTGTTCCTGCACATCACCGGCCGCCGGGCCGACGGCTACCACGAGCTGCAGACCGTGTTCCGCCTGCTGGACTGGGGTGACCTCATTGGCCTGCGCCTGCGTGAAGATGGCCAGGTGCGCCGGCAGGGTGAGGGCCTGGCCGGCGTGGCCGAGGCGGATGACCTGGCGGTCCGCGCTGCGCGGCTTCTTAAAGATGCGGCCAATAGCGCGCAAGGCGCAGACATCATCGTCGAAAAGCATGTTTCGGCTGGCGGTGGCTTCGGTGGCGGGTCGTCCGATGCCGCCACCGTGCTGGTGGTGCTGAACCGGCTCTGGCGGGCGGGCCTGGACGAAGATGCCCTGGCCGCGCTGGGCCTGCGCCTGGGCGCGGATGTGCCGGTGTTCGTGCGCGGGCGCAATGCCTGGGCCGAAGGGGTGGGCGAGCGCCTGCAGCCGATCTTGCTGGAACCGGCCTGGTATGTGGTGGTTGAACCGGGCGTTCATGTTCCCACCCCGGCCCTGTTCGCAGACCCGGATTTGACGCGCGACAGCCCAGTGGCGAAAATAGAGGACTTCGCTTCCGGGACCCTGGTCGGGAATGCGTTCGAACCGGTGCTGCGCCGCCGTGAGCCTGCCGTCGAGGCAGCGTTCGCCGCGTTGAGCGACATCGGCACGGCGCGGCTGACCGGTTCGGGAAGTGGTTGTTTCGTCGAGTTCGCATCGCAGTCTGCCGCAGAGCAGGGACGGTCGAAGTTGCCGAAGGAGTTGCGGGCAAGGGTGGCAGCGGGCGTTGCGCGTTCGCCACTGCTGGATGCACTCGAGCAACACTGATTCATCACTGCAGGGGCGTCGCCAAGAGGCCCAAGGCACCAGGTTTTGATCCTGGCATTCGTAGGTTCGAATCCTACCGCCCCTGCCAATAGCGGCTGTGTCCGCGCCTTCCAGCGCATCGCCTGCGCGGGACGTGGAAACAACCGCGGTGTTGTCAGCAGCAAGGGTCCATCGGGTCCTTGCCGATCCCGGATCCCCGCCACTCGTCCCCGCCCGAGACAATCATGATGCAAGAGTCCCCGAACCTGCTGGTCTTTTCCGGCAACGCCAACAAACGTCTGGCGCAGAACATCTGCAAGGAACTGGGGGTCCGCCCGGGCAAGGCGCTGGTCTCGCACTTCTCCGATGGCGAAGTGCAGGTGGAGATCGAAGAGAACGTCCGCAAGCAGGACGTGTTCGTGATCCAGCCGACCTGCGCGCCGAGCGCGGAAAACCTGATGGAACTTCTGGTGCTGATTGACGCGCTCAAGCGCGCATCGGTGGCCAGCGTCACCGCCGTGGTGCCGTACTTCGGCTACTCGCGCCAGGATCGCCGCATGCGTTCCTCGCGCGTGCCGATCACCGCCAAGCTGGCGGCGAAGATGTTCAGCACCGCTGGCGCTGATCGCGTGCTGACCGTCGACCTGCACGCCGACCAGATCCAGGGCTTCTTCGATATTCCGGTGGACAACGTGTATGCGTCCCCGCTGCTGCTGGCCGACATCTGGCGCGCCTACGGCACCGAGAACCTGATCGTTGTGTCGCCGGACGTCGGCGGCGTGGTCCGCGCCCGTGCGGTGGCCAAGCGCCTGGATGACGCCGACCTGGCGATCATCGACAAGCGCCGCCCGCGCGCCAACGTCTCCACCGTGATGAACATCATCGGTGACGTCGAAGGCAAGACCTGCGTGATGGTCGATGACATCGTCGATACCGCCGGCACCCTGTGCGCCGCTGCCGCTGCCCTGAAGGCGCGCGGTGCGCTCAAGGTCGCCGCCTACTGCACCCACGCGGTGCTGTCGGGCCCGGCGGTGGACAACATCACCAATTCCCAGCTCGACGAGCTGGTGGTGACCGACACCATCCCGCTGAAGGACGCAGCGCGGGTGTGCAGCAAGATCCGTCAGCTGAGCGTGGCGGAAATGCTGGCCGAAACGATGCGCCGCATCGCCTTCGGCGAGTCGGTCAGCTCGCTGTACGTCGACTGAGTTTTTCGTCCCTGCCGGCAACGGCGGGGACATGCCCCGGGTGCTTCTGGTCGCGGAAGCATCTTCAACCGCCAGGCCGCAAGGCAGGGCAACAACCTGAGTAGTCGAAAATGTCGAAGACCCATGAAATCAAGGTCACCAAGCGTGAACTGCAGCGTAAGGGTGCGAGCCGCCGCCTGCGTCACGCCGGTGTGATCCCGGCCATCGTGTACGGCGGCAACGCCGAGCCGGTCGCCATCAGCCTGGACCACAACGAAATCTGGCTGGCCCAGCAGAACGAGTGGTTCTATGCCTCGATCCTGGACCTGAACCTGGACGGCCAGGTGCAGAAGGTCCTGCTGCGTGACATGCAGCGCCATCCGTACAAGCAGCTGATCATGCACCTGGACTTCCAGCGCGTGAACGAGAACGAAGCCCTGACCGCTTCGGTCCCGCTGCACTTCATCAACGAAGACACCTCGCCGGCTGGCAAGGCTGCCGACGTCGTGGTCACCCACGAACTGAAGGAAGTGACCATCACCTGCCTGCCGAAGGACCTGCCGGAGTCGATCGAAGTCGACCTGGGCGAGCTGAAGGCCGGTGACGTGGTGTACCTGTCCAACATCAAGCTGCCGAAGGGCGTGGAAATCCCGGCCCTGGCGCTGGGCAAGGACCACGACGACGCCATCGTCACCGCCAAGGCCGGCAAGGCCGACGCGGCCGACGAAGAAGCGGCTGCCGCCGAGTAATACCGCTACGGTGCCTGCCTCCGGGCAGGCACCGTATTGGAAGGAGCCATGGCAGGACTGCGACTGATCGTCGGTCTGGGCAACCCCGGATCGGAACACGCCCGGACCCGGCACAATGCCGGGTTTCATTTCGTTGAGGCCCTGGCTGAAAAAGCCGGTGCACGATGGAATGTGGACAGCAAACTGTTCGGCGAGACCGCCAAGGTCGAGATTGCCGGGCAGACGGTGTGGCTGCTCAAGCCCGCCACCTTCATGAATCTCAGTGGCAAGTCGGTCACCGCCGCGCAGCGGTTCTGGAAGATCGAACCGGAAGAAACCCTGCTGGCCCACGACGAACTGGACCTGGCGCCCGGCGTGGCGCGGCTGAAGTTCGACGGTGGCCACGGTGGCCAGAACGGCCTGCGTGACACCATCCGCCTGCTCGGTCACGGCAAGTTCCATCGCCTGCGCGTGGGCATCGGCCATCCCGGCCACAAGGACCGCGTGGTGGGTTGGGTGCTCGGCCGCCCGTCCAAGGATGACGACGTGCTGATCGCACGCGCCATCGACGATGCGATCGACGTGATGCCGCTGGCGGTGCAGGGCGATTTCAGCGAAGCGATGAAGCGCCTGCACACGCCGAAATAACCCGCTTTGGGTAGGTGCCAACCGTGGTTGGCGCCGCTGTTGATCGACCACACCGAGATGGATTGGCCAAGCAGCGCGCGCGCTGTTTCACCAATCACTTTCACCCCAGAGAGCTGTCACCCATGGGTATCAAATGCGGCATCGTCGGCCTGCCCAACGTCGGCAAGTCGACCCTGTTCAATGCGCTGACCAAGGCGGGTATCGCCGCGGCGAATTTCCCGTTCTGCACCATCGAACCGAACGTCGGCATCGTGCCGGTGCCGGATCCGCGCCTGGGCGAACTGGCAGGGATCATCAACCCGCAGAAGGTCATTCCGACCGCGGTCGAGTTCGTCGACATCGCCGGCCTGGTGGCCGGTGCGGCCAGCGGTGAAGGCCTGGGCAACAAATTCCTGGCGCACATCCGCGAAGTCGATGCGATCACCCACGTGGTGCGCTGCTTCGAGCACGGCGACATCGTGCACGTGGCCGGCAAGGTCGACCCGATCTCGGACATCGAAACCATCGATACCGAACTGGCGCTGGCCGACCTGGACAGCGTCGAGAAGGCGCTGAACCGTGCCGAGCGTGCAGCCAAGGGCGGCGACAAGGACGCAGCGGCGCGCAAGCCGGTGCTGGCCAAGCTGCAGGCGGCGCTGTCGGATGGCAAGGCTGGCCGTTCGGTCGGCCTGGACGATGAAGAAAAGGCGCTGGTGCGTGACCTGTTCCTGCTGACCCTGAAGCCGGTGATGTACATCGCCAACGTGCTGGAAGATGGTTTCGAGAACAACCCGCACCTGGAAGCCGTGCGCGCGCATGCCGCCGCCGAAGGCGCGCAGGTGGTGCCGGTGTCGGCCGCCATCGAAGAGGAGCTGTCGCAGCTCGACGATGAGGACCGCGATACCTTCCTGGCCGATCTGGGGCTGAGCGAGCCGGGCCTGAACCGCGTGATCAACGCGGCCTACAGCCTGCTGGGCCTGCAGACCTACTTCACCGCCGGCGTGAAGGAAGTCCGTGCGTGGACCGTGCGCAAGGGCGCTACCGCCCCGCAGGCCGCCGCGGTCATCCACACCGACTTCGAGAAGGGCTTCATCCGCGCCGAAACCATCGCGTACGACGACTTCATCAAGTACAAGGGCGAAGCCGGTGCCAAGGAAGCCGGTCGCCTGCGCCTGGAAGGCAAGGAATACCGCGTGCAGGAAGGCGACATCCTGCACTTCCGCTTCAACGTCTGATCCAGCGGTAGCGGATCGACCCTGGACGCCCCGCCTTGTGCGGGGCGTTCGCGTTTCCGGCGCCGCGCTGGTGGCTGGTGAAAAATTGACCATGCATTGAAACGCTTGCGCGGCAAGCCTCGCGCACACTTGTCCACACCAAACCCCCACCACTTTCCACGCGCGGTGTGGAAAACCCCGTGTGCCGCTGTAGAGCCGAGCCCATGCATCGGCTGATGCCGGCCGGCGCCGAGCATGGGCTCGGCTCTACGGCGCTTGTCCGCGAAGCGTGGACAAATATTCGCCACGCTTCCAAACGCCTGCGCGGCAATGCTCGCGCCCACTTGTCCACACCAAGTTCCCATCGCTCTCCACGTCTGGTGTGGAAAACAATCGAAGCGCATGGATAAAAAATCACCACGCCCGGAAATGCCTGTGGGACAACGATCGCGCCCACTTGTCCACACCTAGTTCCCATCGCTCTCCACGTCCGATGTGGAAAACCCGCGTGGCCCGCTCTGGTAGTCGCCCACCTTGGCGGGGCGTGGCAGATCAGTGCCTACCAACGTGGGCATCTGGCAGAGCCAGGTTCCCCAACGACAAGGCCCGCCAATGGCGGGCCTTGTCGTCCACGTTCTGCAGTGCGGCGTGCCTTACAACGCGCTGCCACCAAACTTGTGGGTGTACTGCAGGTTGATGGTGCGGCCGACGCTGTCGAACCAGGACACGTCGTAGTACGGGTAGGCGGTGTACGTGGCGTCTTTCGGCGGCATCTTGTTGAACACGTTGACCACTGCCAGCGACAGGCGCGAATGGTCGTCGAAGCGGTACTGCACCGAGGCGTTGTAGCGGTACGTCGCCTTCACGTACGGGCTGTCGCCGCTGTCCCAGTCGAACGACTGGTCGTAGTTGTCCGAAGTCGGCAGCTTGCCCAGGCGCGAGCCATAGACCGTGGCCGACCACGCGTCCTTCTCCCAGGTCACGCTCAGGCTGGTCTTGGTGCGCGGAATGTCGAAGCCGCTGTTGACCGCGAACTGGTCCAGGGTCGGATCGCCGGGGTAGCGCTGGAAATCGTGCTTCTTCACCCAGGTGTGGGTGCCGTTGAGGATGAAGTCGCCGATGCCGGTCTGCACGCGGTAGCGCAGGCCGACATCGATGCCGGAGGTCGACTCGCGGGCAACGTTGATCGGGGCCACGCGCACGCCATACAAGCGGCCGTCGCTGGTGCGGGTGATGCGGTCGAGTGCATCCACGCAGGTCGGCGAGTTGATGTCCGCGCTGCCGAGCCGGCAGTTCGCTTCATTGGCCAGGATCGTGCGCACGTCCATGTCCTGCACCTGCTTGCGCATGTCGATGTCGAACCAGTCCACCGAGAGGTCCAGGCCGATTGCCGGCGACCAGACAAAGCCGGCGCTCCACGAGGTGCTGGTTTCCGGGTCGAGCTGGCGGTTGCCGGTGCGGCTGCGGATCAGGTTGCGCTCGTAATCGGAACAGTCGCTGGCTTCCTCGAGGCGGCAGGTGTACAGGTCCTCGGCGCTGGTCTCGTCGTTGCCCGGTCCGGCAAACACATAGTGCAGGTCCGGTGCGCGGAATGCAGTGCCGTAGGAGCCGCGCACCAGCAGGGTATCGATCGGGCGCCATTCCAGGCCGCCGCTCCAGGTGGCCTTGCCGATGGTGTGGCCGGAATAGCGGTACTGGTCGTAGCGGCCGGCCACGCTCAGGTTGACCGTCTCGTGCAGCGGCATGCGCAGCTCGGCCGCCGTGGCCCAGCGGTTGCGCGAGCCGTTGCCGTCCGAATCCTTCCAGCTGTAGTAGTAGTACTGGGTAGCCAGCGGATCGGGATTCAGCGAGTACGCCTGCTGGCCCACTTCCACGGTCGCGGCGAAGCCGGCGTCACCGCCCGGCAGGCCGAACAGTGCCGAGTTGGTCAGGGTGAACGCGGCCGTCTCGGTGCGCGACTTGGGCGAATAGGTGGTGCGTGCGGCGATCGAATCGTACTCGGCGCGGGTGAGCGGCCGGTACAGGCGTGACGGGTCCGCGTTGTAGATCGGGAAGCCATCATCATCCACGCCCAGCTGCGGGCCCAGGAACAGGTCATTGGCCTTGGCTGCGATGATCTGCGCCCAGCTGATCCGCGACTGGTACTGCGAATGGCTCAATGCCGCTTCGTAATCCCAGTTGCCGGTCAGGTTGCCCTTGAAGCCGGTGGTCACGCTGAAGGTCTTCTGCGTGCTGCGCACCATTGCATTGCGCAGTCCGCCCATTTCCTCGGGTGAGAACTGGCGCTGCCAGAATTCGATCTCGCCGGTGGCTTCATTGTTGAAGTAGCCCGACTCGTCACCGCTGGCGTCCATGCGGCCCCAGCTGGTGACGTCGCGCATCAGCGACATCGTGTGGTAACCCAGCTGCACGTCGGCGAACCATTGCTGGCCGTTGTCGAAGTCGTAGCTCAGCGAGGCGTAGCCATTGGCGCCGCGGCGCTTGCTGAGGATGGTGCCGTAGCCGATCGACGCTTCGCTGCCGCAGTAGTAGCCGTACTTCGGCCGATAGGCATGGTAGGTGGTGCCCTGGTTCTGGCCGGCCAGCGCCTCGCAGGTGGCGGCGCCCGGGTCCAGGTAGTCATCGTTGTAATCGGTACGCAGGTAGGCGCGGCGCGCGATGCGCGAGCCTTCGGTCGGCGCGTCCTGGGTCGAATCCTGGATGTCGCGCTCATACGCCCACAACGGCGTCTGCGACTGCAGCTCGACGCTGTACACGGCGTTGAAGTTGCCACGACTGAAACCGCTGGCCAGGCTCATGTCGAACGACTCGCCACCGCCTTCGCTGGTGGTGCCCATGCGCATGTCGATCGTGGTGCCGTCGGCCTTTTTCTTCAGGATGAAGTTGACCACGCCGGCGATCGCGTCCGAGCCGTAGATGGCCGAGGCACTGCCGGTCAGCACTTCGATGCGCTCGATCATTCCCAGCGGGATGTTGGAGACGTCGGTGAAGTTGCTGCGGCCCTTGAACGGCATCGGGAAGTCGGCGATGCGGCGGCCGTTGACCAGTACCAGCGTGTGGTTGGGGCCGAGGCCGCGCAGGTCCACCTGCTGGGCGCCCGGCGAGAAGTCGGCGCCACTGGAAGACTGCTGGCTCTGCGTCTCACCGCCGTTCTGGGTCATCGCGCGCAGCACGTCCGGCACGGTCGTAAAGCCGCTGGAGCGGATCTGCTCGGCGCTGATCACCGTGATCGGGGCAGGACCTTCCACCTGGGCGCGGGGAATGCGCGAACCGGTGACCTGCACCGCATCCAGTTGTTGAACCGAAGAGGAAGCCGGAGCCTGGGCCGCCGCGGAAGCAGCCACGCCCATCAACGCCAGCTGGATCGACCACGCCATCGCCTTTCTACGCATGAGGAATTCTCGGTATTGAAGCCGGCCCGCAGAGGAGGAGCCCTGTCCCCCATTCAGATTTCCGGAATGGGCGCGCGCATTTAACGCCTTTTTCATGCCCTTGACTACTGGGTCCCTATCTGGCAAAGAGTGAAAACGCTTGCAAGTCGATTTTGTTCAGGGAGATCAAGATGCGACGCCTCCACAGCCCCCTGCGCGGACCCTTTCTCTGGCTGGCACTGCTGGTCCTGGCCTGGCCGCTGGCGGCCGTTGCGCAGGATCTGCAGGGGCCGGGCCTTGCCTATTACGAAGTGGGTGACCTGGAGGCGCCGAGATCCGGCCCGCGCGCACCGGCGATGATGCTGATGGGAGGCGGCGAATGGGTGCCCGAAGCCTTCCGGTGGTGGCTGAAGCAGGCCGGCAACGGCCGCGTGCTGATCCTGCGCGCCTCCGGCGGCGACGAACTTCAGGAGCGGCTCTATCACGAGATCGGCGGCACCACCGCGGTACAGACCCTGGTCTTCGACAGCCGCCGCGGCGCCGACGATCCTGCCGTGCTGCGCGTGGTTGCCGCGGCCGATGCCATCTTCATCGCCGGCGGCGACCAGTCGCGCTACATCCGCTTCTGGAAGGGCACCGCGCTCAACCGCGCGCTCAACGCGCATGTGCGCGCCGGCAAGCCGATTGCCGGTACCAGTGCTGGCCTGGCGATACTCGGTGGCTATGCCTACGGCGCGATGGATGGCGGCAGCATCACCTCTGCCGGTGCGCTGGCAGACCCGATGGGCAGTGCGGTGACCATGGACAGCGGCTTCCTGCAGATGCCCTACCTGCAGCGTGTGGTCACCGACACCCATTTCGACAAGCGTGACCGGCTCGGACGCCTGATCGTGTTCGTGGCGCGCGCCGCACAGGACAGTGGCGACCCCGACATCGTCGGCATCGGTGTCGATGAGGACACCGCGTTGTGCGTGGAGCCGGATGGCCAGGCCCAGGTCTACAGCGTCGACGGCGACGGCAAGGTCTGGGTGGTCAGCCCCGGCCGTGATGCCGACCGCCTGGTGGAGGGCGAGCCACTGCGCTTCCATGCCGTCCCGGTGACCGTGGTCGCCAGCGGCAGTCGCATGCGCCTGGATGACTTCCAGGCCGAGGCTGACTACCAGGCCGTGGCCGACGTCAGCGATGGCGAGATCGAAGTCATCCGCCAGTGACCCGGCGATCCTGTGGTCACGCATGGGATGCTGTAGAGCCGAGCTCGCGCTCGGCTGCCTTTCAATCGAGGCATCAGCCGAGCATGCGCTCGGCCCTACCATGATGCCTCCCTTGCCCACTTGCTGGAGACGTACCCGATGAAACTGCGCCTGGCGCTGTCCGCGCTGCTGTCCCTGCCGTTGCTCGCCCAGGCCGCGCCGGCCACCGCGCCGATGCTGGTCATCCACGGTGGCGCCGGCGTCGAGCGCAAGGATCTGTCGCCGGCCGAAGAGAGGGCGGCACGCGACGCGCTGCGGGCGGCGCTGCTGAAGGGGCATGCCGAACTCGCCGCGGGTCGTCCGGCGCTCGCTGCGGTCACCGCAGCGATCACCGTGCTGGAGGACGATCCCACCTTCAACGCCGGCAAGGGTGCAGTGTTCACCCACGACGGTCGCAACGAGCTGGATGCGGCTCTCATGGACGGCGCGAGCCAGGCGGCGGGCGCGGTCGCGGGCGTGCAGCGGGTGCGCAACCCGATCCTGCTGGCGCAGACCGTGATGCAGAAATCCAAGCACGTGATGATGGTCGGGCAGGGTGCCGAGGCATTTGCGGTGGAGCAGGGCATCACCCTGGTCGATCCGTCGTACTTCCGCACCGACAAGCGCTGGCAGCAGCTGCAGCGCGCGCTGAAGGAGGAGGCCAGCGGCCAGGCGCATGCCGACCTGGAGACCGCAAAGCACTTCGGCACCGTGGGTGCGGTCGCATTGGACGCGCAGGGGCATCTCGCGGCGGGCACCTCCACCGGAGGCATGACCAACAAGCGCTATGGGCGTGTGGGTGATTCGCCGATCATCGGCGCCGGTACCTGGGCTGACGCGCGCTGCGCGGTGTCTGGCACCGGCTGGGGCGAGTACTACATCCGTACTGCCGCCGCGCATGAGATCTGCGCGCGCATGCGCTACCAGGGGCAGACCCCGGAACAGGCCGGCAAGGGCGTGATCAACGAGACGATCCCGCAGATGGGCGGCGATGGCGGTGCGATCGTGCTTGCCGCAGACGGAAAAATGGCCACGCCGTTCAACACCCAGGGCATGTACCGGGGCTGGATCGGCGCCGACGGCGTCCCCCATGTCGCAATTTTCGCCAGCGAGACCCTGCCGGTCCCCGGGCAATAACCTTGCGTATCAATGGGTTTGCGACAACGTGTGAAAAAGATGGAAAAAAGCGTTGACACGCCCCCGTCCCATCAGCAGAATAAGCGGCTCACCACCACACACCGCAACGCTTCGGCGGCAACGGGATGGGGTGGTAAGGAGGGATACCCAAGCGGCCAACGGGGGCAGACTGTAAATCTGCTGGCTTACGCCTTCGGTGGTTCGAATCCACCTCCCTCCACCAGTTTCACGTTGTGACATTCCCGGCGCGGGAGTAGTTCAATGGTAGAACCTCAGCCTTCCAAGCTGATGGTGCGGGTTCGATTCCCGTCTCCCGCTCCATTGAATGAACTTTGAATATTATCGAGTTCATGTCATAATGCAAAACTCGGCTCACGTAGCTCAGTCGGTAGAGCACTTCCTTGGTAAGGAAGAGGTCGAAGGTTCGATTCCTTTCGTGAGCACCATCTTAAGCATCACCTCTCAGACGAATTCGAGATAAGCAGCCATGGCCAAGGGTAAGTTCGAGCGCACCAAGCCGCACGTCAACGTCGGCACCATCGGTCACGTCGACCACGGCAAGACCACGCTGACCGCCGCACTGACCAAGATCGGTGCCGAGCGCTTCGGTGGCGAGTTCAAGGACTACTCCTCGATCGACGCCGCTCCGGAAGAAAAGGCTCGTGGTATCACGATCTCGACCGCACACGTCGAATACGAATCCCCGGTCCGTCACTACGCCCACGTCGATTGCCCGGGCCACGCTGACTACGTCAAGAACATGATCACCGGTGCCGCCCAGATGGACGGCGCGATCCTGGTGTGCTCGGCCGCTGACGGCCCGATGCCGCAGACCCGCGAGCACATCCTGCTGTCGCGTCAGGTCGGCGTGCCGTACATCGTCGTGTTCCTGAACAAGGCCGACATGGTTGACGACGCCGAGCTGCTCGAGCTGGTCGAAATGGAAGTGCGCGAGCTGCTGAGCAAGTACGACTTCCCGGGCGACGACACCCCGATCATCGCCGGTTCGGCCCGTCTGGCGCTGGAAGGCGACCAGAGCGACATCGGCGTGCCTGCCATCCTGAAGCTGGTCGACGCCCTGGACAGCTGGATCCCGGAGCCGGAGCGTGCGATCGACAAGCCGTTCCTGATGCCGGTGGAAGACGTGTTCTCGATCTCGGGCCGCGGCACCGTGGTGACCGGTCGTATCGAGCGCGGCGTGATCAAGGTTGGCGACGAAATCGAAATCGTCGGCATCCGTCCGGTGCAGAAGACCACCGTGACCGGCGTTGAAATGTTCCGCAAGCTGCTGGACCAGGGTCAGGCAGGCGACAACGCTGGCCTGCTGCTGCGCGGCACCAAGCGTGACGACGTCGAGCGTGGCCAGGTTCTGGCCAAGCCGGGTTCGATCAAGCCGCACACCAAGTTCGAAGGCGAAGTCTACGTCCTGTCGAAGGACGAGGGCGGTCGTCACACCCCGTTCTTCAACGGCTACCGCCCGCAGTTCTACTTCCGCACCACCGACATCACCGGCGCAGCTGCACTGCCGGAAGGCGTCGAAATGGTGATGCCGGGTGACAACGTCAAGATGGTCGTCACCCTGATCAACCCGGTGGCAATGGACGAAGGCCTGCGCTTCGCCATCCGCGAAGGTGGCCGTACCGTCGGCGCCGGCGTGGTCTCGAAGATCATCGAGTAAGCCTGCAGTACCGGTGGTTGCATAGCGCCGCCGGTTACGCGAATGGCGGGCCGGGAACCTCGGTCCGCCTTCGCCGTCTAAGGGAAGGCAAGTTTTCAACGTACGCCAGTAGCTCAATTGGCAGAGCAGCGGTCTCCAAAACCGCAGGTTGGGGGTTCGAGTCCCTCCTGGCGTGCCATCTGCCCACCTTATCCAGCGGCCTGGGCCGCTAAAGCAGACACAGCCTGATGAATAGCAAGATCGAACACTCCAAGGACACCTCCGCCAACGGTGGGGATATCGTCAAGTATGTCGCCGCATCGCTGCTGGTGCTGGCCGGTCTGTTCGTCTGGTTCTGGTTCTCCGCCGACTCCGGTCGCGCCGCCCAACTGGGCGCGTGGGCGGGTCAGCTGCGTGCGTTGGCGGTCGTGGTCGGTCTGGTTGGCGGTATCGGCGTGTTCATGCTGACCGGCAAGGGGCGCGACACCCGCGAATTCCTCTCCGAGTCGCGCTTTGAGCTGCGCAAGGTGGTCTGGCCGACGCGCCAGGAAGCCATCCGCATGACCTGGGTCGTGATCGTCGTGGTGCTCATCCTCAGCCTGCTGCTGGGTGGCTTCGACTTCCTGATCCAGAAACTGACTCAGTGGTTCCTGAGCCGCTAAGGAGATTTGCATGAAGCGTTGGTACGTCGTTCACGCCTATTCGGGCTTCGAGAAGTCGGTGGCGCAGGCTCTGCGCGATCGCATCGTCCGTGACGGCATGGAAGAGCGCTTCGGCGACGTCCTGGTCCCGACCGAAGAAGTGGTCGAGATGCGCGCTGGGCAGAAGCGCCGCTCCGAGCGCAAGTTCTTCCCGGGTTACGTGCTGGTCCAGATCGAGACCCACGAAGAAGCGGGTATTCCGCGCATCGACAACGAAAGCTGGCATCTGGTCAAGGAAACCCCGCGCGTGATGGGCTTCATTGGCGGCACCGCCGACCGTCCGCTGCCGATCGCCGATTCCGAGGCCGAGGCCATCCTGAACCGCGTTCAGGAAGGTGTCGAGAAGCCGCGTCCGAAGGTGCTGTTCGAGCCGGGCCAGATGGTCCGTGTCACCGATGGCCCGTTCAACGATTTCAATGGCGTCGTCGAAGAAGTCAACTACGAGAAGAGCCGTCTGCGCGTCTCGGTGCTGATCTTCGGTCGTGCCACTCCGGTCGAACTCGAGTTCGGCCAGGTCGAAAAGGCCGTCTGATCCCACTGTAGAGTCGAGCCATGCTCGACTCCGGACGAGAAACCGGGCGTGGCCCGGTTTCTCGCGTTTACGTGCCGCTTCAGGCATGTGAAGAAAAAACCTGATATAGTGCGCGGCTCCCCGCTGGGAAGCCAGCAGGACGAGGCCGCCGCAAGGTGGCCTTCAGCATGATTTCAAAACGCGATGCCGGGACGCGTGATTCCCGGTCCGATGGGGAGCCTGTTGTCGAAAGGCGCTAGCACCCGGAGAGCATACTCATGGCAAAGAAAGTTGTCGGTTACATCAAGCTGCAGGTGAAGGCCGGTCAGGCCAACCCCTCGCCGCCGGTCGGTCCTGCGCTGGGTCAGCGCGGCCTGAACATCATGGAATTCTGCAAGGCGTTCAACGCTGCCACGCAGAAGCTCGAGCCGGGTCTGCCGGTTCCGGTGATCATCACGGCCTACTCGGACCGTACGTTCACCTTCATCACCAAGAGCACCCCGGCCACCACCCTGCTGAAGAAGGCCGCTGGCATCTCGTCGGGCTCCAAGCGCCCGAACACCGAGAAGGTCGGCAAGGTCACCCGTAAGCAGCTGGAAGAGATCGCCAAGGCGAAGGAACCGGATCTGACTGCCGCCGATCTGGACGCCGCCGTGCGTACCATCGCTGGCTCTGCCCGTTCCATGGGCCTCGTGGTGGAGGGTTAATAAGATGGCACAGACCAAGCGTGAGAAGGCCATCAAGGCCGCCGTCGTTCCGGGCAAGGCATACGCCTTCGAGGACGCGATCAACATCCTGAAGAACGCCACCAAGGCCAAGTTCGTCGAGTCGATCGACGTTGCTGTGCGCCTGGGCGTCGATGCGAAGAAGTCCGACCAGCAGGTCCGTGGCTCCACCGTGCTGCCGGCCGGTACCGGCAAGTCGGTCCGCGTCGCCGTGTTCGCTCCGGCCGGTGCCAAGGCTGACGAAGCCCTGGCCGCTGGCGCCGAAGCCGTCGGCATGGATGACCTGGCCGAGAAGATGCAGGCCGGCGATCTGAACTACGACGTCGTCATCGCGACCCCGGACGCCATGCGCGTCGTCGGTAAGCTGGGCACCGTGCTGGGCCCGCGCGGCCTGATGCCGAACCCGAAGGTCGGCACCGTTTCCCCGAACCCGGGTGAAGCCGTGAAGAACGCCAAGTCGGGTCAGGTCCGTTACCGCACCGACAAGGCCGGCATCATCCACTGCACCATCGGCAAGGCCGACTTCGCCGAAGACGCGCTGAAGTCGAACCTGACCGCGCTGCTGCTGGACCTGATCAAGGCCAAGCCGGCCACCTCGAAGGGCACCTACCTGCAGAAGGTTTCGGTCAGCTCGACGATGGGCCCGGGCGTCACCGTCGACCAGTCGTCGCTGACCCTGAAGTAATTGTTTGAAGCGGTCACGGTGCCCTCGGGTGCCGTGGCCGTGACATTTGAAGGCATCGCTGGCAGTACATCGCCAGTGGTAGCCGTCAAAGACCGCAGGCGCGGTCGTGGCACTACCGGCGACGGGCACGGAAGCTCGATCTGGCAAGGAGTCGCCGCCGGAGCAGTCACGAACGCTTAATCGATTCCCCGGAATCAACCTGCGTAGATGGTGCCCTTCTGGAGTTTTTCTGGTTCACGCATGTCTGGGATTTCCCTGATTGCCTCCAGGTCTGGAACGGCCCACCCCCCGGAACATCATCCCGATGTTCCCGGCGTCCAGGACGGATGCCGCACAGGACCGCACACGGCAGGAGCCGTAAGCGGAGTTCAATAGGAGGAGTGCAATGGCTCTCAATCTGTCCCAGAAGCAAGAAGTAGTCGCCGAGCTGGCAGACGTCGCCGCCAAGGCCCACTCCTTGATCGCAGCCGAATACGCTGGCACCACGGTCGCCCAGATGACCGCGATGCGCAAGCAGGCTCGTGAAACCGGTGTTTTCTTGAAGGTTGTCAAGAACACCCTGGCTTCGCGCGCCGTTGAAGGCACCGAGTTCGCAGTCGCCCAGGACCAGATGGTTGGTCCGCTGCTGTACGCGTTCTCGCTCGAGGAGCCCGGCGCTGCCGGTCGCCTGATCAAGGAAGCCGCCAAGGGCAACGACAAGCTGAAGGCTAAGGTCGTCGCCATCGGTGGCGAAGTGTTCCCGGCAAGCCACGTCGAAGTGCTGGCCTCGCTGCCGACCCGCGATCAGGCCCTGGCCATGCTGGCCCGCGTCCTGACCGAGCCGGTCACGATGTTTGCCCGCGCCATCAAGGCCGTTGGCGAGAAGCAGGGTGGTGGCGATGTCGCCGCCGACGCTGCCGAGCCGGCCGCCGAGACCGCCTGAGTTTCGACTTACCGTGGTTCCTGACGGAACCTCAACCCAGAAAATCATCCAAAGGTATTAATCATGTCCCTTACCAACGAACAGATCGTCGACGCCATCGCCGAGAAGTCCCTGATGGAAGTGATGGAGCTGGTCAAGGCCATCGAAGAGAAGTTCGGCGTCTCCGCCGCTGCTCCGGTTGCCGTGGCTGCTGCCGCTGGCCCGGCCGCTGCTGTTGAAGAGCAGACCGAGTTCACCGTCACCCTGAAGTCGGCCGGCGACAAGAAGGTCGAAGTCATCAAGGCCGTCCGCGCCATCACCGGCCTGGGCCTGAAGGAAGCGAAGGACCTGGCCGAAGCCGGTGGCGTCCTGAAGGAAGGCGCTTCGAAGGAAGACGCCGAGAAGATGAAGAAGGACCTGGAAGCTGCTGGCGCGACTGTCGAAGTCAAGTAAGCAGTTACCTTGCATCGTCACCGATTCACGGCGATGCAGCCAAGGCTGGGGGCGTAAGCCCCCGGCCTTTGGTCGTTGTTGCGGTACTGGTAGGGTCGACTGTCAGTCGACTCCTGTGAAAGAAGTCGACTGACAGTCGGCCTTACCGTTTCAAAAGCAGCAAAAAGCCCAACACGGGCTGCAGTCAAACCCCGGCCGGCCAGCGCGGCGCGCGGCAGCAGGGGCGTGGTAGCAGACGAGTTGGCAGTTGGAAGTAGCGGGAGAAGGCGTGCTGGTGCCGGCAATACCAGCGACTTCCAACTGACAATTTCAAGTTTCCTTCTGGGTCGTGGACGCACGGCCCGCACAACAAGGTGGAAGACCTCATGACGTCCTATTCGTTCACCGAAAAAAAGCGTATCCGCAAGGATTTCGGCAAGCAGCGCTCGATCCTCGAAGTGCCGTTCCTGCTCGCCATCCAGGTGGATTCCTATCGTGAATTCCTGCAGGAAAACGTCGATCCGGCCAAGCGCACGGACCACGGCCTGCATGCTGCGCTGAAGTCGGTCTTCCCGATCGCCAGCTACAGCGGCAATGCTGCCCTGGAATACGTCGGCTACAAGCTGGGCGAACCGGTCTTCGACGAGCGCGAGTGCCGCCAGCGTGGCATGAGCTACGGCGCCCCGCTGCGCGTGACCGTGCGCCTGGTGATCTACGACCGTGAGTCGTCGACCAAGGCCATCAAGTACGTGAAGGAGCAGGAGGTCTATCTGGGCGAAATCCCGCTGATGACCGAGAACGGCACCTTCATCGTCAACGGCACCGAGCGCGTCATCGTCTCGCAGCTGCACCGTTCGCCGGGCGTGTTCTTCGACCACGACCGTGGCAAGACCCACAGCTCGGGCAAGCTGCTGTACAGCGCCCGCATCATTCCTTACCGCGGTTCCTGGCTGGACTTCGAGTTCGACCCGAAGGACGCGCTGTTCACCCGTATCGACCGCCGCCGCAAGCTGCCGGTGTCGATCCTGCTGCGCGCGCTTGGCTACAGCAACGAAGAGATGCTGGCCGAGTTCTTCGAGATCAACACCTTCCACATCAACCCGGATGAAGGCGTCCAGCTGGAGCTGGTGCCGGAGCGCCTGCGTGGCGAAACCCTGGGCTTCGACCTCGCCGACGGCGACAAGGTCATCGTGGAAGCCGGCAAGCGCATCACCGCGCGCCACATCAAGCAGCTGGAAGCCTCGGGCATCGCCGCCCTGGCCGTGCCGGACGACTACATCGTCGGCCGCATCCTGTCGCACGACGTGGTCGATGCATCGACCGGCGAACTGCTGGCCCAGGCCAACGACGAGATCACCGACGAGCAGCTGCAGGCCTTCCGCAAGGCCGGTGTGGATGCCGTGGGCACCCTGTGGGTGAACGATCTGGATCGTGGTCCGTACCTGTCCAACACCCTGCGCATCGACCCGACCAAGACCCAGCTGGAAGCCCTGGTCGAGATCTACCGCATGATGCGTCCGGGCGAGCCGCCGACCAAGGACGCCGCGCAGAACCTGTTCCACAACCTGTTCTTCACCTTCGAGCGCTACGACCTGTCCGCGGTCGGCCGCATGAAGTTCAACCGTCGCGTGGGCCGCAAGGAAACCACCGGCGAAGCCGTGCTGTACGACAGCAAGTACTTCGGTGAGCGCAACGACGAAGAGTCCAAGCGCCTGGTTGCCGCCCATGGCGACAGCTCCGACATCCTGGACGTGATCAAGGTCCTGACCGAGATCCGCAACGGTCGCGGCGTGGTCGACGATATCGATCACCTGGGCAACCGTCGCGTGCGTTCGGTCGGCGAAATGGCCGAGAACGTGTTCCGCGTCGGCCTGGTCCGCGTCGAGCGCGCGGTCAAGGAGCGCCTGTCGATGGCCGAGTCCGAAGGCCTGACCCCGCAGGAGCTGATCAACGCCAAGCCGGTTGCCGCAGCCATCAAGGAGTTCTTCGGCTCCTCGCAGCTGTCGCAGTTCATGGACCAGAACAACCCGCTGTCGGAAGTGACCCACAAGCGTCGCGTCTCGGCCCTGGGCCCGGGCGGTCTGACCCGTGAGCGCGCCGGCTTCGAAGTGCGCGACGTGCACCCGACCCATTACGGCCGCGTCTGCACCATCGAAACCCCGGAAGGCCCGAACATCGGCCTGATCAACTCGCTGGCCGTGTACGCCCGCACCAACCAGTACGGTTTCCTCGAGACCCCGTACCGCAAGGTCGTGGACGGCAAGGTCTATGACGAAGTCGAGTTCCTGTCGGCCATCGAAGAAAACGAGTACGTCATTGCGCAGGCCAACGCGCTGACCAATGCCGACAGCGTGCTGACCGAGCAGTTCGTGCCGTGCCGCTTCCAGGGCGAATCGCTGCTGAAGCCGCCGGCGGAAGTCCACTTCATGGACGTCTCGCCGATGCAGACCGTGTCGATCGCGGCCGCGCTGGTTCCGTTCCTGGAGCACGATGACGCCAACCGCGCACTGATGGGCGCCAACATGCAGCGTCAGGCCGTGCCGACCCTGCGTGCGCAGAAGCCGCTGGTCGGTACCGGCATCGAGCGCGCCGTGGCGCGTGACTCCGGTGTGACCGTGAACGCCCGCCGTGGTGGCGAGATCGTGCAGATCGACGCGGCCCGCATCGTGGTCAAGGTCAACGAGGAAGAGATCGTTGGCGCCACCGACGCAGGCGTGGACATCTACAACCTGGTCAAGTACACCCGTTCGAACCAGAACACCTGCATCAACCAGCGTCCGCTGGTCCAGGTGGGTGACGTCATCGCCCGCGGCGACGTGCTGGCCGACGGCCCGTCCACCGACATCGGCGAACTGGCCCTGGGCCAGAACATGCTGATCGCGTTCATGCCGTGGAACGGCTACAACTTCGAAGACTCCATCCTGCTCTCCGAGCGCGTGGTGGAAGAGGATCGCTACACCACGATCCACATCGAAGAGCTGACCTGCGTCGCGCGTGACACCAAGCTGGGGCCGGAGGAAATCTCCGCCGACATCCCGAACGTCTCCGAGCAGGCGCTGAACCGCCTGGACGAGAGCGGCGTGGTGTACATCGGTGCCGAAGTCCGCGCCGGCGACATCATGGTCGGCAAGGTCACCCCGAAGGGCGAAAGCCAGCTGACCCCGGAAGAGAAGCTGCTGCGCGCGATCTTCGGCGAGAAGGCTTCGGACGTTAAGGACAGCTCGCTGCGCGTTCCGCCGGGCATGGACGGCACCGTCATCGACGTGCAGGTCTTCACCCGCGACGGCATCGAGAAGGACAAGCGCGCCCGCCAGATCGAAGAGTCTGAAATCAAGCGCGTCAAGAAGGACTTCGACGACCAGTTCCGCATCCTGGAAGCGGCCATCTACATGCGTCTGCGTTCGCAGATCGTGGGCAAGGTGGTCAACGGTGGCGCTGGCCTGAAGAAGGGTGACGTGATCACCGACGCCTTCCTGGACGGCCTGAAGAAGGCTGACTGGTTCGCCCTGCGCATGAAGGACGAAGACGCTTCGGAAGCCATCGAACGCGCGCAGAAGCAGATCCAGGCGCACGAGAAGGAATTCGAGCGTCGCTTCGCCGACAAGCGCGGCAAGATCACCGCCGGCGACGACCTCGCCCCGGGCGTGCTGAAGATGGTCAAGGTGTTCCTGGCCGTGAAGCGCCGCATCCAGCCGGGCGACAAGATGGCAGGCCGCCACGGCAACAAGGGTGTGGTCTCCAACGTGGTGCCGGTCGAGGACATGCCGTACATGGCCTCGGGCGAAACCGTGGACATCGTGCTGAACCCGCTGGGCGTGCCGTCGCGTATGAACATCGGCCAGATCCTGGAAGTGCACCTGGGCTGGGCGGCCAAGGGTCTGGGTCGCAAGATCCAGGCGATGATGGAAGCCCAGGCCGCCGTTGCCGACCTGCGCAAGTTCCTGGACGACATCTACAACCACGACGACACCAACGTGGCCAACCGTGTCGACCTGTCGCAGTTCAGCGACGAGGAACTGCTGCGTCTGGCCCGCAACCTGACCGACGGCGTGCCGATGGCCACCCCGGTGTTCGACGGCGCCACCGAAGCGGAAATCAAGCGCATGCTGGAACTGGCCGACCTGCCGAGCAGTGGCCAGACCCAGCTGTACGACGGCCGCACCGGTGAAGCGTTCGATCGCCACACCACCGTGGGTTACATGCACTACCTGAAGCTGAACCACCTGGTCGACGACAAGATGCACGCCCGTTCGACCGGTCCGTACTCGCTCGTCACCCAGCAGCCGCTGGGCGGCAAGGCGCAGTTCGGCGGCCAGCGCTTCGGTGAAATGGAAGTCTGGGCGCTGGAAGCCTACGGCGCGGCCTACACCCTGCAGGAAATGCTGACGGTGAAGTCCGATGACGTGCAGGGCCGCAACCAGATGTACAAGAACATCGTCGACGGTGAGCACGAGATGGTCGCGGGCATGCCGGAATCCTTCAACGTGCTCGTGAAGGAAATCCGCTCGCTGGCCATCAACATGGAACTGGAAGACAACTGATCCATGCCGGCGCGGCGGTCCGCCGCCGCGCCGCTGGCAGTGAACTGAAAGCCCATCGACACAGCATTCCTCCTTCTGGAGAACACCATGAAAGACCTGCTCAACCTCTTCAACCAGCAGCGCCAGACGCTGGACTTCGACGCGATCAAGATCGCGCTGGCTTCGCCGGACCTGATCCGTTCGTGGTCCTTCGGCGAAGTGAAGAAGCCGGAAACCATCAACTACCGTACCTTCAAGCCGGAACGCGACGGCCTGTTCTGCGCCGCCATCTTCGGGCCGGTGAAGGACTACGAGTGCCTGTGCGGCAAGTACAAGCGCATGAAGCACCGCGGCGTCGTCTGCGAAAAGTGCGGCACCGAAGTGACCCTGGCCAAGGTGCGTCGTGAGCGCATGGGCCACATCGACCTGGCCTCGCCGGTCGCGCACATCTGGTTCCTGAAGTCGCTGCCGTCGCGCATCGGCCTGATGCTGGACATGACCCTGCGCGACATCGAGCGCGTGCTGTACTTCGAAGCCTACGTGGTGACCGAGCCGGGCCTGACCGCCCTGGAGCGCCGCCAGCTGCTGACCGAAGAACAGTACCTGCAGGCCCGCCAGGAACACGGCGACGACTTCGACGCCGCCATGGGCGCCGAGGCCGTGTACGAACTGCTGCGCACGATCGACCTGCAGTCGGAAATGACCCGCCTGCGCGAGGAAATCGCTGCTACCGGTTCGGAAACCAAGCTCAAGCGCCTCACCAAGCGCATCAAGCTGATCGAAGCCTTCCTGGAATCGGGCAACCGTCCGGAATGGATGGTCATGACCGTGCTGCCGGTGCTGCCGCCGGACCTGCGTCCGCTGGTCCCGCTGGACGGCGGCCGCTTCGCGACCTCCGACCTGAACGACCTGTACCGCCGCGTCATCAACCGTAACAACCGCCTGCGCCGCCTGCTCGAACTGAGCGCGCCGGACATCATCGTGCGCAATGAAAAGCGCATGCTGCAGGAATCGGTCGATGCGCTGCTGGACAACGGCCGTCGTGGCCGTGCCATCACCGGCACCAACAAGCGCCCGCTGAAGTCGCTGGCCGACATGATCAAGGGCAAGCAGGGTCGCTTCCGCCAGAACCTGCTGGGCAAGCGCGTCGACTACTCGGGCCGTTCGGTCATCGTGGTCGGCCCGTACCTGCGCCTGCACCAGTGCGGCCTGCCGAAGAAGATGGCGCTGGAGCTGTTCAAGCCGTTCGTCTTCGCCAAGCTGCAGCGTCGTGGCCTGGCCACCACCATCAAGGCCGCCAAGAAGCTGGTCGAGCGCGAAGAAGCCGAAGTCTGGGACATCCTGGAAGAGGTCATCCGCGAACACCCGGTGATGCTGAACCGTGCGCCGACCCTGCACCGTCTGGGCATCCAGGCGTTCGAGCCGGTGCTGATCGAAGGCAAGGCCATCCAGCTGCACCCGCTGGTCTGCACCGCGTTCAACGCCGACTTCGACGGTGACCAGATGGCCGTCCACGTGCCGCTCTCGCTGGAAGCCCAGCTGGAAGCGCGTGCGCTGATGATGTCGACCAACAACATCCTGTCGCCGGCCAACGGCGAGCCGATCATCGTGCCGTCGCAGGACGTCGTGCTGGGTCTGTACTACATGACCCGCTCGCTGGAAAACAAGAAGGGCGAGGGCATGGCCTTCGCCAACATCGCCGAAGTCAAGCGCGCCTACGACAACCGCGTGGTGGAATTGCACGCCAAGGTCAAGGTCCGCATCACCGAGGTGGTGACCGACGAAGACGGCAACAAGCAGAACAAGACCTCGATCGTGGACACCACGATCGGTCGCGCCCTGCTGGCTGAAATCCTGCCGGAAGGCCTGCCGTTCGCGCTGGCCAATGTCGAGCTGACCAAGAAGAACATCAGCCGCCTGATCAACTCCAGCTACCGCCAGCTGGGCCTGAAGGACACGGTCGTGTTCGCCGACAAGCTGATGTACACCGGCTTCGCCTACGCGACCCGCGCCGGCGTCTCCATCGGCATCGACGACATGCTGATCCCGGACGAGAAGAAGGGCATCCTCACCGAGGCCGAAGCCGAAGTGCTGGAAATCCAGGAGCAGTACCAGTCGGGCCTGGTCACCGCCGGCGAGCGCTACAACAAGGTGGTCGACATCTGGTCGCGCACCAATGAACGCATCGCCAAGGCGATGATGGACACCATCGGTACCGAGAAGGTGGTCAATGCCAAGGGCGAAACCATCGACCAGAAGTCGATGAACTCGCTGTACATCATGGCCGACTCCGGTGCGCGTGGTTCGCAGGCGCAGATCCGTCAGCTGGCCGGCATGCGCGGCCTGATGGCCCGTCCCGATGGCTCGATCATCGAGACGCCCATCAAGGCGAACTTCCGCGAAGGCCTGAACGTGCAGGAGTACTTCAACTCCACCCACGGTGCCCGTAAGGGTCTGGCCGATACCGCGCTGAAGACCGCGAACTCGGGTTACCTGACCCGTCGTCTGGTCGACGTGGCGCAGGACGTGGTGATCACCGAGGTGGATTGCGGTACCACCGAAGGCCTGATCATGACCCCGATCGTGGAAGGCGGCGACGTGGTCGAGCCGTTGAAGGACCGCGTGCTGGGTCGCGTGGTTGCCGAGGACGTGTTCCTGCCGGGCAACGACGAAGATCCGATCGTGACCCGCAACACCCTGCTGGACGAAGCCTGGGTGGCCAAGCTGGAAGATGCCGGCGTGCAGACCATCAAGGTCCGCTCGACCATCTCCTGCGAATCGGCCTTCGGTGTCTGCTCGCGCTGCTACGGCCGCGATCTGGCCCGCGGCCACCTGGTCAACATCGGTGAAGCGGTCGGCGTCATCGCCGCCCAGTCCATCGGTGAGCCGGGTACCCAGCTGACCATGCGTACGTTCCACATCGGTGGTGCGGCGTCTCGAGCTGCTGCGGTCGACAACATCACCGTCAAGACCACCGGCTCGGTCAAGTTCAGCAACCTCAAGTCGGTCGAGCATGCCAACGGCTCGCTGGTGGCAGTGTCGCGCTCGGGCGAAATCTCGGTGCTCGATGCCCACGGCCGTGAGCGTGAGCGTTACAAGCTGCCGTACGGTGCGACCATCACGTCCAAGGACGGTGATGCGATCAAGGCGGGCCAGACCGTGGCCAACTGGGATCCGCATAACCACCCGATCGTGTCGGAAGTGGCCGGCTTCATCCGCTTCATCGACTTCGTCGACGGCATCACCGTCATCGAGAAGACCGACGAGCTGACCGGTCTGGCGTCGCGCGAAATCACCGATCCGAAGCGTCGTGGTACCCAGGCCAAGGACCTGCGCCCGATCGTGCGCATCGTCGACGCCAAGGGCAACGACCTGTCGATTCCGGGCACCGACCTGCCGGCGCAGTACCTGCTGCCGCCGCGCTCGATCGTCAACCTGCAGGACGGCGCTGCCGTCGGCGTGGGTGACGTGGTCGCCAAGATTCCGCAGGAAGCGTCGAAGACCCGCGACATCACCGGTGGTCTGCCGCGCGTGGCCGATCTGTTCGAAGCGCGCAAGCCGAAGGATCCGGCAGTGCTGGCCGAGCGTTCGGGCATCATCAGCTTCGGCAAGGACACCAAGGGCAAGCAGCGCCTGATCATCAAGGACACCGATGGTTCGGAGCACGAAGAGCTGATCCCGAAGTACCGCCAGGTCATCGTCTTCGAAGGCGAGCATGTCACCAAGGGTGAAACCATCGTGGACGGCGAGCCGAGCCCGCAGGACATCCTGCGCCTGCTGGGTGTCGAACCGCTGGCCGCCTATCTGGTGAAGGAAATCCAGGACGTGTACCGCCTGCAGGGCGTGAAGATCAACGACAAGCACATCGAGGTCATCACCCGCCAGATGCTGCGCAAGGTCGAGATCACCGACCAGGGCAGCAGCAAGTTCCTGAACGGCGAACAGGTGGAGCGCCAGCGCGTTATCGAGGAGAATGCCCGCCTTGCAGCCCGCAACGAGCTGCCGGCGCACTTCGATCCGGTCCTGCTGGGTATCACCAAGGCCTCGCTGGCGACCGAATCGTTCATCTCGGCCGCGTCGTTCCAGGAAACCACCCGCGTGCTGACCGAAGCGGCCGTCCGCGGCACCTCGGACAACCTGCGTGGCCTGAAGGAAAACGTCATCGTGGGTCGCCTGATTCCGGCCGGTACCGGCCTGGCGTACCACAGCAACCGCCGTCGCGGCGCTTCCGGTCTCACCGAGTCGGAAATGCAGACCCTGGCCGGCACCCCGGCCGCGGTCGAGGCACCGGTGGTTGAAGCCGAAGCTGAACAGGCCTCGGAGGACTGAAACACGGGTCCGGCCTCAGGCCGGACCACCCGGGCGACCGGGGCAGGGCAGGGTGGGCCGTTCGCGGTTCACCCCGCCAACCTGAACGGGGTACATGGAGGCCCCCCAGTAACGTTCCGGGATCAGGAACGGGCTTGACAGAAGGCGTTTGACTGCTTTCCTGGCAGGTTGCTACAATCGTCTGTCTCAGCAGGCCAGAATTTTGGCCTGCTTTAACATTTCCGCATCTCTGGTCGGATTATCCGGCCACCAATCAGAAGAACCTACTGATGGCGACGATCAACCAGCTGGTCCGCAAGCCGCGGCAAGCGACCACCTACAAGAGTGCCTCGCCGGCGCTCGACAAGTGCCCGCAGCGCCGTGGCGTCTGCACCCGTGTCTACACCACCACTCCGAAGAAGCCGAACTCGGCTCTGCGCAAGGTTGCCAAGGTCCGCCTGACCAACCAGGAAGAAGTGATTTCCTACATCGGTGGTGAAGGCCACAACCTGCAGGAGCACTCCGTGGTCCTGATCCGCGGCGGTCGCGTCAAGGACCTGCCGGGTGTGCGTTACCACACCGTTCGTGGCTCGCTCGACGCCGCCGGCGTTGCCAAGCGTCGCCAGGCCCGTTCCAAGTACGGCGCCAAGCGTCCGAAGGCATAAGGAGAGAGCACAATGTCGCGTAAGGGTAATACTCCGCAGCGTTCCGTCCTGCCCGATCCGAAGCACGGAAGCGAAACCATCGCCCGTTTCATCAACATGGTCATGCAGAGCGGCAAGAAGTCCGTCGCCGAAAAGATCGTGTACGGCGCCATGGACGTGATCACCGAGAAGAACAGCAGCGCCAACGCCATTGAACTGGTGCAGAAGGCTCTGGACAACGTCGCTCCGGCGGTCGAAGTCAAGTCGCGCCGCGTCGGTGGTGCCACCTACCAGGTGCCGGTCGAAGTGCGTTCGTCGCGCAAGATGGCCCTGGCCATGCGCTGGCTGATCGACTCCGCGCGCAAGCGTGGTGAGAACACCATGCCGAAGAAGCTGGCTGCTGAACTGATCGACGCCTCGGAAAACCGTGGCGGGGCCATCAAGAAGCGCGAAGAAACCCACCGCATGGCCGAAGCCAACAAGGCCTTCGCCCACTACCGCTGGTGAGTTTGACGGCCTTGTAAAACAGGCAGGGCAGCACCACTTCGGTGCGTGCTGCCTCGCGGTCCCAGAAAGACTGCGCCAATCCGAAGGCCGCCGAAAGGCGGCGTTCGGCCATCCGAAATCCAAGAAATCTGAGAGGCTCCCGTGGCCCGTTCCACTCCCATCGAGCGTTACCGTAACTTCGGCATCATGGCTCACATCGATGCCGGCAAGACCACCACGTCCGAGCGCATCCTGTTCTACACCGGCAAGAGCCACAAGATCGGTGAAGTGCATGACGGCGCCGCCACCATGGACTGGATGGAGCAGGAGCAGGAGCGTGGCATCACGATCCAGTCCGCTGCCACCACCGCGTTCTGGAAGGGCATGGACAAGTCCCTGCCGGAGCACCGCTTCAACATCATCGACACCCCCGGGCACGTCGACTTCACCATCGAAGTGGAGCGCTCGCTGCGCGTGCTCGACGGTGCCGTCTTCGTCCTGTGCGCCGTCGGTGGCGTGCAGCCGCAGTCGGAAACCGTGTGGCGCCAGGCCAACAAGTACCACGTGCCGCGCATCGCGTTCGTCAACAAGATGGACCGCACCGGTGCCAACTTCCAGAAGGTCGTCGGTCAGCTGAAGGCCAAGCTGGGCGCGGTTGCCGTGCCGATGCAGCTGCCGATCGGCGCTGAAGACAACTTCAAGGGCGTCGTCGACCTGCTGAAGATGAAGGCCATCCACTGGGATGAGGCTTCGCAGGGCATGAAGTTCGAGTACGGTGAAATCCCGGCCGAACTGCAGGGTCCGGCTGAAGAGGCTCGCCAGTTCATGGTCGAGACCGCTGCCGAAGCCAGCGAAGAGCTGATGGAAAAGTACCTGGGCGGCGAAGAGCTGGCCGAGGCCGAAATCATCAACGCGCTGCGTACCCGTACCCTGGCCACCGAGATCGTGCCGATGTACTGCGGCTCGGCCTTCAAGAACAAGGGCGTGCAGGCCATGCTGGACGGCGTGATCCAGCTGCTGCCGTCGCCGGTCGACGTGCCGGACGTGAAGGGCGTGGACGTTGATGACGACACCGTCGAAATGACCCGCAAGTCGGACGACAAGGCGCCGTTCTCGTCGCTGGCCTTCAAGATCATCACCGACCCGTTCGTCGGCGCGCTGACCTTCTTCCGTGTCTACTCGGGCACCCTGAACGGTGGCGACACCGTGCTGAACTCGGTGAAGGGCAAGAAGGAGCGCATCGGCCGCATCCTGCAGATGCACTCGAACAACCGCGAGGAAATCAAGGAAGTTCTGGCCGGTGACATCGCCGCTGCCGTGGGCCTGAAGGACACCACCACCGGTGACACCCTGTGCGCCGTGGACGCCCCGATCATCCTGGAGCGCATGACGTTCCCGGAGCCGGTGATCTCGATGGCCGTCGAGCCGAAGACCAAGTCGGACCAGGAAAAGATGGGTCTGGCGCTGGGTCGCCTGGCGCAGGAAGATCCGTCGTTCCGCGTCAAGACCGACGAGGAATCCGGCCAGACCATCATCTCGGGCATGGGCGAGCTGCACCTGGACATCATCGTCGACCGCCTGAAGCGCGAGTTCAACGTTGAAGCCAACGTCGGCGCGCCGCAGGTGGCCTACCGCGAAACCATCACCCTGGCTGACGTCAAGTCGGACTACAAGCACGCCAAGCAGTCCGGTGGTAAGGGTCAGTATGGTCACGTCGTGATCGAACTGTCGCCGATCACCGCTGAAGACCGTGCCGATCCGAAGATCGCTCCGATGATCAAGGACGACTTCCTGTTCATCAACGACATCACCGGCGGCGTCATCCCGAAGGAATTCATTCCGTCGGTTGAAAAGGGCCTGCGCGAAACCATCACCAGCGGCCCGCTGGCTGGCTTCCCGGTCGTGGACGTCAAGGTGAAGCTGGTGTTCGGTTCGTACCACGACGTCGACTCCTCGGAAATGGCGTTCAAGCTGGCTTCGTCGATGGCCTTCAAGCAGGGCTTCGCCAAGGCCAAGCCGGTGCTGCTGGAGCCGATCATGAAGGTCGAGATCGTGACCCCGGAGGATTACCAGGGTGACGTGATGGGCGACGTCAGCCGTCGTCGCGGCGTGCTGCAGGGTTCCGACACCACCGGTGACGGTTCGGCCAGCATCATCAACGCGATGATCCCGCTGGGTGAAATGTTCGGTTACGCCACTGCGCTGCGTTCGCAGACCCAGGGCCGCGCCACCTTCACCATGGAATTCGATCACTACGAGCCGGCGCCGACCAACATCGCCGAAGCCGTCATGAAGAAGGGCTGAGCCTCGCTCGGCCTCTCTTGAAACCACTTACGAACAATCAAGGTATAGAACAATGGCAAAGGGTAAGTTCGAGCGCACCAAGCCGCACGTCAACGTCGGCACCATCGGTCACGTCGACCACGGCAAGACCACGCTGACCGCTGCACTGACCAAGATCGGTGCCGAGCGCTTCGGTGGCGAGTTCAAGGATTACTCCTCGATCGACGCCGCTCCGGAAGAAAAGGCCCGTGGTATCACGATCTCGACCGCGCACGTCGAATACGAATCCCCGGTTCGTCACTACGCCCACGTCGATTGCCCGGGCCACGCTGACTACGTCAAGAACATGATCACCGGTGCCGCCCAGATGGACGGCGCGATCCTGGTGTGCTCGGCCGCTGACGGCCCGATGCCGCAGACCCGCGAGCACATCCTGCTGTCGCGTCAGGTCGGCGTGCCGTACATCGTCGTGTTCCTGAACAAGGCCGACATGGTTGACGACGCCGAGCTGCTCGAGCTGGTCGAAATGGAAGTGCGCGAGCTGCTGAGCAAGTACGACTTCCCGGGCGACGACACCCCGATCATCGCCGGTTCGGCCCGTCTGGCGCTGGAAGGCGACCAGAGCGACATCGGCGTGCCGGCCATCCTGAAGCTGGTCGACGCCCTGGACAGCTGGATCCCGGAGCCGGAGCGTGCGATCGACAAGCCGTTCCTGATGCCGGTGGAAGACGTGTTCTCGATCTCGGGCCGCGGCACCGTGGTGACCGGTCGTATCGAGCGCGGCGTGATCAAGGTTGGCGACGAAATCGAAATCGTCGGCATCCGTCCGGTGCAGAAGACCACCGTGACCGGCGTTGAAATGTTCCGCAAGCTGCTGGACCAGGGTCAGGCAGGCGACAACGCTGGCCTGCTGCTGCGCGGCACCAAGCGTGACGACGTCGAGCGTGGCCAGGTTCTGGCCAAGCCGGGTTCGATCAAGCCGCACACCAAGTTCGAAGGCGAAGTCTACGTCCTGTCGAAGGACGAGGGCGGCCGTCACACCCCGTTCTTCAACGGCTACCGCCCGCAGTTCTACTTCCGCACCACCGACATCACCGGCGCAGCTGCACTGCCGGAAGGCGTCGAAATGGTGATGCCGGGTGACAACGTCAAGATGGTCGTCACCCTGATCAACCCGGTGGCAATGGACGAAGGCCTGCGCTTCGCCATCCGCGAAGGTGGCCGTACCGTCGGCGCCGGCGTGGTCTCGAAGATCATCGAGTAATCTGGTAGTATCTGCGCCCCGATGTTGCCTGGGTAGGGCATCGGGGCGTATCAAATGGGAAAGCAGGCACAGGATGTGCCTTGTGTTCCCCGGACCAGGAAGGGTCAATGCCATTCAGGCGGCGTCAACAGGCGACTGTTGACAGCTGCCTTGCGTGCCATTATGCTTCTACGTCTGGGCAGGCCTGGGAACGGGTCTGCCTACGTTTTTGAGGTCTATGGAGTGACCTTGTCGGCCTGCAGGAGTGTGGGCCGTCCGTATTCAGGAATTTCATGGGGCAAAGCAACCCAGAGGCTTTGTCTGTCGCTCTTTTAACGAAGGAACCTACCGCCATGGCGGACCAAAAGATCCGGATCCGGCTGAAAGCGTTCGATCATCGTCTGATCGACCGTTCGGCCAGCGAGATCGTTGAAACGGCAAAGCGGACCGGCGCGCAAGTGCGTGGCCCGATCCCGCTGCCGACCAAGATCGAGCGTTACACCGTTCTCGTTTCCCCGCACGTCGACAAGGACGCGCGTGACCAGTACGAGACCCGCACGCACAAGCGCGTGCTCGATATCGTTGACCCGAATGACAAGACCGTGGACGCGCTGATGAAGCTCGAACTGGCTGCCGGCGTCGACGTTCAGATCAAGCTGACCTGAGGACTACGACCATGACGAAGAAGTATTCGTTGGGCTTCGTGGGCCGCAAGGCCGGCATGAGCCGCGTGTTCACTGAAGATGGCCGCTCCATCCCGGTGACCCTGATCGAAGCAACCCCGAACCGCATCGCGCAGATCAAGACCGTCGAAACCGACGGCTACAGCGCCGTGCAGGTGACCGTCGGCGCGCGTCGCGCTGCCCTGGTCAACAAGCCGGAAGCCGGCCACTTCGCCAAGGCGAAGGTGGAAGCGGGTCGTGGCCTGTGGGAATTCCGCGTTGAAGACGCGCAGCTCGGCGATTTCGCCGTTGGCGGCGAAGTCAAGGCGGACATCTTCGAAGTCGGCCAGATCGTCGACGTCCAGGGTGTCACCAAGGGTAAGGGCTTCCAGGGCACCATCAAGCGCCACAACTTCCGTATGGGCGATGCAACCCACGGTAACTCGCTGTCGCATCGCGCGCCGGGTTCGCTGGGTCAGCGCCAGACCCCGGGTCGCGTTTTCCCGGGCAAGAAGATGTCGGGCCACATGGGCGCGGTGCAGCAGAGCACCCAGAACCTGGAAGTGGTCAAGGTCGACGTCGAGCGCGGTCTGATCGCGGTTCGCGGCGCCGTTCCGGGCGCGGCGGGTGGCGACGTGATCGTCCGTCCGGCGAGCAAGGCATAAGGAGAGATGACGATGGAACTCGTTATCACGGGTAGCAACAACAAGGTCTCGGTCTCCGAAGCCGTGTTCGGTCGCGATTTCAGCGAAGATCTGGTCCACCAGGTCGTCGTTGCTTACCGCAACGCCGGTCGCGCCGGCACCAAGGCACAGAAGACTCGCTCTGAAGTGGCTGGTACCACCAAGAAGTCGAAGAAGCAGAAGGGCGGCGGCGCGCGTCATGGCGCACTGACGGCTCCGATCTTCGTCGGCGGCGGTGTCACCTTCGCGGCCAAGCCGCGCAGCTTCGAGCAGAAGGTCAATCGCAAGCAGTACCGTGCCGCCATGTGCGCGATCCTGTCCGAGCTGAACCGTCAGGGCCGTCTGACCATCGTGGAGTCCTTCGACGTCGAAGTGACCAACACGAAGGGTCTGATCGCCAAGCTGGCCGGCCTGGAAGTGGGCAAGCGCCCGCTGATCGTCACCGAAGAAGCGTCCGAGCACCTGTACCTGTCCGCCCGCAATCTGCCGTACGTGCAGGTGCGTGACGTCCAGGGTCTGGATCCGGTCTCGCTGGTGGGTGCCGACACGGTCGTCATCACCGCTGACGCGGTCAAGAAGGTCGAGGAGTGGCTGGCATGAACAGCAACGAAAAAATCTTCAGCGTGCTGCGTGCCCCGCGTGTCTCCGAAAAGACCGCGCGCCTGCAGGAACTCTCCAACCAGTATGTCTTCGAAGTTTCGAACGAAGCCACCAAGGCCGATGTAAAGGCCGCGGTTGAGCAGCTGTTCGACGTCAAGGTCGAAGCCGTCAACGTGGTCAACGTCAAGGGCAAGAACAAGTCCTTCCGTAACCGTGCTGGCCGCCGCGGCGATTGGCGCAAGGCGTACGTTCGCCTGGCCGACGGCCAGTCGATCGATGTAACGGCCAAGGCCTGAGGTACATCCCATGCCATTGATGAAATTCAAGCCCACTTCCCCCGGCCGCCGCTCGGCCGTGCGCGTGGTCACTCCCGACCTGCACAAGGGTGCTCCGCACGCTGCGCTGGTCGAGTCGCAGAGCCGCTCGGGTGGTCGTAACCACCATGGCCGTATCACCGTGCGTCACGTCGGTGGTGGTGCCAAGCAGCACTACCGCATCATCGACTTCAAGCGCAACAAGCTGGGCATCCCGGCGCGCGTGGAACGCATCGAATACGATCCGAACCGCACCGCCCACATCGCTCTGCTGTGCTACGTCGACGGTGAGCGTCGCTACATCATCGCCCCGAAGGGCCTGAAGGCTGGTGATCAGGTGATCGCCGGTTCGGATGCCCCGATCAAGGCTGGCAACACCCTGCCGCTGCGCAACATCCCGGTCGGCACCACCATCCACTGCATCGAACTGAAGCCGGGCAAGGGCGCTCAGATCGCTCGCGCCGCGGGTGCGGCCGTGCAGCTGGTGGCTCGCGAAGGCATCTACGCCACCCTGCGCCTGCGCTCGGGTGAAATGCGCAAGGTTCCGGTCGAGTGCTGCGCCACCATCGGCGAAGTCGGCAACGACGAGCACAGCCTGGAAAAGCTGGGCAAGGCCGGTGCCAAGCGTTGGCGCGGCGTCCGCCCGACCGTTCGTGGTGCTGCCATGAACCCGGTTGACCACCCGCACGGTGGTGGTGAGGCCAAGGCCGGCCAGGGTAACCCGCATCCGGTCACCCCGTGGGGTGTCCCGACCAAGGGTTACAAGACGCGCCATAACAAGCGCACTCAGCAGTTCATCGTCCGCGATCGTAGGGGCTAATCGACCATGGCACGTTCACTCAAGAAGGGCCCGTTCGTCGATCACCACCTCGTCAAGAAGGTGGAGGCCGCTGCGGGCAGCAAGAAGCCGATCAAGACCTGGTCGCGCCGTTCGATGATCCTGCCTGACATGGTAGGCGTCACCATTGCCGTGCATAACGGCAAGAACCACATCCCGGTTCTCGTCAACGAGAACATGGTCGGCCACAAGCTCGGCGAATTTGCCATCACCCGGACCTTCAAGGGTCACGGTGGTGACAAGAAGTCGGGCAAGTAAGGAGAGATGACAATGGAAGCGAAAGCCATCCTGCGCACTGCGCGCATCTCCCCGCAGAAGGCTCGTCTGGTCGCTGACCAGGTGCGCGGTCTGCCGGCCGAGCGTGCGGTCAACCTGCTGAAGTTTTCGGACAAGAAGGCTGCCCACCTGATCAAGAAGGTGGTGGAGTCGGCTATTGCAAATGCCGAGAACAACCAGGGCGCCGACGTCGACGAGCTGAAGGTTCAGACCATCATGGTTGATGAAGGTCCGACCCTGAAGCGTTTCATGGCGCGGGCGAAAGGCCGCGGTACCCGCATCCTCAAGCGCACCAGCCACATCACTGTGGTTGTGGGCGCCGCCAAGTAAGCGGATAAGGAAAAGACCATGGGTCATAAAGTTCATCCGATTGGTATCCGCCTCGGCATTTCCAAGGACTGGAACTCCAAGTGGTACGCCAACAAGGCCGAGTTCGCTGGTTACCTGGCAGCCGACCTGAAAGTGCGCGACATGCTGCGCAAGAAGCTGGCTCAGGCCGGCATCAGCAAGATCCTGATCGAGCGTCCGGCCAAGACCGCTCGCGTGACGATCCACACCGCCCGTCCGGGCGTGGTGATCGGCAAGCGCGGTGAGGACATCGAGAAGCTGCGCAAGGAAGTGAGCGAGATGATGGGCGTCCCGGCGCACATCAACGTCACCGAAGTGCGCAAGCCGGAACTGGACGCGCAGCTCGTTGCCGAGTCGATCGCCCAGCAGCTGGAGCGTCGCATCATGTTCCGCCGTGCAATGAAGCGCTCGGTCGGCAACGCGATGCGCCTGGGTGCCCTGGGCATCAAGGTCAACGTCGGTGGCCGCCTCAACGGTGCAGAAATCGCCCGTTCGGAGTGGTACCGCGAAGGCCGCGTGCCGCTGCACACCCTGCGTGCCGACATCGACTATGGCTTCGCTGAAGCCAAGACGACCTACGGCATCATCGGCATCAAGGTCTGGATCTACAAGGGCGAGGTCTTCGATTTCTCCCAGGTTGGCCAGGAAAAGCAGGACGACACCCCGTCGCGCAACGATCGTCACGATCGCGGCGACCGTGGTGACCGTCAGCGCCCGGCCCGTGAAGCGAGGTAACGACAATGTTGCAACCCAAGCGAACCAAGTACCGCAAGGTACACAAGGGCCGTAACGATGGCCTGAGCTGGAGCGCCAACGCTGTCAGCTTCGGCGAGTATGGCCTGAAGGCAACCGCACACGGTCAGCTGACCGCGCGTCAGATCGAAGCGGCCCGCCGCTCGATCAGCCGCTACGTCAAGCGCGGCGGCAAGATGTGGATCCGCGTGTTCCCCGACAAGCCCATCACCAAGAAGCCCATCGAAGTCCGAATGGGTTCGGGTAAGGGTAACGTGGAATACTGGGTGGCCCAGATCCAGCCCGGCCGCATGATCTATGAAATCGAGGGTGTTTCCGAGGAAGTGGCTCGCGAGGCGTTCCGCCTGGCCGCCGCCAAGCTCTCGGTCACCACCACTTTCGTGACCCGTACGGTGCGCTGATGGATATCAAAACTCTCCGTGAAAAGTCGGCTGACGAACTCAAGGCCCACCTGATCGACCTGCGTAAGGAACAGTTCTCTGTCCGTATGCAGCAGGTCACCGGCCAGCTGCCGAAGACCCACGACATTCGCCGGGTCCGTCGCGAGATTGCTCGCGTCAAGACCCTGCTCGGCAGCACGAAGTAAGGATGGCCGCTATGAGCGACAATACTGAAAAGAAGACGCTGCGCACGGTCGAAGGCCGTGTCGTCAGCAACAAGATGGACAAGACGGTTACCGTCCTGGTTGAGCGTCAGGTCAAGCACGCGCTGTACGGCAAGTACATCAAGCGCTCGACGAAGCTGCACGCCCACGATGCCGACAACGCCTGCAAGGAAGGCGATGTCGTCCGCGTGACCGAGATTGCTCCGATGTCCAAGACCAAGAACTGGCGCGTGGTGGAAGTCATCACGCGCGCGGCTGAATAAGGAGCTGAATCATGATCCAGATGCAGAGCTACCTTGACGTCGCGGACAATTCGGGTGCCAAGCAGGTGATGTGCTTCAAGGTGCTGGGTGGTTCCAAGCGCCGTTACGCCGGCATCGGCGACATCATCAAGGTCACCGTGAAGGATGCGATTCCGCGCGGCAAGGTCAAGAAGGGTGAAGTGTATGACGCCGTCGTGGTGCGTACCCGCAAGGGTGTGCGTCGCGCCGACGGCTCGCTGATCCGCTTCGACGGCAACGCTGCCGTTCTGCTGAACAGCAAGCAGGAGCCGATCGGTACCCGTATTTTCGGGCCGGTGACCCGTGAACTTCGTTCGGAGAAGTTCATGAAGATCGTCTCGCTCGCTCCCGAAGTGCTGTGAGCGACAGGAGATAATCATGGCTAACCGTATCAAGAAGGGCGACCAGGTTGTCGTCAACGCTGGCAAGGACAAGGGCAAGCAGGGCGAAGTCGTCCGCGTCGACGGCGACCGCGTGGTCGTCGCCAACGTGAACATCGTCAAGCGCCACACCAAGCCGAACCCGCAGGCAGGTGTTGCCGGCGGCGTGGTCGAGCGCGAAGCTTCGATCCATATCTCCAACGTGAATGTTCTGAACCCGGCTTCGGGCAAGGGCGAACGCGTTGGCTTCAAGGTGCTGGAGGATGGACGCAAACTGCGTGTGTTCCGCTCCAGCGGTGAGGCGCTCGACGCCTGAGGAATGAGAAGATGAGTTCCCGTCTCGAAAAGTTCTACAAGGACGAAGTGGTGCCGGCGCTGATGAAGCAGTTCGGCTACACCAATCCGATGGAAGTGCCGAAGCTGGTCAAGGTCACCCTGAACATGGGTGTCGGCGAAGCGGCCACCAACAAGAAGATCCTGGAAAACGCCGTCGGCGACATGACCAAGATTTCCGGCCAGAAGCCGGTTGTCACCAAGTCGCGTGTGTCGGTTGCGTCGTTCAAGATCCGCGATGGTTGGCCGATCGGCTGCAAGACCACGCTGCGTCGCCACAAGATGTACGAGTTCCTGGATCGCCTGATCAACATCTCGCTGCCGCGCGTGCGCGACTTCCGTGGTGTTTCCGGTCGTTCCTTCGACGGCCGCGGCAACTTCAACATGGGTGTGAAGGAGCAGATCATCTTCCCGGAAATCGACTTCGACGCCGTCGACGCGATCCGCGGTATGGATATCGCCATCACCACCACTGCGAAGACCGACGCGGAAGCGAAGGCGCTGCTGGCAGCGTTCAAGTTCCCGTTCCGTAACTGATCTGTCGAGGAAACCGAAATGGCAAAGACCTCCATGGTCAACCGCGACATCAAGCGGGAAAAGCTGGCAAAGAAGTACGCTGAAAAGCGTGCGGCTCTGAAGAAGATCGTGTCCTCCGTGGACGCGACCTACGAAGAGAAGATCGACGCCGCAACCAAGCTGGCCAAGCTGCCGCGCGATTCGTCGCCGAGCCGCCAGCGCAACCGTTGCGAACTGTCGGGTCGTCCGCGTGGCGTCTACAGCAAGTTCGGCCTGGGCCGTAACAAGCTGCGTGAAGCCACCATGCGTGGCGACGTCCCGGGTCTGCGCAAGGCCAGCTGGTAATCCCAGCCGGCCCTGCGATCAGGAGCCCCTTCGGGGGTTCCTGAACCGGGCGGGGGAGGCATTCAGCTTTCCCGACGCAAAAAAAACCGAAGAGCCCGGCGCAAGCCGGGCTCTTTTGGCGTATACTCCCGCGTCTTGCCCTGCGCAAACGGGGTCGTAGGAGTGGGCTTCCGGCCCGCTGCATCAAGGGACCTGGCCCGTTTCCAGGAGACAACAGATTTTCGCGAAAGCGGATATCGGTGCACTCAAAGGTACTCATATGAGCATGACTGATCCCATCGCCGACCTGCTGGTCCGCATCAAGAATGCGGCCGCGGTAGGCAAGCAGACGGTGAAGGCCCCGTCGTCCAAGATCAAGGTTGCGATCGCCCAGGTCCTGAAGGACGAGGGTTACATCACCGACCTGCGCGTGACCCAGCTGGAAAACAACAAGTCCGAGCTGGAAATCGTGCTGAAGTATTTCGAAGGCAAGCCGGTCATCGCGACCCTGAAGCGCTTCTCGCGTTCGGGCCTGCGCCAGTACCGCGGCAAGAGCGAGCTGCCGAAGGTCATGAACGGCCTGGGTATCTCCATCATTTCCACCTCCAAGGGCATCATGACTGATGCGCAGGCGCGCCAGCTGGGCGTCGGCGGCGAAGTCCTGTGCTTCGTGGCCTAAGGCGAAAGGAGTAGAACTATGTCCCGCGTAGCCAAGAAGCCGATTACCCTGGGTAAGGTTGAACTGAACGTCCAGTCGGACAGCGTCACCGCCAAGGGCCCGAAGGGCACCCTGTCGCTGGCCAAGCCGGCCGGTATTGCCATCAACGTCGACAACGGCGTTGCCACCCTGAGCACCGAGAACGCCGAGCTGGTCGCACTGACCGGTACCGTGCGTGCGATCCTGTCCAACATGGTCAAGGGCGTGTCCGAAGGCTTCGAGCGCAAGCTGGAGCTGGTCGGCGTGGGTTACCGCGCTGCCATGCAGGGCAAGGACCTGAGCCTGTCCCTGGGCTTCTCGCACCCGGTCGTGTTCGTGGCGCCGGAAGGCATCACCATCACCACCCCGACCCAGACCGAGATCCTGGTCCAGGGCGCTGACAAGCAGGTCGTCGGTGAAGTTGCCGCCAAGATCCGTGCGTTCCGCAAGCCGGAGCCGTACAAGGGCAAGGGCGTGAAGTACTCCGACGAAGTCATCATCCGTAAGGAAGCCAAGAAGGCCTAATTAGGCGCTTCCGCTTTCAAAGGAAAAACATCATGAACAAGAACATCGCCCGCCTGCGTCGCGCCAAGTCGACCCGCGCCCACATCCGTGAGCTCGGCGTCGCCCGCCTGTCGGTGCTGCGCACCGGCCAGCACCTGTACGCCCAGGTCTTCACCGCCGACGGTTCCAAGGTGCTGGCTGCCGCCAACACCACCCAGACCGACGTCAAGGAAGGCCTGAAGAACGGCAAGAACGCCGATGCCGCCGCCAAGGTCGGCCGTATCGTCGCTGAGCGCGCCAAGGCCGCCGGCGTCGAGAAGGTTGCCTTCGATCGTTCGGGCTACCGCTACCACGGCCGCATCAAGGCCCTGGCAGAAGCCGCCCGCGAAGCCGGCCTGCAGTTCTAAGGGACAAGGGCAGGGGACCTGTGGTCTCCTGCCCGCCTGCTCGCCCGCCTGAGTGAGGCGGGGCGGCGCCACTCTTCTGCAGTGGTTCACCGGAACAACGCGACATTCCACAACCATAAGCGGCCTCGAGCCGTACATACCCAAACAACCAAGGAATCAACATGGCAGAAGAGCGTCAGCAGCGGGGTCGCGATCGCGACCGTAACCGCGAAGAGAAGATCGACGACGGCATGATCGAAAAGCTGGTCGCGGTCAACCGCGTCAGCAAGACCGTCAAGGGTGGCCGCCAGTTCACCTTCACCGCCCTGACCGTTGTCGGCGACGGCGAAGGCAAGGTCGGTTTCGGTTATGGCAAGGCCCGCGAAGTGCCGGTCGCCATCCAGAAGTCGATGGAACAGGCCCGCAAGAACCTGGTCAGCGTTGACCTGAACAACGGCACCCTGTGGCACACCATCAAGGATGGTCACGGCGCAGCCCGCGTGTTCATGCAGCCGGCTTCGGAAGGTACCGGTGTGATCGCCGGCGGTGCCATGCGCGCCGTGCTGGAAGCCGTTGGCGTTAAGAACGTGCTGGCCAAGGCCACCGGTTCGCGCAACCCGATCAACCTGGTGCGTGCCACCGTGAAGGGCCTGTCTGCTGCGCAGTCGCCGGCCCGCATCGCGGCCAAGCGCGGCAAGAAGGTGGAGGAACTCAACCATGGCTAATGAGTCCAACAAGACTGTCAAGGTCCGCCTGGTGCGTGGCCTGCGTGGCACCCAGTCGCGTCACCGCCTGTCGGTGCGTGCCCTGGGCCTGAACAAGCTCAACGATGTGCGTGAACTGAAGGACAGCCCGCAGGTGCGCGGCCTGATCAACAAGGTTCAGTACCTCGTCCAGGTTGAGGAGTAATCGACCATGACTCTGCGTCTCAATGAACTGAGCCCGGCACCGGGCGCCCGCACCGAGCGTACCCGCGTCGGTCGCGGTATCGGCTCGGGCCTGGGCAAGACTGCCGGCCGCGGCCACAAGGGTTCGTTCGCCCGCAAGGGTGGCGGCAAGATCAAGGCTGGCTTCGAAGGCGGCCAGACCCCCATGCAGCGTCGTCTGCCGAAGATCGGCTTCCGTTCGCCGATCGCCAAGGACACCGCTGAAGTGCTGCTGTACGCGCTGGACAAGCTGCCGGCCGGTGAGATCGACTTCGCCGCCCTGCGTGCTGCCAAGCTGGTCCCGAGCACCGCAAAGAAGGCCAAGGTCGTCGTCAAGGGCGAAGTGACCAAGGCGTTCACCCTGAAGGGTATTGCTGCCACGGCCGGTGCCAAGGCTGCGATCGAAGCTGCCGGCGGCAGCGTAACGGAGTAAGAAAATCATGGCGCAAGCTGGCATCGGTAACCTCGCGGGCGGAATGGGCAAGTTCACTGAACTTCGCCAACGTTTGCTGTTCGTCGTCGGGGCTTTGATCGTCTATCGCATCGGCTGCTACGTGCCGGTGCCGGGCGTCAATCCCGATGCCATGCTTGCCATGATGCAACAGCAGGGCGGCGGCATCGTGGACATGTTCAACATGTTCTCGGGCGGCGCCCTGCACCGTTTCAGCATCTTCGCGCTGAACGTGATGCCGTACATCTCGGCATCGATCGTGATGCAGCTGGCCGTGCACATCTTCCCCGCCCTGAAGGCGATGCAGAAGGAAGGTGAGTCCGGCCGCCGCAAGATCACCCAGTATTCGCGCATCGGCGCCGTGCTGCTGGCAGTGGTGCAGGGCGGCTCGATCGCGCTGGCCCTGCAGGGCCAGGTCTCGCCGTCGGGCGCTCCGGTCGTGTACGCACCGGGCATGGGCTTCGTGCTCACCGCCGTGGTCGCACTGACTGCCGGCACCATGTTCCTGATGTGGGTCGGTGAGCAGGTCACCGAGCGCGGCATCGGCAACGGCGTATCGCTGATCATCTTTGCCGGTATCGTGGCGGGCCTGCCGGGTGCGGTCATCCACACCTTCGACGCGTACCGCGACGGCAACATCCAGTTCATCCAGCTGCTGCTGATCGCCATCGTCGTGCTCGCCTTCACCTTCTTCGTGGTGTTCGTCGAGCGTGGCCAGCGCCGGATCACGGTCAATTACGCGCGCCGCCAGGGCGGTCGCAATGCGTACATGAACCAGACCTCGTTCCTGCCGCTGAAGCTCAACATGGCCGGCGTCATCCCGGCGATCTTCGCCTCGAGCCTGCTGGCCTTCCCGGCCACCCTGGCCATGTGGTCCGGCCAGGCCGCCAACCAGAGCAGCTTCGGCCAGATCCTGCAGAAGGTCGCCAACGCCCTGGGCCCGGGCGAGCCGCTGCACATGATCGTGTTCGCTGCGCTGATTACCGGTTTCGCGTTCTTCTACACCGCGCTGGTGTTCAACTCGCAGGAAACCGCCGACAACCTGAAGAAGTCGGGCGCGCTGATTCCGGGCATCCGTCCGGGCAAGGCCACCGCCGACTACATCGACGGCGTGCTGACCCGCCTGACCGCGGCCGGCTCGGCCTACCTGGTGATTGTCTGCCTGCTGCCGGAGCTGATGCGCACTCAGCTGAACGCCTCGTTCTACTTCGGCGGTACTTCGCTGCTGATCGTGGTGGTGGTGGTGATGGACTTCATCGCCCAGGTGCAGGCGCACCTGATGTCCCACCAGTACGAGAGCCTGCTGAAGAAGGCCAACCTGAAGGGCGGCAACCGCGGCGGTTTTGCCCGCGGCTGATTGGCCTGTTATACTTTCGTCTTCCTGACGTGATGGTCCCTCCGCTTCGCGGACTTCGGCCACACAAACGAAGGGCGGCCCCCGCAGCGGTTCCGGGTGGGGGTGTGATGAGGTGGTCCCGCGCTGGAGTAGCGCGGGCGGCCCCGGGGGAAACCCCAGGTCCAACCCCATCCGGCGCCGGAGCCTGGGCACACTCCCCAGGCCGGGTTCATGAAACCAATGGTTTCACGGGCTTCCATGTAAACCGGAACCTTGTTAGTATCGCTAGTTCACTTTTTTGATCCATCCTGCCGGATTGGCGTGCCCGAGGCGCGCTGTCGGCCATCACTCAGCTGGAGAACCGCGTCATGGCGCGTATTGCAGGCGTCAACCTGCCAGCCCAGAAGCACGTCTGGGTCGGGTTGCAAAGCATTTACGGCATCGGCCGTACCCGTTCGAAGAAGGTCTGCGAAGTCGCAGGCGTTGCTTCGACCACCAAGATCCGCGATCTGTCGGAGCCGGAAATCGAGCGCCTGCGCGCCGAAGTCGGCAAGTACATCGTAGAAGGCGATCTGCGCCGTGAAATCGGCATCGCGATCAAGCGCCTGATGGACCTGGGCTGCTACCGCGGCCTGCGTCACCGTCGTGGCCTCCCGCTGCGTGGCCAGCGCACCCGTACCAACGCCCGCACCCGCAAGGGTCCGCGCAAGGCGATCA
Organism: Stenotrophomonas sp. 57; assembly: GCF_030291075.1. NCBI lineage: Bacteria > Pseudomonadati > Pseudomonadota > Gammaproteobacteria > Lysobacterales > Lysobacteraceae > Stenotrophomonas > Stenotrophomonas sp. 57. Next base: position 880,325 of record NZ_CP127407.1, read on the forward strand.
AGAAGTAAGGGACTGAGAAATGGCTAAGCCCGCTGCTAAGACCAAGAAGAAGATCAAGCGCGTCGTCACCGACGGCGTTGCCCACGTCCACGCTTCGTTCAACAACACCATCGTCACCATCACCGACCGCCAGGGCAATGCTCTGTCGTGGGCGACCTCCGGTGGCGCTGGCTTCCGCGGTTCGCGCAAGTCGACCCCGTTCGCTGCCCAGGTGGCTGCTGAAAAGGCCGGTCGTGCTGCGCTGGACTACGGCGTGAAGTCGCTGGAAGTCCGCATCAAGGGCCCGGGTCCGGGCCGTGAGTCGGCCGTGCGTTCGTTGAACAACGTCGGCTACAAGATCACCAACATCATCGACGTGACGCCTATCCCGCACAACGGGTGCCGTCCGCCGAAGAAGCGTCGCGTCTAAAGGGAGCGATAAGAAATGGCTCGTTATATCGGTCCTACCTGTAAGCTCGCCCGTCGCGAAGGCGCCGACCTGTCCCTGAAGAGCCCGGCGCGTGCGCTGGACTCCAAGTGCAAGCTGGAGCAGAAGCCCGGCCAGCACGGCGCCACTGCCCGCAAGGGCAAGCTGTCCGACTACGCTACCCAGCTGCGTGAAAAGCAGAAGGTCAAGCGTATCTACGGCCTGCTGGAGCGTCAGTTCCGCAACTACTACAAGAAGGCCTCGACCAAGAAGGGCAACACCGGCGAGAACCTGCTGCAGCTGCTGGAAACCCGCCTGGACAACGTCGTCTACCGCATGGGCTTCGCCGTGACCCGTCCGGCTGCCCGTCAGCTGGTGTCGCACCGCGGCGTCACCGTGAATGGCAAGTCGGTCAACCTGGCTTCGTACCAGGTCAAGGCTGGCGACGCCATCGCCCTGTCTGAAAAGGCTGCAAAGCAGTTGCGCGTCCAGGAAGCCCTGACCGTCGCCGCCCAGCATGACCTGAGCCCGTCGTGGGTTGAAGTGGATTCCGGCAAGTTCACCGGCATCTTCAAGGCTGTTCCGGATCGTTCGGATCTGCCTGCGGACATCAACGAAGCGCTGATCGTCGAGCTGTATTCGAAGTAATTCACATTGGAGAGCCCCCGGCGACGGCCGGGGGTTCACTAGGAGAACCCGCAACATGACGGTTACCGCCAACCAGGTTCTGCGTCCTCGCGGTCCGCAGATCGAACGCCTTACCGACACCCGTGCAAAGGTCGTTATCGAACCTTTGGAGCGGGGTTACGGGCATACGCTGGGTAATGCCCTGCGTCGCGTGCTGCTGTCGTCCATCCCGGGCTTCGCCATCACGGAAGTCGAAATCGACGGCGTGTTGCATGAGTACACCACGGTCGAAGGTCTGCAGGAGGACGTGCTTGAAGTCCTGCTCAACCTGAAGGACGTGGCCATCCGTATGCACTCCGGCGACAGCGCCACCCTGTCCCTGTCCAAGCAGGGCCCGGGCGTTGTCACCGCTGCCGACATCAAGGTCGACCACAATGTGGAGATCCTGAACGGCGACCATGTCATCTGCCACCTGACCAAGGACACGGCAGTCAACATGCGTCTGAAGATCGAACGTGGTTTCGGCTACCAGCCGGCTGCCGCGCGTCGTCGTCCGGACGAAGAAACCCGTGCCATCGGCCGCCTGGTCCTGGATGCCTCGTTCTCGCCGGTCCGCCGCGTCGCCTATGCCGTGGAAGCGGCCCGCGTCGAACAGCGTACTGACCTGGACAAGCTGGTCATCGATATCGAGACCAACGGCACCATCGATGCCGAGGAAGCCGTGCGCACCGCCGCCGACATCCTCAGCGATCAGCTGTCGGTGTTCGGTGACTTCACCCACCGCGACCGCGGTGCGGCGAAGCCGGCCAACAACGGCGTGGATCCGGTGCTGCTGCGCCCGATCGACGATCTGGAGCTGACCGTGCGTTCGGCCAACTGCCTGAAGGCTGAAAGCATCTACTACATCGGCGATCTGATCCAGAAGACCGAAGTGGAGCTGCTGAAGACCCCGAACCTGGGCAAGAAGTCGCTCACCGAGATCAAGGAAGTGCTGGCTCAGCGCGGCCTGTCGCTCGGCATGAAGCTGGAGAACTGGCCGCCGGCCGGCGTCGCCAGCCACGGCATGCTGGGCTGATATCGGTAATGCCTGAGGGCTCCACCGTTCGCGGTGGAGCCTTCAACGCAACACAACATGCCACGACGAACCCAAGGTTCGCGGGCAGGTCGTCCAGGATGGATGGCCAGGACCACCCGCAGTCCGCGCAGCAACGCCAGGATGGCGACAACGATCCACACAGCCTCATCATTAACCAAGGAATATCACCATGCGTCATCAGAAGTCTGGCCGTAAGTTCAGCCGTACCAGCGCCCACCGCGAAGCGATGTTCAAGAACATGGCCGCCTCGCTGTTCAAGCACGAGCTGATCAAGACCACCCTGCCGAAGGCCAAGGAACTGCGCCGCGTTGCCGAGCCGCTGATCACCCTGGCCAAGGTCGACTCCGTCGCCAACCGCCGTCTGGCCTTCGCCCGCCTGCGCGACAACGAAGCCGTGGGCAACCTGTTCACCATCCTGGGCCCGCGCTACGCGAACCGTCCGGGCGGCTACCTGCGTCTGCTGAAGTGCGGTTTCCGCGCCGGCGACAACGCGCCGATGGCCTACGTCGAGCTGGTTGACCGTCCGGTCGTGGCCGAGGAAGTGGCCGAGTAATCGGACCGCTCCAACGCGACACAGCGAAAGCCCGGCCTCTGCCGGGCTTTTGCGTTTCTGCGGATCCCGTGCCGCGGGCACGGGCTCTGACCCGCACCGTTCCGACAGGCGTGCCGTGTGGCGGTTCGAACGGGGCGCGCTGTCGGTTACGCTTGGCGCCTGATCCATTCGAGCGTTGACGATGAATCCACTGCGCTGGCCCTTCCGCGCCCAGTTCTTCCTGGGCTTCCTGATCTGCGCGGGCCTGCTGGGCTACGCCATCTTCCTGCAGCTGAAGATGGGCCTGGAGCCGTGTCCGTTGTGCATCTTCCAGCGCCTGGCGTTCGCTGCGCTGGGCCTGCTGTTCCTGATCGGTGCGCTGCACGGGCCGTCCAACCGCCCCGGCCGCGCGACCTATGGCGTGCTGGCCTTCATTGCCGCCGCAGTTGGTGTCGGCATCGCCGCTCGCCACGTCTACGTGCAGATGCTGCCGCCGGAGATGGGCGCGACCTGCGGCCCGCCGCTGAGCTTCCTGCGCGAGACCATGGGCCCGCTGGAAGTGTTCCGCACGGTGCTGACCGGCACCGGCAACTGCGGCAATATTGACTGGACGTTCCTGGGCCTGACCATGCCGATGTGGTCCGGCGTGTGGTTCGTGCTGCTGGCGCTGTGGGCGCTGGCGGTGTCGCTGCGCAAGGTCAAGCGCTGAGAGCAAAACGGGGTCGGAACCCTTTGCATCGCAAAGGGCGCTGACCTCATTCCCGGTGCGGGGTCAGAGCCCTTTCCTGCGGAAAGGGATCCGACCCCTGTCTCCTCAGAAATCCTGCTGCAGGCTCAGGTAGGCGCCGCGGCGTGGCCCCCACTGCGGGGCGAACACGCCCACGCCACCGCCATCACGCAGCTGGTAGCTGCGGTCCAGCGCGTTGATCACGGCCAGCTGCACATGCAGTGGATGCCCGCTGTCGGCGTTGAAGTCGTGCCCGGCGCTGAGGTTCACCTGCAGGTACGCCGGCAGTTCGCCGCCGTTGGGCACGCCCTCGATGTCCGAACGCAGACCGCTGCCGAACACGTAGTTTGCACCGATCCGGTTGTGGCCGGCGAAGGCGTAGCTGAGCCCACCCGATGAGGTCAGCTTCTGGTCGTGGTCGAGGTGGATCCAGTGGTCGGCCACGTAGGCCAGCGCATCCGGATCGAGGTTGTACTGGCCGGTGATGACCCGGGTGCCGATTGCCTTGTTGTACGCCGCATTGAAATAGGCGCTGAAGGGGCCGTTGCTGTAGTCGGCACTGAACTCCAGGCCGCGGATGTGGCCACGGCGATAGTTGAAGGTCGAATAGATGTAGGCGGCGCCGAACTGGCCTTCATCCTGCAGCCGCGCGACGCGCCGATCATAGGCATCCAGGCCGAGCGTCAGGTGCTCGCCCAGCTGCTGCGAGACGCCGATGTCGTAGTAGTCGCTGCGTTCGGCCAGCGGCGTGTTGCTGCCGCCGCTGGGTTGCTGGTTGGTGGTGCCGTCGTACAGGGCGATATCGCTGCTGGCGATCAACTCACTGGCAGGCGGCGTGAAGTAACGCGAATAGCCGGCATGCACGGTGGTGCTGTCGCTGGCATTCCAGACCACCCCCAACCGCGGGCTGAGCTGACCCTCGGTGTGGCCGAAGGCCTTGTAGCGATCGCCGCGCAGGCCGTAGTTCACGGTCCAGTCGTCGCCGATCTTCCATTCGTCCTGCACGTACAGCGCCAGCGTACTGGCGTGGAAGGCGCTGCGATCCGGAATCAGCAGCGGCGTGGTGCTGGACTGCTGGCCGGCATCATCGACCGGAAACACCCAGCTGCTGTTGCTGGCCTGCGCGTTCTCGTAATTGCCGTACAGGCCGTAGCGCAGCGTGTGGTCGTTGCCCAGCGGGGTGGAGAAGTCGGCCTGCAGGGTGTTGGCGCGGTTGCTGCGCTGGACCTGCGAGGCGACGCCGCTGAACACCAGGTCGCCGACGACATCCGGGTTGAATGCCACATCGCTGTAGCGCTGCCCGGCAGAGACCTGGTAGGCGGTGCTGCCCAGCGTGCCCTGCAGCACCAGCATGCCGAAGCGGGTGGTCTCGCGCTGGGTCTCGTCCAGCTGGCTGGAATCGAACGTGGTGGTATCGAGATAGCCGAACTGTGGAGTCTGGCCCGGATTGACCGGGATCTGGAAACGGTTGTTGGCGAAGCCGGCGAACACGCTCAGGCGGGTGTTGTCGTTGACCAGGTAGGTCAGGTCGGCGAACGCCTTGCCCTGATGGGTGTCGTCGTGCATTGGCTTGCGCGAGCTGGTCGGGTTCTCCAGGCCAACCTCGTTCTGGTCGTAGTTGCCGGTCAGGAACCAGCTCCAGCGGCCCTGGTTGCCCCACCAGGAGGCATTCGGGTTGACCTTGCCGAACGAGCCCGCGGTGAGTCCGGCGCTGCCGCCATTGCCGAGCTCGGCGCCACTGCGGGTGGTGATGTCGACCACCGCCGCGGTGCGCTCGCCGAACTGCGCCGGCAGCGCGCCGTCCATCAGGCGGATGCTCTTGATGGTGCGCGCGTCCAGGGTCTGGCCGAAGCCGGAGATCGATTCGGGCAGCAGCACGCCGTTGATGCGGTACTGCAGGTTGGCGTGGTCGCCGCGCACATGGACGCCGCCATAGGAGTCCTGGACCACGCCCGGGGCCTGCAACAGCACCTGGCTGAGCGGGGCGGAGGCACCCAGCGGCTGCTTCTGGATGTCCTCGGCGGTGATCTGGTACTGGCTGCTGCCGATGTCCGGCGACAGCGCGTTGCGGGCCTGGTCGAGCTGGGCACTGACGGTGACGGTATCGAGGTCCTTCACCGGGGCCGCATCGGCAGCCAGGGCGAGGGAGGGCAGGCTGGCCAGGGTGAGGGCGAAGGTGATGCCGGTAGCGAGCAGGGAGGGCTTCATGGCGGATAGGCTGTGGAAGGGGCCAATGGGGATTGAGTGTTACTTCGTAACAGTGCGTGGCGAATCATGCGCCTGTCCGGCCGGCCGTGGGCGTGCCGCTTCTGGCCAATCGCGATGCGCTTTCCCCGGCGTTCAGTCATGTGGAGACGATGTTCGACCCTTTGCGACAGCGGTCGGCTCTGCGACCATGAACGCCCCCCACCTCCGGAAGTCTGCAATGAGCCTGTCCGCCGTTTCGCCTGTCCCCGATCCTGCCGCAGCCGCCGCTGGCGCTGCCTGGTCGCCGGAGAGCTGGCGTGGCAAGACCGCGCTGCAGATGCCGACCTATCCGGACCCGGTGGCGCTGGACGCCGCTCTGCACGAGCTGAAGCGGCTGCCGCCCCTGGTCACCTCGTGGGAGATCCTGGCGCTGAAGCAGCAGCTGGCCGAGGCCCAGGAGGGCAAGCGCTTCCTGCTGCAGGGGGGCGACTGCGCCGAGAATTTCAGCGACTGCGAATCGGGCACCATCTCCAACCGCCTGAAGGTGCTGCTGCAGATGAGCCTGGTGCTGGTTCACGGCCTGCGCCAGCCGGTGATCCGCGTCGGCCGCTTCGCCGGCCAGTACGCCAAGCCGCGCTCGGCCGATACCGAGACCCGCGACGGCGTGACCCTGCCCAGCTACCGTGGCGATGTGATCAACGCGCCGGCCTTCACCGAAGCGGCACGCCTGCCGGACCCGAAGCGGATGCTGCAGGCCCACGCGCACTCGGCGATGACGATGAACTTCGTGCGGGCGCTGATCGATGGTGGCTTCGCCGACCTGCACCACCCCGAGTACTGGAACCTGGAGTGGGTAAGCCACTCGCCGCTGGCCGCCGAGTACCAGAAGATGGTGGCCTCGATCGGCGATGCGGTGCACTTCATGGAGACCCTGGCCGGGGCCCGCGTGCACAACCTCAACCGCATCGATTTCTACACCTCGCACGAGGCGTTGCTGCTGCCCTACGAGCAGGCGCTGACCCGGCAGGTGCCGCGCCAGCAGGGCTGGTTGAACCTGAGCACGCATTACCCGTGGATCGGCATGCGTACCGCCGCGCTGGATGGCGCGCACGTGGAGTACCTGCGTGGCGTGCGCAACCCGATCGCGATCAAGGTCGGCCCGTCGGTGACGCCGGACCAGCTGCTGCGCCTGATCGACGTGCTCAACCCGCATGACGAACCGGGCCGCCTGAGTTTCATCCACCGCATGGGCGCCGCGCAGATTGCCGAGAAGCTGCCGCCGCTGCTGGATGCGGTCAAGCGCGACGGCCGCCGTGTGCTGTGGGTGTGCGATGCGATGCATGGCAATACCGAGAGCACCGCCAACGGTTTCAAGACGCGCCGCTTCGACAACGTGCGTGGCGAAGTGGAGCTGTCGTTCGATCTGCATGCGGCCGCAGGCACGCGCCTGGGGGGTGTGCACCTGGAACTGACCGGCGAGGACGTGACCGAGTGCACCGGTGGCGCACGCGAACTGACCGAGCGCGACCTGGAGCGCGCGTACCGCTCGACGGTGGACCCGCGGTTGAATTACGAGCAGTCGCTGGAGATCGCGATGGCGATCGTGCGCAAGCAGGAGCAGGTGCGGTAAGGGTTTTTCGGCAGGGCTTGCAGCCCTGCACCTGCCAGAAGCCGAAGCAACAGCAACGGCAGAAGCGGGCATTCCGTGGGGTGGCGGGGCGGTGTGGGTAGGCAGGACACGCCGTAAACCCATCCATGGGGGCTCGATGGCGCCATCCATGGCGCCAACGGTCCTGCCTACCCACACCGCCCCGCCTCTGACAGATCTCTGCGACCTGCGGTAGATCCACGCCATTCGTGGATGAATCACTATGGAAATCGAATATATCGATATCTGTGAGATTTGAGCCGAGCATGGCTCGGCTCTACAGAAGCGCGAACAGATCGCGGAAATCTGTCGAAGGCGGGGTGGGTCCGGTTGCGGGAGTGTCCGCGGCATGGATGCCGCGGCCAAGCCCCCAAGGATGGGTTTACGGCGTCTCCCGCAACCGGACCCACCCCGCCATCCCACAGGAAACCCGCTTCTGCTTCGGCTGTTGCTGTTGCTCTGGCTTCGGCAGGTGCAGGGCTGCAAGCCCTGCCGACCAACACCCTGCTTACGAACGACTGACGTGACGCTCATGCGCCATGCGCGAGGCTGTCCGCTTGGCTGTTCGAGTGGAGGTGGCAACGGTGCACTGGCAAACCGCACAGGCCTACGCATGGCCGTTGGGATTGGCAGCAGTGGTGGGCGGCGTCGGTGCGTGGCTGATCCTGTGGATCTATCACCGGCTGAAAGGGCGTGATCGGCGGCGCGCGCGCATCGGTCGCGTGCTTGGATTGCCGATGGCCACCGCATGGCCGCTGCTGCTGTTGATTCCAGCGCTGCAGGCCACGCCGCTGCAGGATCCCGTGCTGGGCAATCTGCAGCATGTGCTGCACATCGCGCTGACCGCCTGCTTCATCTGGTTGCTGGTGCGAGCGGTCGCCGCGGGTGAGCGCGCGATCCTGCGCAACCATCCAATCGATGTCTCCGACAACCTGGAGGCACGCCGCATCCAGACCCAGACGCGGGTGCTCAGCCGCGTGTTGATGGGCGGCATCATCGTGCTCGGTGCCTCGCTGGTGCTGTTGACGTTCCCGATGGTGCAGAAGATCGGCACGGCCCTGCTGGCGTCGGCGGGCCTGATCGGCCTGGTGGCGGGTATCGCGGCCAAGCCGGTGTTCGGCAACCTCATTGCCGGCCTGCAGATTGCGGTAACGCAGCCGATCCGCCTGGATGACGTGGTGATCGTCGAAGGCGAGTGGGGCCGCATCGAGGAGATCGGCAGCAGCTACGTGGTAGTGCGCATCTGGGATGAGCGGCGGATGGTGGTGCCGCTGACCTGGTTCATCGAGAACCCGTTCCAGAACTGGACGCGACGCAGTGCCGATCTGCTCGGCACGGCCTTCCTGTGGCTGGACTACCGAGCACCGATCGCGGCGATCCGTGCCGAGCTGGAGCGTATCTGTCGTGGCGAAGCGCTGTGGGATGGTCGGGTCTGCGTGACCCAGGTGACCGAAACCAGCGAACGCGCAATCCAGGTACGCCTGTTGGTCAGCGCACGCAGTTCCGGCGATGCCTTTGACCTGCGCTGCCTGGTGCGCGAGCGCATGCTCGATTTCCTTGCGCGCGAGCATCCGCAGGCGCTGCCGCAGGTCCGTGCACGCGTGCAGCACGATGATGAGCTGGATATGCCGCGCGGTCCGCGGGCGCGCACCGCGGATGTGCGGTCGCCGGGTGCTGAAGATGGTGAGGCCGCGATCGCGCCGATGGAGCCTGACCAGCCTCTGTAGAGCTGAGCCGTGCTCGGCTGCTTTCGATTTTCCGGTGAAGCCGAGCGTGGGCTCGGCGCTACAGAAACACGATCAAGGCTCGCCGGCGTCGATCAGTGCGTCGGTATCAAAGTGCGGCGGCTTGCGCGCGCGCGTGCGTTGCTCGTAGGCGTAGGCCATCTCGATCAGCTTCGGCTCGCTCCAGGCGGTGCCCATGAACAGCAGGCCGACCGGCAGGCCGTCGATCTGGCCCATCGGCACGCTGAGGCTCGGGTAGCCGGCCACGGCAGCGGCGCTGTAGCTCTCGCCGGGGAAGTCGTCGCCTTCGCTGCGGATCGGCCATGCGACGCCGGTGGTCGGCGCCACCAGCGCATCGAGTTGATGGGCGGCGAGGGCGGCATCGATGCCCTCCGGACCGGCCAGGCGGCGGGCTTCACTGCGTGCGCGGATGTAGACCGGGTCTGCCAGGCCCGCGGTGGCGTCAGCCTCCACCAGCAACTCCTGGCCGAACAGGCCCAGTTCCTGTTTGCTGTGCGCCTGGTTGAAGGCGATCAGCTCGGCCAGGCTGCGCAATGGCGCGCGGTGGGTGCTGAAGTAGCGCTCCAGCCCGGCCTTGAATTCGTACAGCAGCAGCGTGCGCTCGGCCTCGGCCCAGGCACCCTGGTTGGGCAGCTCCACCGGCACCACCACGGCGCCGGCGCGACGCAGCTCGGTGGCGGCCTGTTCGATCAGGGGCGGCATGCCGCGGTACTTCAGCAGCGGCGTCTGCAGCAGGCCGATGCGTTTGCCGCGCAGGCCCTGCGGGTCCAGGCGGGCGGTGTAGTCGTAGACCGCGCGGCCGGGCATGGTCGCGGTGGCCGGATCGGCATCGTCGCGGCCGGCGATCGCGGTCAGCACAGCGGCGGCATCGGCGACGCTGCGTGTCATCGGCCCGGCGGTGTCCTGGCTGAAAGAGATCGGCACGATGCCATCGCGGCTGACCAGGCCGACCGTCGGCTTCAGGCCGACCACGCCGTTGATGGCGGCGGGGCAGACGATGCTGCCGTCGGTTTCGGTGCCGATCGCCACGCTGGCCAGGTTGGCGGCCACGGCCACCGCGCTGCCGCTGCTGGAGCCACAGGGCGAATGGCTCAGGCGATAGGGATTGCGGGTTTGGCCACCGCGTGCGCTCCACCCGGAAATCGAATCATTGCCGCGGAAGTTGGCCCATTCGCTGAGGTTGGTCTTGCCCAGCACCACGGCACCGGCCTCGCGCAGCCGGCGCACCAGGTAGGCGTCGTCCGGGCGGAATCCCTGCAGGGCCAGCGAGCCGGCGCTGGTGGCCATCGGCGCGGCGTTGATGTTGTCCTTCAGCAGCAGCGGGATGCCGTGCAGCGGGCCGCGCAGGCGTCCTTCGCGGCGCTCGCGGTCGCGCGCGGCCGCTTCCTTCAGGGCATCGGGGTTGAGCTCGATCACCGCGCGCAGGCGCGGCCCGGTGCGGTCGAGGCTGGCGATGCGCTGCAGGTAGGCCTGGGTCAGGGTGGTGCTGTCCAGCTCGCCGGCGGTCATCCTCGCCTGCAGGTCGGCGACATCGGTTTCGGCATACGGGAACGGCACGTTGCGGCTCGCAGGTTCGGCCGCATGGGCGCTGGACGTGGCGGGGCTGCAGCCAGCCGAAAGCAGCGCAGGCAGCGCGGCGAGCAGGCAGGTCAGCAGAGGCGTCAAGGACGGGCGCATGGGGCGGCTTGGTCGGCTCCAATCCCCAGTGTAGCCGGTGCTCAGCGGTGGCGCTTGCGCAGGTCGCGGGCGAGGACGTAGACCACGATCAGGTTGATCGCCAGGATCGTCCACGACGGCCAGCCGGGATGGCGGATGATCGCGAAGATGTCGAAGGGCAGGTACAGCGAGGCGGTCAGGCAGCCCAGCCAGGAGGCCCAGGCCTTGGCCCGCCACAGGCCCCAGGCTTCGACCAGGTGCAGCAGGCCGTAGCCGATCATCCCCGCCGCGGCCAGGTGCACCGCGTCGGGGCTGATCATGTGCAGCAGCGAGGGCAGGGTGCCATGGTCCGGATCCAGGCTGAAACGCCGGATCAGGACCATGATGCCGTGCCGCAGCGGCTGCGGTCCGAGCACTTCCAGCCCGGTGGCCGCCAACAGCGCCAGCATCGCCTTGCTCGCTTCGAGCAGGGCGATGACGTGGAGACCCGGATGCCGGTGTGGATCCGGGTTGTAGCCGCTCGGGTTCACGGGGTGCTGGCTCAGCCGCCGCGCGAAGCCTTCTTGCGGTCGCTTTCGGTCAGGAACTTCTTGCGCAGACGGATCTCCTTCGGGGTGATCTCGACCAGCTCGTCGTCTTCGATGAAGTCCAGGGCCTGTTCCAGCGAGTACTTGATCGCCGGGGTCAGCTGGATCGCATCGTCCTTGCCCGAAGCGCGCATGTTGGTCAGCGGCTTGGTCTTGATCGCGTTGACGGTCAGGTCGTTGTCCTTGGAGTGGATACCGACCAGCTGACCTTCATACACGTTGTCGCCTTCAGCAGCGAAGAGCTTGCCGCGCTCCTGCAGCGGGCCCAGCGAGTAGGCCGGCGTGGTACCCGGGGCGTTGGCGATCATCACACCGTTGATGCGCTTGGCGATGGCGCCCTGTTCCTTCGGACCGTAGTGGTCGAACACGTGGAACAGCAGGCCCGAACCCTGGGTGAGGGTCTTGAACTCGTTCTGGAAACCGATCAGGCCACGGGCCGGGATCTGGTATTCCAGGCGCACGCGGCCCTTGCCGTCCGGCTCCATGTTCTTCAGCTGGCCCTTGCGGGTACCCAGCTTTTCCATCACGCCGCCCTGGTGCACTTCTTCGATGTCCACCACCAGCTGCTCGATCGGCTCCATCATCTGGCCGTCGATTTCCTTGATGATCACTTCCGGGCGCGACACGGCCAGCTCGTAGCCTTCACGACGCATGTTCTCGATCAGCACCGACAGGTGCAGTTCGCCACGGCCGGAGACCAGGAACTTGTCGGCGTCTTCCAGCTGTTCGACCTTCAGGGCCACGTTGTGGACCTGCTCGCGGTCCAGGCGGTCCTTGATCTGGCGGCTGGTCAGGAACTTGCCACCGGACAGATCCTTGTTGCCGGCGAACGGCGAGTTGTTGACCTGGAAGGTCATCGAGATGGTCGGTTCGTCGACGGTCAGTGCCGGCAGCGCTTCCGGGGTGTCCGGGTGGCACAGGGTGTCGGAGATGGTCAGTTCCGGAATGCCGGAGATGGCCACGATGTCACCGGCTTCGGCGGTGTCCTGCTCGATGCGCTCCAGGCCCAGGAAGCCCAGTACCTGGGCGACCTTGCCGTTGCGCTTCTTGCCTTCACGGTCGATGACCGCGACCTGCATGTTCTTCTTCAGGGTGCCGCGCTGGATGCGGCCGATGCCGATCACGCCCACGAAGTTGTTGTAGTCCAGCTGGCTGATGCGCATCTGGAACGGGCCTTCCGGGTCCACTTCCGGACGCGGGGCGTGCTGCATGATCGCTTCGTACAGAGCGGTCATGTCGCCGTCGCGCACGGTATCTTCCAGGCCGGCGTAGCCGTTCAGGGCCGAGGCGTAGACGATCGGGAAGTCCAGCTGCTCGTTGGTGGCGCCGAGCTTGTCGAACAGGTCGAAGACCTGGTCGATCACCCACTCCGGACGCGCGCCCGGACGGTCGATCTTGTTGACCACGACGATCGGCTTGAAGCCCATCGCGAAGGCCTTCTGGGTGACGAAGCGGGTCTGCGGCATCGGGCCGTCCATCGCATCGACCAGGATCAGCACGGTGTCGACCATCGACAGCACGCGCTCGACCTCACCACCGAAGTCGGCGTGCCCGGGGGTGTCGACAATGTTGATCCGGTTCTTGATGCCGGTCTTCTTGTCTTCCCAGGTGATGGCGGTGTTCTTGGCCAGGATGGTGATGCCGCGTTCCTTTTCCTGGTCGTTGCTGTCCATCACGCGCTCGGCGAGGACGGTGCGCTCGGACAGGGTGCCGGACTGCTTCAGCAGCTGGTCGACCAGGGTGGTCTTGCCATGGTCGACGTGGGCGACGATGGCGATGTTGCGAAGATTTTCGATGGACATACGAAAGGGGGCCAGTCGGCGCCGGATTTGGAAAAAGAAGTCCAACATTATACGTCGAACTTGACGATTCGCGAAAAGATGGAGTTCACGCCCGTCACGCCCCCCATTCAGCTGACCATCCGCGGCCCCGGCCGAGGCCGCCAGGACCCGGCGGCGCGGCTCCCCGTCCGTGGGCTGAAGCGAGGCGCTTCACCCATGGTCGAAGCCGCCGCCGACACGAGGCGGGTGTAAACTAGGTGGCTAGACGCATTCCCCTTTGCATCAAGGATCTTCATGTCCCTCATCGCCACTTTCGACACCACCCAGGGCCCGATCAAGGTCGAGCTGTTCGCCGACAAGGCGCCGCTGACCGTGGCCAACTTCGTGAACCTGGTCAAGCACGGCTTCTATGACGGCCTGATCTTCCACCGCGTGATCGCCGACTTCATGATCCAGGGCGGCTGCCCGCAGGGTCGTGGCACCGGCGGCCCGGGCTACAAGTTCGAAGACGAGAAGAATGGCGTGAAGCACGAGGTCGGCTCGCTGTCGATGGCCAATGCCGGCCCGAACACCAACGGCAGCCAGTTCTTCATCACCCACATCAAGACCGACTGGCTGGACGGCCGCCACACCGTCTTCGGCAAGGTCCTGGAAGGCCAGGCCATCGTCGATTCGGTCAAGCAGGGCGACGTGATCCATTCGATCACCCTGGAAGGCGACGTCGACGCCGTGCTGGCCGCCCAGGCCGACCGCGTCGCCGAGTGGAACAAGCACCTCGCCGCCTGATTCCCCTTCGAAACGGCCACCCACGGGTGGCCGTTTCCCTGTTCCCCGCCGCCCGCCAGGCCTGCGTGGCTCTGCCCGCGGCGTCCCATCAAACGCTTGCAAGCAAGAGGAAACCCCCATGAAAGCACCCGTTCGTGTTGCCGTGACCGGCGCCGCCGGCCAGATCGGTTATGCCCTGCTGTTCCGCATCGCCTCCGGCGAAATGCTGGGCAAGGACCAGCCGGTCATCCTGCAGCTGCTGGAACTGCCGGTGGACAAGGCCCAGGCCGCCCTGAAGGGCGTGATGATGGAGCTGGAAGACTGCGCCTTCCCGCTGCTGGCCGGCATGGTCGGCACCGATGACGCCGAAGTCGCGTTCAAGGACGCCGACATCGCCCTGCTGGTCGGTGCACGTCCGCGTGGCCCGGGCATGGAGCGCAAGGACCTGCTGCTGGAAAACGCCAAGATCTTCACCGCCCAGGGCGCGGCGCTGAACAAGGTCGCCAGCCGTGACGTGAAGGTGCTGGTGGTCGGCAACCCGGCCAACACCAATGCCTACATCGCCATGAAGTCGGCCCCGGACCTGAAGCCGGAAAACTTCACCGCCATGCTGCGCCTGGACCACAACCGCGCCCTGAGCCAGCTGTCGACCAAGCTGGGCAAGCCGGTCGGTGGCATGGAGAAGCTGGTCGTGTGGGGCAACCACAGCCCGACCATGTACCCGGACTACCGTTTCGCCACCGCCGATGGCGCGTCGATCGCCGATGCGATCAACGACCAGGAGTGGAACGCCAACACCTTCATCCCGACCGTGGGCAAGCGCGGTGCAGCGATCATCGAAGCCCGTGGCTCGTCCTCGGCCGCTTCGGCCGCCAACGCCGCCATCGACCACGTGCGTGACTGGGTGCTGGGCAGCAACGGCAAGTGGGTCACCATGGGCGTGCCGTCCGACGGTTCCTACGGCATTCCGGAAGGCGTGATCTTCGGCTTCGCCGTGACCACCGAGAACGGCAAGTACACCCTGGTGAAGGATCTGCCGATCGACGACTTCAGCCAGAAGTACATCGACAAGACCCTGGCCGAGCTGGAAGAAGAGCGCGCCGGCGTCGCCCACCTGCTGGGCTGATACGGGCCTCGGCCGGTAGGTGCCGACCGTTGGTCGGTACGCAGAAAACGGGGAAGCTTCGGCTTCCCCGTTTTCATTTGGAATTCCTGGAACCGCATGATCCACCTGCACTACATCGACGACGCGCTGCTGGTGGCCGAGAAGCCGGCCGGCCTGCTGTCCGTGCCCGGCCGCAGCGCCGAGAACCAGGACTGCGTGGTCGCGCGCCTGCAGGCGGTGTACCCGGACGCGCTGACCGTGCACCGGCTGGACCAGGTCACCTCGGGCCTGCTGCTGCACGCGCGCGGCAAGGAGATGCAGGCCGCAGTGTCGATGCAGTTCGAGCAGCGCCAGGTCGGCAAGTGCTACGAAGCCGTCGTGCAGGGTGTGATCGAAAGCGATGCCGGTGAAGTGGACCTGCCGCTGATCGTGGACTGGCCGAACCGGCCGAAGCAGATGGTCGACCATGGGAGCGGCAAGCCGGCGCTGACGCGTTGGCGCGTGCTGGCGCGTGATGTTGAAGCGCAGCGCACGCGCGTGGCGCTGGAACCGATCACTGGCCGCAGCCATCAGCTGCGGTTGCACATGGCCAGTCTTGGCCATCCGATTGTTGGCGACGTGCTGTATGACGCGGCACCGGCGCACCGCGTGCATCTGCATGCGCGCAGCCTGCGGTTCACGCATCCGCTGACGGGCGAGGTGCTCGCGTTCGAGTCCGCGGCTCCGTTCTAGGGGGTCGGCAGGGCTTGCAGCCCTGCACCCGCAGAATTAACGTCAACGTCAAAAGCGGGCTGTCCGTGGGGTGGCGGGGCGGTGTGGGTAGGCAGGACACGCCGTAAACCCATCCATGGGGGCTCGATGGCGCCATCCATGGCGCCAACGGTCCTGCCAACCCACACCGCCCCACCCCCGACAGATTCCTGCGGCGGTTGGTAACGGCTGTCGCTGTTGGTCTTGGTAGGTGTCGACCTTGGTCGACACGATTTTTCTGTCAGATATCGAATTGAATATTGAATCTGGGATCCGACCCCGTGCTCCGACAGATCGCGGAAGTCTGTCGAAGGCGGGGTGGGTCCGGTTGAGGGGGCGTGAGCCGCATGGGCCCGAGGCATGCCTCGGGCGGGTTGGGCAGGACGCCCAACCCCGGTCTTGCCGTGTGCGCAGGACTGCGCACACGAGCAAGCGGCGACCGAGCTTACATGGACGTACTTGCAGCGTCCCCCTCAACCGGACCCACCCCGCCATCCCACGGATAGCCGGCTTCTGCCGTTGACGTTGCTCTGGCCTCTGCAGGCGCAGGGCTGCAAGCCCTGCAGAACAAACCCCACCCCCTACCAAGGTAGGGCGGCCCGCACGCCAGCGCCGGACTATCCTCGAACCCATGACTTTGTCTGGGAGGGCTGCGTCATGAACTACGAGGAAACCTACCGTCGCTCGATCGACGAGCCGGAGGCCTTCTGGGGCGAGGAAGCCAAGCGCATCCATTGGCACAAACCGCCACAGCAGGTGCTCGACTACAGCAACCCGCCGTTCCGGCGCTGGTTCGTCGGCGGCGAAACCAATCTCTGCTACAACGCCGTCGACCGCCACCTGGCCGAGCGCGCCGACCAGCTCGCGCTGGTTGCCATTTCCACCGAGACCAACAGCACCCGCGAGATCACCTATCGGCAGCTGTACCGCGAAGTGAACGACTTCGCCGCGGTGCTCAAGCACCTCGGTGTCGGCCACGGCGATCGCGTGGTGATCTACATGCCGAACATGGCCGAAGCCGTGTTCGCGATGCTGGCGTGCGCGCGCATCGGTGCGGTGCATTCGGTGGTGTTCGGAGGCTTTGCCGCGCATAACCTGGCGCTGCGCATCGACGATGCCAGGCCCAAGCTGTTGATCGCCGCCGATGCCGGCATGCGCGGTGGCAAGCTCATTCCGTACAAACCGATGGTCGATGCCGCCTGCGCTGAAGCGGCTTCACCGCCACCGCACGTGCTGATCGTGTCGCGCGGGCTGGACGCAGCCGAACCGCGCGCGCCGGGCCGTGATGTGGAGTACGCCACGCTGCGCGCGCAGATCGGTGAAGTCGATGTGCCGGTGCAATGGCTGGAAGCAAGCGAGCCGAGCTACCTGCTGTACACCTCCGGCACCACCGGCAAGCCCAAGGGCGTGCAGCGTGACGTGGGTGGCTACGCGGTGGCGATGGCGCAGTCGATGGAGACCGTGTTCGACTGCAAGCCGGGCCAGGTGATGTTTTCCACCTCTGATGTCGGCTGGGCTGTCGGTCATTCCTACAATGTGTACGGTCCGCTGATCGGTGGTTGCACCTCGCTGCTGTACGAAGGTCTGCCAACCAACCCGGACCCGGGCATCTGGTGGGCGCTGTGCGAGCAGTACAACGTGCGCACGATGTTCTCTTCGCCGACCGCCATCCGCGTGCTGAAGAAGCACGACGCGGATTTCATCCACCGGCATGACCTGGGTGCGCTGAAGTACCTGTTCCTGGCCGGCGAGCCACTGGACGAACCCACCGCCCACTGGATCAGCGAAGCGCTGGGCAAGCCGATCATCGACAACTACTGGCAGACCGAAACCGGCTGGCCGGCGCTGACCCTGCTGCCGGGCCTGGAGATGAAGCCGGTGCGCTTCGGTTCGCCCGGCTTCCCCAATCTCGGTTACCGGATGAAGGTGATCGACGAGAACACCGGCGAGGAGGTCGCGCCGGGGCAGAAGGGCGTGCTGGTGGTCTCGCCACCGTTGCCGCCGGGCTGCATGAGCACAGTGTGGAATGATGACAGCCGCTTCCTGCAGAGCTACTTCAGCCACTTCAAGGAACTGCTGTACAGCTCGCTGGACTGGGCGATCCGCGATGACGATGGCTACACCTTCATCCTGGGCCGCACCGACGATGTGATTAACGTGGCCGGGCATCGCTTGGGCACGCGTGAGATCGAGGAAGCCATTTCAAGCCATCCGCGCGTGGCCGAGGCGGCGGTGATCGGGGTCATGGACGAACTGAAGGGACAGGTGCCGCTGGTGTTCGTCACCCTCAAGCAGGGGCTCAACGGTGAGGACCCGGCGCCGGTGGTGGCGGAGATGATGGCCACGGTGACCACTTCGCTCGGCGCGGTAGCGCGCCCGGCGCATGTGCACGTGGTCAATGCGCTGCCCAAGACCCGTTCGGGCAAGCTGCTGCGACGCTCGCTGCAGGCGCTGGCCGAACAGCGTGATCCGGGGGACCTGTCGACGCTGGATGATCCCAGCGCACTGGAGGAAATCCGCCGCGCGCTGGGGCGCTGACCTGCTTCTGTAGAGCCGAGCCGATGCTCGGCTCCGCATGCCTTGCCAAGGCAGCCGAGCATCGGCTCGGCTCTACAGGGGAGGCCGTTGCTGCACCGCAGCTTCCTCCCTGCAACCGGTGCGCTAAGCTCGGTTGCAGGGGAGCGTGCCCGCAAGGGCGCGCTGGCATGGCGCATGAAGGGAGGGGGAGGCAATGGCATTGCTGCACGCCAAGACGGCGGCTGGCCGTCAGGAAATCGAAGACCGTGGCCGGCGCCTGCCGGCAGCACTGCGGTCGATCCTGCTGATGGTCGACGGCCATCGCGACGACACTGAACTGCGCGGTCTGTTCGAAGGCCTGCGCGCGCCGGCCGATGCGTTGGAGCAGCTGGCAGCGCAGGGCCTGATCGAAGTGATCGGCGGCAGCGCTGAGGCGCCACCGGCGCGCGGCATCAGCGCCGGCCGCGAACAGGATCCGGCGTTGTACCAGCACCTGTACGACGCGATGAGCGAAGCCGTACGGCGCCATCTCGGCCTGAAGGGCTACTTCATGCAATTGAAGATCGAGCGCTGCACCGATGCGGTGGCGCTGGAGCGCCTGTGCCCGGAACTTCTGGCGGCGGTGGGCAAGGCGCGCAGCCCGGCGCTGGCGCAGCGCTGGTGGCAGGAAACGCAGGCGTCGATGGTGAATGATGGTGGCGAGGTCGTGGAGGCCTGAGCCACCGCGTAAAGTGATCGGTTCACTTCCCCACAAGGAGTCCCGCGTGCAGGACGACCACGACGACACCGACACCCCAGGCTGGGACGCGATCAACGCAGCACTGGCGCCGTTGTATGCAGGCCAGGAACCGCGTCATTTCGGCACCGCGCTGTCGTACACGCTCGGCGGCCAGGATCCACTGGATGGCATCAGCGTGTACTGGGCGGATGCGCCGGTGCCGCACTGGCACTACGTCACCTACGGCTTCTCCGAGCTGTACACCAAGGAAAGCAGCGATGCCGCCGCCAGCGGCTATGGTTTCGAGCTGACCTTCCGCCTCGCTGCCGACACCGGTGAGAACGCTGGCAGCTCGCCGCCGGTGTGGCCGATGAACCTGCTGCAGAACCTGGCGCGCTACGTGTTTGGCAGCGGAAACGTGTTCGAGGATGGTCACCATCTGAATGCCAATGGCCCGATCGCGCTGGAGACCGACACGCGCCTGTGCCACCTGGCTTTCATTGCCGACCCGCAGCTGCCGGCGCGCGACACCGCCAATGGCCACCTGCAGTTCCTGCAGCTGGTCGGCCTGACCGACGAAGAGATGGAGGCGGTCAAGCGCTGGTCGACGCGCGGTGTGCTGCAGGCGCTGCAGCCGGCGATGCCGCTGTGGATCAGTGATCTGCATCGCGGCAACCTGCTGGACGATCCGGCACTGACGGCCCGGGTGCGGGCCGGCAGCGAGCGCGAGGGCTCCAGCACCGGCATGTTGTTCATCGAGACGCTGGACTGGGGGCAGGAGGCGGGCGTCACCACGCTGGTGCTTGGCGCGGGCCAGGTGGCCAGTGTGTGTGAACTGCTGCCGCTGCGCCTGCGACACGGCAGATCGCTGGAGCTGGTCAGCCGCGAGCGGCAGTGGGAATTCATTCCGGCCGGGCCCGGTGAAGCCGGCGAGGTGTCCACTGACAGCGCGCGCTGGCCCTTGGACGAGACAGGGCTGCAGGCCCTGGCAGGCGTGCGTGCCGAACGTGGCCTCTACCCGGTGGCGGGAGCACTGCGCATCGAGGTGGTGCCGACCTACCTGCGCGATGCAAAGGGTGAAGTGATCCGCCAGATCGGTTGACCGGGCGGGTGGAACCGGTGGGGTCAGATCCGTTCGCCATGCGGACGGCTCTGACCCCTGGTCAAGGTCAGGCCAGGCCTTCAGCCTTCAGCGCGGCCTGCACGCCGGCATCGGCGTCCATGCGTGCCTTGTAGGCAGCCAGGTTGTCCAGGCCGGACAGGTCGACCTTGGTGCCGGCGGCCCAGCGCAGGGTGATGTAGAAGTAAGGGTCGGCGTAGCTGCGGAAACCGGCCAGCCAGGGCTTGTCCGCCAGCTGCTTGTCAGCGGTCTCGAACAGCCCGCGCAGGCGCTTGTGTGCGGCGGCGCGGATCGCATCGAACTGGCTTTCGTCGGCGATGAACTTGCCCGGTGCGAACAGCGGCGAGAAGGCCGGGTGCACGTCGGAATTGACGAAGGCCAGCCAGCGGGTGGCTTCGGCACGCTGGCGCGGGCTGCCGTCACCCGCGAGGCCGGCCTGCGGGTAGCTGTCGGCGATGTAGCCCATGATCGCGGCGTTCTGCAGCAGCACGAAGTCGCCGTCGACCAGCGCGGGAACGGCGCCGGCCGGATTGATCTTGAGGAATTCCGGACCCTTCAGGGTGTCCTTGTTCAGCAGTTCAACCTCGAACGGCTGGCCGGTCCACTGCAGGGCGATGTGGTCGGCGGTGGAACAGGCACCGGGCTTGCTGTACAGCTTCATGGGAACTCCAGGTGATGCGGGCGGGAAACGCCCACTATCCCAGAGCCTGCCGGCGGGCGGCAACGCCGCCGCCAGCACGGATCGTTACGACTGCCGCGGCTTGAGGTTCTGCACCTTGTAGAAGGTGTGATCGCCGATGGTGGCCACCTGGTAGGCGTTGCGCCAGTTCGGGCTGGCGATGGACAGCGCGGCGAAGTGGCTGGCACCGGGCACGATCTCGCGGCGTTCGCCGGCCGGCAGCGCCCAGTTGCGCTCGGCATCGAAGGCCACGTTCATCGCCTCGCTCCACGCCGCGTCATTGCCCAGCTGGGTGCCGGGGGAGACGATGGTCGGTGCGAACTGCTTGCGCGCGGTGACCACCTGGCACATCGAGTCACCCCACAGGCCACTGTCGAGGCGACGCAGGGCGACCTCGGCGACGGCCTGCTGGCCACGCAGGGTCTGGTCGCGGGCTTCCAGGTAAACGGTGGTGCTCAAACACAATGAATCAGCGGCCGGCTGCGGCAACAACTGCGACAGCCAGAGAATCCAGGCCAGTTTCATATAACTCCTTGCTCCGTATGGGCCGCACTTCCCGGCCCCCGCAGCGGGGGCTGCGGGACGGGGTACGACTTGGCGTCATGGGGAGGCGGCCATCGGGGCCGCCCCGTGGGCGGCCCCAAAAGAAACGATCAGTACCGATCGAGGGGGCCGCACCGGCTCACCGGAAACTGGCTGGTGAGCGGAAGATGGCGCAAGGTAGGGGGGGATAGCCGAACGCATCGTGAACCGTCCGGCTTGACATTCAGGTTCGGGAGGGGTGACGGAAATCACATTCCGCCCCCCATTCAGGCACTCATCAGAGCGCGGCGGCGACCCGGCTGCCCTGGTCGATGGCCCGCTTCGCATCCAGTTCTGCGGCCACGTCGGCACCGCCGATCAGCTGCGTGTTGATGCCGGCCGCCTGCAGCTCGGCCTGCAGCGAACGGTTCGGTTCCTGCCCGGCGCAGATCACCACGTGATCGACCGGCAGCAGCTGTTCGCTGCCATCAACGCGGATGCGCAGGCCGTCATCGTCAACGCCCAGGTACTCGACGCCGCCGAGCATGCGCACGCCCTTGGCTTTCAGCGTGGCGCGATGGATCCAGCCGGTGGTCTTGCCCAGCCGTGCACCGGGCTTGCCCGGGCTGCGCTGCAGCAGCCACAGCCGGCGTGGCGAGGCTTCTGCCTGCGGCCTGGCCAGCGAGCCGCGCGCTTCGAAGCTGGCGTCAACGCCCCATTCGGCCATCCAGCGCTGCGGGTCCAGCGACGGCGACTCGCCGGCATGGCTGAGGAACTCGCCGACATCGAAGCCGATGCCGCCGGCGCCGATGATCGCCGCATTGGCGCCCACCTGGACCCGGCCCAGCAGCACGTCCAGGTAGCTGACCACCTTGGCATGGTCGGCGCCAGGGAAGTCGACCCTGCGCGGGGTGATGCCAGTGGCCAGCACCACCTCGTCAAAGCCGGCCAGGCGGCTTGCGTCGGCACGGGTGCCCAGACGCAGCTGCACCCCGGTTTCAGCCAGCTTGTGGCGGAAATAGCGCAGCGTCTCGTAAAACTCTTCCTTGCCCGGGATGCGCTTGGCCACGTTGAACTGACCGCCGATCTCCTCGTTGGCATCGAACAGGGTGACCTGATGGCCGCGCTGGGCGGCGACCGTGGCGCAGGCCAGCCCGGCCGGACCGGCACCGACTACGGCGATCTTCTTCGGCGCAGCGGTCGGGCGATAGACCAGCTCGGTCTCGTGCGCGGCGCGCGGATTGACCAGGCAGCTGGCCAGCTTGTTCTCGAACACGTGGTCCAGGCAGGCCTGGTTGCAGGCGATGCAGGTGTTGATCGCCTCGGCGCGGCCGGCACGGGCCTTGTTCGGCCATTGCGGGTCGGCCAGCAGCGGGCGTGCCAGGGACACCATGTCCGCGCCGCCATCGGCCAGGATGCGCTCGGCGACCTCGGGCATGTTGATGCGGTTGGTCGCCACCAGCGGCACCGTCACATGCGGCTTCAGCTTGGCAGTGACCCCGGCAAAGGCCGCGCGCGGCACCGAGGTGGCGATGGTCGGAATGCGCGCTTCGTGCCAGCCGATGCCGGAATTGATGATCGTCGCGCCGGCCGCCTCGATCGCCTGCGCCTGCTGCACGATCTCTTCCCAGTTGCTGCCGTCTTCCACCAGGTCCACCAGGGACAGGCGGTAGATGATGATGAAGTCCGGGCCACAGGCCTCGCGGATGCGGCGCACGATCTCCACCGCGAAGCGCATGCGCTGTCGCGCGTCGCCACCCCAGGCATCGGTGCGCGTGTTGGTGCGCGGGGCGATGAACTCATTGATGAGGTAGCCCTCCGAGCCCATCACTTCCACGCCGTCGTAGCCAGCCTCGCGGGCCAGCTTGGCGCTGCGTGCGTAATCGGCGATATGCCGCTCGACGCCGCTGGCCGACAGCGCACGCGGGGTGAACGGGTTGATCGGCGCCTTGAGCTTCGACGGTGCCACCGACAGCGGATGGTAGGCATAGCGGCCGGCATGCAGCAGCTGCAGGCAGATCTTCGCGCCATGCTGGTGCGCGGCAGCGGTGAGCTGCCGGTGCGGGCGTACTTCCCACGGCCAGGACAGCTTGCCGCCGAACGGCTTCAGCCAGCCCACCACGTTGGGCGCGAAGCCGCCGGTGACGATCAGGCCGACACCACCCTCGGCGCGCTCGGCGAAATAGGCCGCTAGGCGCGGGAAATCACGGGCGCGATCTTCCAGGCCGGTGTGCATCGAGCCCATCAGTACGCGGTTGCGCAGCTGGGTGAAGCCCAGGTCCAGCGGAGTGAACAAGTGGGGATAGGCGCTTTCGTTGGCTGGCGACATGGTCGATACGCTTGCGTACGGAAGCGCGAAGCGTGCCGCGAAACGTCGGTCGGGGCAAGGGCTGGCGAATCGGTAGCGCCGGGCCATGCCCGGCGACGCGGCTACCCGTGGCCGCGCTGCGCGCTCGCCGGGCGCGGTCCCGGCATCGGCCGGCCAATCCCGAACCAGCCCAGCGTCACCCCGCACAGCGGGCCGATCAGCAAGGCGAAGGCGAGGGTGCCGAGCCCGACATTGCCGCCCAGCCACCAGCCCAGCAGCAGCACGCTGCCTTCGATCAGGCTGCGCACCTTCCAGATCGGCCAGCCGGTGCGGGCGTGCAGGCCGGTCATCAGGCCGTCGCGCGGGCCAGGCCCGAGCCTGGCACCGATGTACAGGCCCGTGGCCAGCGCAACCAACAGCATGCCGGCGCAGAACATCGCCAGCTGCCAGCCCAGGCCCATGGCAGGCGGCAGCAGCCACAGGCCGAACTGCGCCGACGGGCCGATCAGCATCACGTTGAGCACGGTGCCGACGCCCGGCTTCTGCCGCAACGGCCACCACAGCAGCAGCACCAGCGCGCCGATCACGTTGGTGGCCAGGCCGAAGGACAGCGGTGTCTGTGCGGCGATGCCCTGCGACAGCACATCCCAGGGTGCCACGCCGATCGCGGCACGGATCATCAGCGAGGCGCCGAAGCCGTACAGAAACAGGCCAACGATCAGTTGCAGCAGGCGCAGGGGCAGGGCGGTGGGCATGGCACGCTCGGGGAGGGGAGGATCTGTTTCCACCGTATCCCCGTTTCCGAATCATCCATAGATACAGATGACAGCCAATCCGCTGCCACAGGCGGAAGCTGCAGCGCCGAGCCCATGCTCGGCGCTACCGGCGCGTCAGTCGCCCCAGCCGGCCAGCGCCAGCTTGCCCACCGTGCGCCCGCTGGCCAGGCGCTGATGGGCGATGTCCAGATTGGCCGCATTGATCGTGCCCAGCGTCTCGCTGAGGGTGCCGCGCAACTGGCCCGCGTCGATCATGCTGGCTGCACGGCTGAGGATGCGGTGCTGTTCGATGCGGTCGGCGGTGGCGAAACGCGAACGCGCGAACATGAACTCCCAATGGATGCCGATGCACTTGGCCTTGTAGGGATCGCCGATGCGCAGTGCGCCGCGCGGTTCGACGATGAGGCCGACATGGCCCTGTGGCGCCAGCACCTGACCCAGTTCATCCCAGTACTGGTCAGTGTCGGCCAGATTGAGGGCGACCTGTACTGCGTCGATGCCCAGCGCCTGCAGCTGGGGCAGCAGCGGCTGCCGGTGGTCGATCACCTGCTGGGCGCCCATCTGCCGGCACCAGTTGATCGACGCCTCGCGCGAGGCGGTGGCGATCACCTCGAATCCGGCATGCCGGGCCAGCTGGATCGCCATCGATCCAACCCCGCCTGCGCCGCCGATCACCAGCAGGTGCTGGCCGGCATGGCGGCGATCATCCAGCTGCAGTGGCATGCGCTGGAACAGCAGTTCCCATGCGGTAAGCGTGGTCAGCGGCAGGGCCGCCGCTTCGGCGAAGTCGAGCGTCGTCGGCTTGCGCGCCACCAGGCGTTCGTCCACAAGATGGAACTGCGCGTTGCACCCAGGGCGGGTGACATCGCCGGCGTAGTAAACCTCGTCACCAGAAGCGAACAGGCTGGCCTCTTCGCCGATCGCTTCGACCACACCCGCAGCGTCCCAGCCGAGCACGCGCGGCACGTCGAGCACGGCGGGGGCAGTGGCGGCGCGCTGCTTGCCATCGACCGGGTTGACCGAGACTGCTTCGACCCGGATCAGCAGATCACGGCCGGTGGGAGGCAACGGCGGAGGCAGCTGGACATCGCCCAGGGCGGGGGCGGATTCACGACTCAGGGCGACGGCTTTCATCTCGGCTCCGGCTGGGTTCGTAATCCCATCATAAGGTTCCTCACCTTTCCGCAGACGCGCTGAACCGTGTGAAGCAGTGCGTCGCGCAGTATGTCGTTTCCTGCACCTAAACCTCCTCAAACCCTTGTGGTGTGAGGGTCTTGCGGATTTTCATCATCCTGTATAGGGTTTCAACGTCGGACCGGTGGAGGGTCGGGCGCAACACTTCACATGTTACGGGACTGTTAACATGACCTTCACCCGCCTGAGCA
Organism: Stenotrophomonas sp. 57; assembly: GCF_030291075.1. Lineage (NCBI taxonomy): Bacteria > Pseudomonadati > Pseudomonadota > Gammaproteobacteria > Lysobacterales > Lysobacteraceae > Stenotrophomonas > Stenotrophomonas sp. 57. Next base: position 905,962 of record NZ_CP127407.1, read on the forward strand.
TAATGTTCGCGGCGGTGGCGTGCTGAATCGGCTGTCGAACATCGACGCAGTAGTGCTGGCCCATGCCTCTACCGGTTTCATACCCCCGAAATAGGAGCTGTACTCAATGAACAAGAAGATCCTTACTGCCGCGCTGCTGGGTGGTCTGGCTTTCGCCCAGGCTGCCTCCGCGCAGGAGTTCGATGACCGCTGGTACCTGACCGGTTCGGCCGGCTTCAACTTCCAGGACAGCGACCGTCTGACCAATGACGCTCCGTTCGTCACCCTGGGCCTGGGCAAGTTCATCAGCCCGAACTGGTCGCTGGACGGTGAGCTGAACTATCAGAACCCGAACTTCGATTCGAACCAGGACCTGAACTGGTCGCAGTACGGCATTTCGCTGGACCTGCGTCGCCACTTCATCAAGGAAGGCCGCGGCTGGAACCCGTACATCGTGGGTGGCCTGGGCTACCAGAAGTCGGAAGAAGAGTACCCGGCACTGGACAACAACGGTCCGCGTCAGCGCAAGGACGGCAACGTTGCCGCCAAGCTCGGCGTCGGTCTGCAGACCACCTTCGAGAAGCGCGTTGCTGTCCGCGCCGAAGTGGCCTACCGCGCTGACTTCGACGACCAGAGCGTTGCCGCTCGCAACGAAAGCTGGTTCGGCGACGTGCTGGCTTCGGTCGGCGTCGTGATCCCGCTGGGCCCGGCTCCGGTCGCGGCTGCTCCGGCTCCGGCTCCGGTTGCCCCGAGCTGCGCCGACCTGGACGACGACGGTGACGGCGTCAACAACTGCGACGACAAGTGCCCGAACTCGCAGCCGGGTCAGACCATCGGTCCGGACGGTTGCCCGGTTCCGGTCTCCATCGACCTGAAGGGCGTCAACTTCGACTTCGACAAGTCGAACCTGCGTCCGGACGCCGTGGCGATCCTGAGCGAAGCCACCGAGATCCTGAAGCGTTACCCGGATCTGCGCGTTGAAGTTGCCGGTCACACCGACTCGAAGGGTACCGACGCTTACAACCAGAAGCTGTCGGAGCGTCGCGCTACCGCCGTGTACAACTACCTGACCAAGAACGGCGTTGACGCCGGTCGCCTGGTCGGCCCGATCGGCTATGGTGAGAGCCGTCCGATTGCTCCGAACACCAACCCGGATGGTTCGGACAACCCGGAAGGTCGCGCCAAGAACCGTCGTACCGAGCTGAACGTCCAGAACTAAGTTCTGACGCTCTGCCCGCAAGACACAGCAGGACCCGGCTTCGGCCGGGTCTTGTTGTTTCTGCGGCCTCGAATCCAGCCTTGCCTGTGCAAAGGTGACCGTTCGTCGGGATTTTGTTCGTAAAACCAATGAGTTGCCGTATTCATTGAAAGTGGCGCTTGAAAGCTGGCGCGGCATTGCTAAACTCGCCGCGTCACTTCCTTCCGTGGATGCCCCTCATGCTGCGCTCTGCATCGGCCGCCGTCCTGGCGCTGGCCCTGGTTCCCGCCGCCCACGCTGCGGTCGATTGCTCGGTCAACACCAGCGCCTCGCCGCTGCCGTTGCCGGCCACGACCATCGCGCCGGTGGCCGACGAGCTGTACATCCGTGGCAACCAGCTGGGCATGCCGGCCGGTGTGCTGAGCAGCAACTACGATCCGTCGCAGTCGCTGGACCAGGTGCTGCAGCGTCTGCGCATCGATGGCTGCCAGAACATCGCCAAGGCCATCCCGAGCGCACCGGCGGTGAAGCCGAACGATCCGGCGGCGTACAAGCCGCAGACCGAATTCGACAACACGCCCTGGCGCTTCGACATGAGCCAGAACGGCAAGCGCATGACCGCCGAAGAGTTCGACGCCTGGATGAAGGCGCGTGGCGTGCGCGTGGTGAAGGCCCGCCCGGCACCGGCCGCCACGCCGGCCGCAGCCGAAGCACCGGCTGAAACCAAGCCGGTCGACAAGAAGTAAGCGCTGCGGGGAGCAGAGGCTTGCGTACGCGCCGCCCGCCTGCATCCCCCGCCGCCCGCTCCCACGCAACGCGTGGGCGTGCGACTCCCGCTGCCACGCCCGCCGGTGTCCGCCATGGCCTGGCGCGCGTGCTGTCCAAGGCGGGTGTCTGTTCGCGCAGCGAAGCCGCGCGCTGGATCGCCGATGGCCGTGTGCGTGTTTCCGGACGCATCGTGCGTGATCCGGAATTTCCGATTGGCCAGCCGGCGCCGCCGATCGAGGTTGACGGCCAGCCGATGGGCGCGCCGCAGCGCCTGTATCTGATGCTGAACAAGCCACGTGGGGTGGTGACCACCGTGCAGGACGAGCGTGGCCGCGACACCGTCTATCGCTGCTTCGATGGCGCCGGCCTGCCGTGGATCGCCCCGGTCGGGCGGCTGGACAAGGCCAGTGAAGGCCTGTTGCTGTTCAGCAACGATCCGCAATGGGCCGCGCACCTGACCGATCCGGAAACCGGTCCACAGAAGACCTACCACGTGCAGGTGGACCATCTGCCCGACGAGGACACCCTGGCTGCGTTGCGCGCCGGTATCGAGGACGAGGGCGAGTTCCTCGTCGCCCAGGCCGTGCGCGTGCTGCGCAGCGGCGACAAGACCGCGTGGCTGGAGGTGGTCCTCGACGAGGGCCGCAACCGTCACATCCGCCGCCTGCTGGCGGCCTTCGACCTGCAGGTGCTGCGCCTGGTCCGGGTCGCGATCGGTGGGCTGCAGCTCGGCGATCTCGGCAAGGGACAGTGGCGGGTGCTGGAGGTCGGCGACCAGCAGCGGCTGGGGGCCGCTGCAACGGGCTGATCATCGCCCGCGGCCGGCAGTTGCCGGCCACCGTTCCAGGCGTGGGGGCGTCTGGTTGTTGAATTTCCCGAACGGAGCCTGCCCATGTACCACCTGACCCTCAACCCAACCCTGCGCTGTGCAGGCCTGCTGCTGCCGATGGTGCTGCTGACCGCCTGCGGCGGCCACAAGAAGGTGGCCAGGGCCGAAACTCCTGCCGAGACCCCGGTGGTGGAAGTAAAGGCCCCGGAACTGGATGGCCGCGGCAGCTACCGCTTCATGATGAGCAACGGCGACCAGAAGATGACCGCCGACCAGTTCGATGCCTGGATGAAGGCCAATGGCATCCGCGTTGCCAAGGGCAATGGCCAGGACGCTGCCGCCAAGCCGGTGGTGGTGGCCAGCAAGGACGAACCGAAGGGCAAGAAGAAAAAGAAATGACGCCTGTGGGTGCCGACCTGGGTCGGCACGCCTTGCCTGGTGGGGTCAGAGCCCTTTCCTGCGGAAAGGGATCCGACCCCGGGGCGGTCAGCCTTTGATCACGCCCAGCTCGACACCGATGCGGGTGAACGCATCGATCGCGCGGTCCAGCTGTTCACGGGTGTGCGCGGCGCTGATCTGGGTACGGATGCGCGCCTGGCCCTTGGGCACCACCGGGAAGAAGAAGCCGATCGCGTAGATGCCTTCTTCCAGCAGGCGCTCGGCGAATTTCTGCGCCAGCGGTGCGTCGTAGAGCATCACCGGGCTGATCGGATGCACGCCCGGCTTCACGTCGAAACCGGCGGCGACCATCTTCTCGCGGAAGTGGCGGGTGTTCTCCACCAGGGTGTCGCGCAGGTCGTCGGCGGCGGCCAGCATCTCGAACGCCTTGATGCCGGCGGCCACCACGTGCGGCGGCAGCGAGTTGGAGAACAGGTAGGGGCGCGAACGCTGGCGCAGCAGTTCGATCACCTCGGCACTGGCGCAGGTGAAGCCGCCCAGCGCGCCGCCCATGGCCTTGCCCAGGGTACCGGTGATGATGTCGATCTTGTCCAGCACGCCCTTCACTTCGGCCGAGCCACGGCCGGTGGCGCCGAGGAAGCCGGTGGCGTGGCACTCATCGATGTGCACCAGCGCGTTGTACTTCTTCGCCAGCGCGGTGATCTCGTCCAGCGGCGCGATGAAGCCGTCCATCGAGAACACGCCATCGGTGGTGATCAGCTTGGTCTTGCAGCCGGCGGCATCGGCAGCCTGCAGCTGCGCTTCCAGATCGGCCATGTCGCAGTTGGCGTAGCGGAAGCGCTTGGCCTTGCACAGGCGCACGCCGTCGATGATCGAGGCGTGGTTCAGCGCATCGGAAATGATCGCGTCGTTTTCGCCGAGCAGCGGCTCGAACAAGCCGCCGTTGGCGTCGAAGCAGGCGGCGTAGAGGATGGTGTCCTGCTTGCCGAAGAAGTCGGCGATCTGCTTTTCCAGCTGCTTGTGCAGGTCCTGGGTGCCGCAGATGAAGCGCACCGAGGCCATGCCGAAGCCGTGGGTATCCAGCGCGTCCTTGGCGGCCTGGATCAGGTCCGGATGGTCGGCCAGGCCCAGGTAGTTGTTGGCACAGAAGTTCAGCACCTTGCGGCCGTCGTCGAGGGTGATCTCGGCCGACTGCGGGCTGGTGATGATCCGCTCGGACTTGAACAGGCCCTGGGCGCGGATGGCGTCCAGTTCCTCGGCGTAGTGGCGGGTCAGGGCGGAGGAGGCGTCGGTCATGGCGTGGGCACGGCTCAGCACGGGGAAACCACTGATTCTACCGGGCAACGGCGCCCATCGACCGGGCCGGACAGGGCCCCGCCACCGGCGGCACATGTTGCATCGCAATAGCAAACGGGTTAAAAATTCGTGAACCCCGCCTGTCTAGCGCCGGTTGCCCGCTCCCCCTCCCGCCCCCGCCACCCTCGGAGACGCCCATGAAGCATGCCCGTGCCTGCCTCGCCATTGCCGCCGCCCTGACCCTTGCGCCGTTTGCCGCCAGTGCCCAGGACAACGAATCGCCCTACAGCTGGAACGTCACCGCCGTGTCGGACTACCTGTTCCGTGGCGTGTCGCAGACCGACGAGAAGCCGACCCTGCAGGCGGGCTTCACCTACACCTCCCCGGTGGGCCTGTACGCCGGCGTCTGGGGATCGGGCGTGGACTTCGGTCCGGGCGACCCGAACACCGAGGTCGACTACCAGATCGGCTATGGCGTGGACGTCACCCCGCGCGTCAATTTCGATGTGCTGCTGAACCGCTATACCTACATCGGTGCCAGCAACCAGAACTACAACGAGCTGGTTACGACGACCACGCTGGACGAGACCTACAAGCTGACCGTGGCCTACACCAACGACCAGTGGAACAGCGGGACCGACGGCTGGTACTACGGTGTCGGCGGCCAGTGGGGCCTGCCGCGTGACTTCACCCTCAACGCCAACGTCGGCCGCAGCAGCTTCGAGAAGGGCCTGGCCAAGGACTACACCGACTGGAACGTCGGCGTCAGCCGCCAGTTCGGCCTGTTCAACGTCGGCCTGGGTTACTACGGCACCGACAGCAATGGCCGCGAGAACTCGGGCAAGCTGGCACACAGCCGCGTGCTGCTGACCGTGGCGGTCGGGAAGTAACGCCGCAGGCGTTACGGTAGGTGCCAGGCTTGCCTGGCACGCTCTACGAAAAAGGCGCCCATCGGGCGCCTTTTTCAATTCCGCAGTGTTCTTGATCCCATCCGGGGGAGAGCCCCCTTGTTGTTCCAGGGGGCGCGCCAATGGCGCGGGGATAAGAAAACATGCGCGGACTGATTCAACGTGCCGAGGGCACGGTGAATCAGTTCCAGCTCAGCACGACCTTGCCGGCCTTGCCTTCTTCCATCAGGTCGAAGCCCTTCTGGAAGTCGTCGATCGGCAGCTGGTGGGTCATCACCTTGCCGAGCGGGAAGCCGGACAGCACCAGCTGGGTCATCTTGTACCAGGTCTCGTACATCTTGCGGCCGTAGATGCCCTGCACGGTCAGGCCCTTGAAGATGATCTTGTCCCAGTCGCAGCCGGCGCCCTTGGGCATGATGCCGAGCATGGCGATCTTGCCGCCGTGGTACATGCAGTCGAGCATGTCGTTGAACGCGCGTGGGTTGCCGCTCATTTCCAGGCCCACGTCGAAGCCCTCCATGTGCAGTTCCTTCATCACGTCCTTCAGCGACTGATTGGCGACGTTGACCACGCGGGTGGCACCCATGTCGGCAGCCAGCTTCAGGCGGAAGTCGTTGACGTCGGTCACCACCACGTTGCGCGCACCGATGTGCTTGCAGATGCCGGCGGCAATGATGCCGATCGGGCCGGCCCCGGTGATCAGCACGTCCTCGCCGATCACGTCGAACTCCAGCGCGCAGTGCGCGGCGTTGCCGTAGGGGTCGAAGAAGGCGGCCAGCTCGGACGGAATCTGGTCCGGGATCGGCCACAGGTTGCTGGCCGGCATCACCATGTATTCGGCGAATGCGCCGTTGACGTTGACGCCGATGCCGACGGTGTTCGGGCACAGGTGCGGGCGGCCGCCACGGCAGTTGCGGCAGTGGCCGCAGACGATGTGGCCTTCGGCCGAGACGCGCTGGCCGATCTCGTAGCCGGTCACGCCCGGGCCGATTTCGGCAATGCGGCCGACGAATTCATGGCCGATGGTCAGGCCCGGCTTGATCGTGCGCTGGCTCCACTCGTCCCACAGGTAGATGTGCAGGTCGGTGCCGCAGATCGCGGTCTTCTCCAGCTTGATCAACACCTGGTTCGGGCCCGGGGTCGGTACCGGAACCTCTTCCATCCAGATGCCCTTGGCCGCTTCGCGCTTGACCAGGGCCTTCATCGTTTGCTGCGCCATCGGGTGGAACTCATCAGGGGGAAAACGCGGATTATAGGGTGCCGGGCGGAATTCCCATGTTGCGCTGCGGGTGCATTGGCGGAACGAAAGGCGTGCGCCGGCAGGCGTTTCGAACGTGGCCGCTGCACTCGCCGGGCATGGCCCGGCGCTACCGCCCGAGGCCAGGGAATTGTCGGGAGACGGGAGGCCAGGCCGATGCAGGACCGTAAGCGCCATGGATGGCGCGATCGAGCCCCCATGGATGGGTTTACGGCGTGTCCTGCATCGGCCTGGCCTCCCGTCTCCGTCCGATCGCAGTGGAGACGCTGAACGGTGGAAGCATCCGATTGCATGACTTCCGGGGTTCGGGCCGGGGCAGGGCGGCGGGCTACAATCGAGGGTTCCACTACCAGGGGCCGCTCCATGCGCTCGAACCTGCTTGCATTCTCCATCGTCGCCAGCCTCGGGCTGGCCCAGGTCGCCCATGCCGCTGAAGGCATGTGGGTGCCGCAGCAGCTGCCGGAAATCGCCGGCCCGCTGCAGAAGGCCGGCCTGAAGCTGTCCCCGGAACAGCTGTCCAACCTCACCGGCGACCCGATGGGCGCGGTGGTTGCGCTGGGCGGCTGCACCGCCAGCTTCGTCTCGCCGCAGGGCCTGGTGGTCACCAATCACCACTGCGCCTACGGCGCCATCCAGCTGAATTCGACCGCGCAGAAGAACCTGATCAAGGACGGCTTCAACGCCCCGAAGCACAGCGATGAACTGAGCGCGGGCCCGAATGCCCGCGTCTACGTGCTGGACCAGATCACCGACGTCACCGCGCAGGCCAAGGCCGCGATTGCCGCCGCCGGCAACGACCCGCTGGCCCGCAGCCGCGCGCTGGACGCCTTCGACAAGGCCCAGGTCGCCGCCTGTGAAGCCGAGGAAGGCTTCCGCTGCCGCCTGTACACCTTCTCCGGCGGCAACACCTACCGCCTGTTCCGCAACATGGAAATCAAGGACGTGCGCCTGGTCTACGCGCCCCCGGGCAGCGTCGGCAAGTACGGCGGCGATGTCGACAACTGGATGTGGCCGCGCCACACCGGCGATTTCTCGTTCTACCGCGCCTACGTCGGCAAGGACGGCAAGCCGGCGGCGTTCTCGGCCGACAACGTGCCGTACCAGCCCAAGCACTTCCTGAAGTTCACCGACCAGCCGCTGGGTGCCGGCGACTTCGTGATGGTGGCCGGTTACCCGGGCCGCACCAACCGCTATGCGCTGGCCGGTGAGTTCAACGAAACCGCCAACTGGACCTACCCGACCATCGCCAAGCACTACAACGCGGTGCTGAAGATGATCGACGAGGCCGGCAAGGCCGACGCCGACGTCAAGGTGAAGTACGCCGCCACTGCCGCCAGCATGAACAACGTGGCCAAGAACTACTCGGGCCAGCTGGAAGGCTTCAAGCGCATCGACGCGGCTGGCCAGAAGCAGGCCGAAGAAGCCGCCGTGCTGGCGTGGCTGAAGAAGCAGGGCGCCGCCGGCAAGCCGGCACTGGCCGCACACGCGCAGCTGGTCAAGCACCTGGACACCAGCAAGGCCACCCGCGAGCGTGACCTGTTCGTCGGCCAGTTCAACAACACCCAGGCGGTCAGCGCTGCCATCGGCCTGTATCGCCTGTCGATCGAGCGCACCAAGCCGGACGCCGAGCGCGAAGTCGGCTACCAGCAGCGCGACCTGCCGACCCTGGAAGGCGGCCTGAAGCAGATGGACCGCCGCTACGTGGCGAAGATGGACCAGCAGCTGCAGACCTACTGGCTGGACCAGTACGTCGCCCTGCCGGCCGCACAGCGCAACAATGAAGTGCTCAACACCTGGCTGGGTGGCAGCGATGCCAACGCCGTCAAGGCGCTGGTCACCAAGCTGTCGGGCACCGAGCTGGGCAGCCTGGACGCGCGCCTGAAGTGGTTCAAGGCCGACCGCGCCGCGTTTGAAGCCAGCAGCGATCCGGCCATCCAGTACGCGGTGGCGATCATGCCGTCGCTGCTGAAGCAGGAAGAGCAGAAGAAGATCCGGGAAGGCGAGTCGCTGACCGCGCGTCCGCTGTACCTGCAGGCCCTGGCCGACTACAAGAAGAGCCAGGGTGAGTTCGTGTACCCGGACGCCAACCTGTCGCTGCGCATCACCTTCGGCAACGTGATGGGCTATGAGCCCAAGGACGGCGTGGCCTACACCCCGTTCACCACGCTGGAAGGCATCGTCGCCAAGGACACCGGCGTGGATCCGTTCGATGCGCCCAAGGCGCTGCTCGATGCGGTCAAGGCCAAGCGCTACGGCGGCCTGGAAGACAAGCGCATCGGCTCGGTGCCGGTGAACTTCCTGTCCAACCTGGACATCACCGGCGGCAACTCCGGTTCGCCGGTGCTGGACGCCAACGGCAAGCTGGTCGGCCTGGCCTTCGACGGCAACTGGGAATCGGTCAGCTCCAACTGGGTGTTCGACCCGGTGATGACCCGCATGATCTCGGTCGACAGCCGCTACATGCAGTGGATCATGCAGGAGGTGGCGCCGGCACCGGAGCTGCTGAAGGAACTCAACCTGGCGAAATAAGGGAGTGCCGGCCGCTGGCCGGCAACGCCTACGGCCTGGCGGTGCAACCACGCATGGCGTGGATCTACTGCCGGACCTGAAACCCCGCGACGCAGGTCGCGGGGTTTTTTCATGCCCGCCCCGGCCCGGTGCGCCGAACAGGTATCATCCCTGTTCCGCATACTTCACAGGATGTGAACGAACGCGGAAACCTCCTTCCCCCAGGACCCCTTGCTCGCATGCGCATCCTGCTTGCCCGTCACGGCGAAACGCCGTGGAACGCCGAAGGCCGCTACCAGGGCCAGATCGACATCCCGCTTTCGCCGATCGGTGAAGCCCAGGCCCAGGCACTGGGTGCCCGGCTGGCCTCGGTGGACATCACCCGTGCCGTCGCTTCGCCGCTGTCGCGCGCGCAGCGCACCGCGCAGCTGGCGCTTGGCGCCGCCCGCGCCGACATGCTGCTGACCGAGCCGGAGCTGCAGGAAATCGCCCACGGCGAATGGGAAGGCCTGCTGGCCAGCGAAATCAACGAAAAGGATCCGTCGCGCCTGCAGGCCTGGCGCGAGGAACCGGATACCGTGCTGATGCCCGGCGGCGAATCGCTGCGCCTGGTGCTGGAACGCAGCTGGCGTGGCCTGGCCCGTGCCACCGAAGGCCTCGGCGAGCACGACACCCTGCTGGTGGTCGCCCACGACGCGGTCAACCGCGTGATCCTGTGCAAGGTGCTGGGCCTGCCGATCTCCCGCCTGTGGACCTTCCGCCAGGCACCGACCACGCTCAACCTGCTCGAAGGCCCCGACCTGGACAGCCTGGAAGTGGTGCGCCTGAACGACTGCGCCCACCACACGCCGTTCTTTGGCGAAGCCAAGCACCGCGCCCTCTGATCCATCCCCCCGCATCAACTGCTTCTGCTGGAACCGCTGCCGTGACGAACACCCCGACCACCCTGGCCGACTGGCTGGACTACATTGAACGCCAGCACCCGGCGACCATCGACATGGGCCTGGAGCGCGTGCGCGCCGTGGCTACGGCGATGGGCCTGGGCGCGCCGGCCAAGCGCACCATCGTGGTCGGTGGTACCAACGGCAAGGGTTCCACCGTGGCCTTCATCGAGGCCATCGCGCGCGCCGCCGGCTGGAAGGTCGGCGCGTACACCTCGCCGCACCTGCTGCGCTACAACGAGCGCGTGCGCATCGACGGCCAGGACGTGGACGATGCCGCGCTGGTTGCCGCGTTCAACGCCATCGAGGCGGCGCGTGGCGAAACCACGCTGACCTATTTCGAGTACGGCACGCTGGCCGCGCTGCGGCTGTTCGGCGACGCCGGGCTGGACCTGGCGGTGCTGGAAGTGGGCCTGGGCGGTCGCCTCGATGCGGTCAACATCATCGACGCCGACGTGGCCGTGATCACCACGGTGGACATCGACCATGCCGAGTGGCTGGGCGAGGACCGCGAGGCGATCGGTACCGAGAAGGCCGGCATCATCCGCGGCTGGAAGCCGGTGATCCTGGGCGAGACCGATCCACCGTCGAGCGTGCTGCGCCGTGCTTACCTGGTCGGCGCCAACGCGATCCGTGGCGGCAGCGATTATTTCTACGAGCCGATCGATGCCCAGCGCTGGCGCTGGCGCGACGTCGGCCTGCGCATGGAACTGCCGACCCCGGCGCTGGCCGGCCCGATCCAGCTGGCCAACGCCGGCGCCGCCATCGCCGCGCTGCGCGCGCTGGACAAGCCGGTGCCGCGCGCGGCGTGGGCTGCCGGTGTCGCGGCGGCGCGCATTTCCGGCCGGCTGCAGGCATTCGAGCGCGACGGCGTGCAGATCCGTGTGGACGTGGGCCACAACCCGCAGGCCGCGGGCCAGCTCGCGCGTGCGCTGAAGGCCGAGGTCTCGGCCGGGCGCACCCTGACGGTGTACGCCGCGCTGCAGGACAAGGACGCAGCGGGCGTGGTGCAGGCGCTGGAGGACGTGGTGGGCGAGTGGACCCTGGCCGGGCTGGAAGGCCCGCGCGGGCAGAGCGCCGCCCAGCTGCAGGCACGCCTGGCCGGCACGGTCGCCGCCACGGCGGCGCTGGCTGACAGCGTCGAACAGGCGCTGGCGCAGACACTGGCCCAGGCCGAACGTGGGGACCGGGTACTGGTGTTCGGCTCCTTCCATACCGCCGCCGCCGCCCTGCAATGGCTGCAGGACGCCGCCTGATACGCGTTCAGCCAACGCCGACGCCGTCCGGTCCGGCACCCGTATAATCGATGGCAATCTCCGGACAGTTGCCTGCCTCACGTGGATACGCCTCTGAAACAGCGTCTAATTGGTGCCATCGTGCTGGTGGCACTGGCCGTGATTTTCCTGCCGATGCTGGTCAAGGGACCCGCACCGGACAGCGGCGTCGCCAATGTGCCGATCGCCGCGCCGGATGCACCTGCCGATGGCCAGTTCGAAACCCGTGAACTGCCGCTGGTGGCCCCGGCGGGCGGTGCCACGGGGCTGCAGACCGGCCAGGCCAAACCGCTTGCGGAGGCCACAGCGCCCGCCACGCCGCCGACCGTGGACACGTCGCCGGCGGTTGCCGCCGGCAACTATGCGGTTACCTTCGGTGCCTACGGCAGCAAGGCCGACGCCGACGCGGTGATCGCTTACCTGAAGCGCTCGCAGCTGCCGGGCTTCGCCGAAACGACGACCATCAACGGGCGCCAGGCATGGCGCGTGCGTGTCGGGCCGTATGCCGACCGCGCCCAGGCCGAGGCGGCTCGCCTGCAGGCGGTGAAGATCCGCGCCGACGTGAAGGCCGAAGTGATCACCCTGGATGCCGCAGCGGCCAGCAGCGCCCCGGTGGCAGCCACCCCGGCACCGTCCACGCCAGGCGCCAGTACCCCGTCCGCAGCCACTGCGCCGTCGGCCAGCAGCAACCCGGTGCACAGCGAAAGCCTGCCGCCGAGTACGCCGACCGCAACGACCGCCCCGGCCGCCAAGCCGGAGCCGCCGAAGCCGGCGCCGAAGCCCGAAACCCCGAAGCCGGAGCCCAAGCCGGATGCCGCCGCCAGCAAGCCGGCAACCGCCCCGACCACGCCCGCCGCACCGGCGGCCAGCGGCGTCGGCTTTGCCGTGCAGCTGGGCGCGTTCGGCCAGGCCAACGATGCCAACGCCCTGCGCGACAAGGTCCGGGTCGCGGGCTTCAGCGCCTTTGTCGAGCAGGTGCGCACTGAAAAGGGCACCCTGCACCGCGTCCGCGTTGGGCCGGTGGCCAACCGCGCCGATGCCGAGCAGCTGAAGGCGCAGGTCGCCGCCAAGGTCGGCGTGGCCGGCATGGTGCGACCGCACCCATGACCCACGCGCAGCCCCGTTGCCAGCGCCGCCGAAGGAGCGGGGCGCCATGATCGACGTGGTGCTGCTGATCGTGATCGCCGCCTCGGCGCTGCTGGGGATGCTGCGCGGCTTCGTCGGCATCGTCATCGGCACCCTGTCGTGGCTGCTGGCCGCGTGGGCGGCCTTCGCCTTCGGCAATGACGCGGCCCATTGGTGGGCCGCCCCGGCCGCCCCGGGCGGCGAACACTTCGTTGGTGGCTACCTGGGCGTGGGCATCGGCGTGATGATCGTGGTCGCCGTGGTCGGCATGGTCATCAAGGCCCTGGTCAACCGCAGCATGCTCACCAGCCTGGACCGGCTGCTGGGAGGTGTGCTGGGCGTGGTCCGTGGCGGCCTGATCGCCGCGATCCTGCTGCTGCTGGGCAGTTTCACTCCGCTGACCGCCGAGCCTTCCTGGCAGCGTTCGGCGGTGCGCCCACTGCTGAACCCCACCGTTGCCTGGATGAACAGCAAGCTGCCGCACTGGGAGGTTGCCGGGGCCGATCTGCTGCCCAAGGCCTTGCCGACCGACGCGCTGTCCCCATCTGCATTGATGGAGTTGGGCAGGAACGCAGGCGGCGGGTTGGGAAAGCCGGGCGCGGCAGGCGATAATGGCATCCTCAATCAGGTAGTGGCAGGCAGCGGATGGCTGCGGCCTGCAAAAGCGGAACAGGGCGATTCCTACGATCCGGCCGAAGTGCGTCCGGACGCCCCAGCACTGCCGGACAGTATCGAGCCGGGCGATCCGGCCAATGTCGACCGCAGGCGCGGCGACCACCGCGGCCAGGTACGGCCACCTTCCTTGTAACTGGGCACAGCCCAGCGGAGACCTCGCACCATGTGTGGCATCGTCGGAATCGTCGGCAACCAGAACGTCGCCGGGCAGTTGTATGACGGCTTGACCGTCCTCCAGCACCGTGGCCAGGACGCGGCGGGCATCGCCACCGCCAATGGCAGCCGCCTGCGCGTGCAGAAGGCCACCGGCCTGGTCCGCGATGTGTTCGATGCCCGCACCATGTCCACCCTGGAAGGCAGCGTCGGCATCGCCCATGTGCGTTACCCCACCGCCGGTTCGGAAGGCATGGACGAGGCGCAGCCGTTCTACGTCAACTCGCCTTACGGCATCGCGCTGGCTCACAACGGCAACCTGATCAATACCGAGGCGCTGCGCCAGCAGGTGTTCGAGCAGGACCGCCGCAACGTCAACACCGATTCGGACAGCGAAGTGCTGCTGAACGTGTTCGCCTACGAACTGGAGCAGCAGCGCCAGCTCAGCCCGGAAGCGGCCATCCGCGCGGTGGCCGGCGTGCACCGCCGCTGCAAGGGCGGCTATGCAGTGGTCAGCGTGGTGCTGGGCCTGGGCCTGGTCGCCTTCCGCGACCCGCATGGCATCCGTCCGCTGGTGCTGGGCAAGCGCAGCCACGCTGAAGGTGACGAGTACATCGTGGCTTCCGAATCGGCGGCACTGGACGTGCTGGGCTTCCAGCGCGTGCGCGACGTGCAGCCGGGCGAAGCGCTGGTGATCACCGCGCGCGGCGAACTGTTCTCCGAAATCTGCGCCGAGCCCGCCGAGCACACCCCGTGCATCTTCGAGTACGTGTACTTCGCGCGCCCGGATTCGATGATCGACAACGTGTCGGTGCACAAGGCGCGCATGCGCATGGGCATCAAGCTGGGCGAGAAGATCCTGCGCCTGCGCCCGGACCACGACATCGACACCATCATCCCGATCCCGGACACCTCGCGCGATGCCGCGCTGGAAATCTCCAACGTGCTCGGGGTGAAGTACCGCGAAGGCTTCATCAAGAACCGCTACATCGGCCGCACCTTCATCATGCCGGGGCAGGGCGAACGCGTGAAGTCGGTGCGTCGCAAGCTCAACCCGATCCACCTGGAGTTCCGCAACCGCGTGGTGCTGCTGGTGGACGATTCAATCGTGCGTGGCACCACCAGCCAGCAGATCGTGCAGATGGCGCGTGATGCGGGCGCCCGCAAGGTCTACCTGGCCAGCGCCGCGCCGCCGGTGCGCTACCCGAACATCTACGGCATCGACATGCCGGCCGCCGAAGAGCTGGTCGCGCACAACCGCACGGTTGAAGAGATCGAAGCGCACCTGGGCTGCGACTGGCTGATCTACCAGGACATCGAGGACATGGAAGCGGCGGTGAGCGAGGGCAACCCGGCGCTGCGCAGCTTCGACTCGTCCTGCTTCAACGGGCACTACCCGACCGGCATCGAGCCGGGCTACTTCGAGCGCATCCAGCAGCTGCGTTCGGACGATGCCAAGCACAAGCGCCGCGCCTGAGGATCAGGCGTGGTTGATGTGCCCGACGTTGGTGGCGACCTGCTGCGCGCTGCGCAGCAGTGCCTGGCTGAAGCCGATCCGCTGCGCAAGGTTGCGCTGACCCAGGCCCATGCCGCTGCGTTCCGTGCCGGCCGCCTGAAGGTGGCTGCCGACGCGCCGCCGCCGGAGCCGATCCGCATGCCCGGCCGGCCGGCGCAGCTGGTGCTGGTGCACCCGCGCGAAGTGCCGCGGCGCGGACTGGGTGGTGTGGAAGGGCGGGCTGCTTTCATCCACGCCATCGCGCATATCGAACTCAACGCGATCGACCTGGCCTGGGATGCGGTGTACCGCTTCCGCGGCCTGCCGCCGGCGTTCCATGCCGACTGGGTCAGCTGTGCCGACGACGAATCGCGGCACTTCATGCTGCTGCGTGAGCGCCTGCAGGCACACGGCCACGACTACGCCGATTTCCCCGCGCACAACGGCCTGTGGGAAATGTGCGAAAAGACCGCGCACGATGGCCTGGCACGCATGGCGCTGGTGCCACGCGTGCTGGAAGCGCGCGGCCTGGACGTGACGCCCGGCATGATCGAGAAGCTGCGCAATGTCGGCGATGGTGAAACCGCCGATGTGCTGGAAGTGATCCTGCGCGAGGAAGTGGCGCATGTTGCCGCCGGCTCGCGCTGGTATCGCTGGTACTGCGACCGCGCCGGTGTCGAACCGCGCGCACGCTTCAAGGAACTGCTGGTGGAGTACGCCGGCGGCTACCTGCACGGGCCGTTCAACATGGAAGCGCGCCTGCTGGCCGGGTTCGATGCGGATGAGCTGGCCAACCTGGTCGAACAGGCGGGTTGATTGGCGCCGGTTGGATGCAGTTCACCCATTCGGCAACACCACGCGCTTGCCGTCCACGGTCGGCCGGTTGATGTACAACAACCCCGGCCCCGGCCGGTATGGCAGTTCGCTGACGCCGGCATCGGCGGCGTAGGTCAGTGCGGTGTCGCCCAGCGCGTCGAAATTCCAGTGCGCCGACTGCATCAGGTAGCGCCGCCGCAGCAACGCTTCCTGGGTCTGGGTCAGTGCCTGTCCGCCCACCAGCCGCCGTGCGATCGGCTGCAGGGCCGACGGCAGCTCCCAGCCAGGAACTTCGGCGGCATTGGCGGTCCATTGCACGCCGGCATTGATAGCCTGTTGCTGCATCACCTGTAGTGCGATCAGCTGGTAACGCCAATCGATCTTCCGGCGCAGCACTACCGCAGCGGTCACATACAGCACCGGTGACAGCAGCACGCTGCGGCTGCCGGCACGACGCTGCTGCTGCCATTGGTGCCAGACATCCACCCAGACCTCTTTCTCGCCCACACCCAGTTGTTGCCGCCAGCGCTCGGCATCGGCCAGTGTTTCAGCGTAGGCCGTGGTCGTCTGCAGCAGGGCCAGCGGTGGCGTCTGGTAGTCAGCCACTGCTGGCCGACGCAGTTGTTGCCGACGTGGGCGACTGAGCAGCTTGGGGCCTTCCTCCAGCTGGTTGTAGCCACCACCGATGTTGGCGTGCACGCCGGGCAGCGCGATCTCGGTGAACGGCGGTGCCACGCTGGTCAGCGGATAGTGCTGGCGATGTTCATCACGCGCGGTGAGCTGTACGACGTGGCGTGCGATGCCACTGCGCAGAGCCAGTTGCGGCTGCTCATCGGCGCGGCCGCCATTGACCGCGACCACAGTGTCGAACAGACCGATGAAGCGCAGCACCGGCGTGGCGGGGGCGAAGTCGGTTGCACAGGCAAGGCCCGAGGCCTGCAGCAGCTGCCGCCACCGCGTGCCATCCCACCCCTGCAGCTGGTTGGCGATGTCACGGGCCGAGGCAGCGCCGCGTGAAAAACCGAACAGATCCAGCTGCACGCGATGCAGCGGCTGCCGCCAGCGCGTGGACAGTTCCGCCAGCGCGGCTGGCAGCAGCACCTGCAGCACGCGCTGCACTTTCGCCCGCACGCCGCTGGCACCGATACCGAAGGCCAGCCCGATCAGATCGTCATCGGCATCATCGCGGGTGCCCACGCCTTCCACATAGATCGACAGCGAAGGCGCGGCCATCGCATCGCGGCGGCTGTCCGGATACAGCTGCTGCAGGCGCGCGATGTTGGTCAGGCCGTTGTCGTAGCTGCTGGTCAGCCGGCTCTGGTAGGTCGAATCGTCGTCGGCGCGCAGTTCGGCCGGACGCGGTTGCGGACGCTGCGGGCGACCGCGCGCCAGGTTGTGGGCATTGTTGCGCGTGCCATCGAAGAACAGGCCTATCCGCAGCAAGCCGTCATCTTCGTCCGTCTCCTGCGATGGTGCCATGTGCATCCCCCGTCGTGACTGCGTCAAAGTAGCGCGAAAACAGTGTGTGTACGACGTGCAGTGACGCTTTTGACCTGACTGAACGCAGATGCGGTCGATCACAGTTCCTGATCTTCATTCGCGTCAACTATTGAATTCACACGACCCGCGCAGGCCATATGGCCAGACCCGGCAAACCCGGGCGTGCTGCATCAACGCTGTTCACATCATTCAAGGAGCGACGCAATGTTGTCCAGATCGATTGGCAAAGCGGCAGGTGGCCTGGTGTTGGGTTTGTCGGTGGCAGCGGCCGCGCACGCGGCACCGTTGTTCGAGCCGGTCACGGTGATCAGCCGGGCATCCGCTAACAGTGAGCCCGCACTCGGCAAGCTGCTGGCCACGCCGTCCACGGCGACGGTACAGGAAGTGCGTGTCGACGCCGCGGCTACGGCGCAACCGCAGCTGGAGTTCGAGCTGCTCGGCAAGCGCGTGCAGGCGGTGCGCAGCAAGGTCGAAGCTCTGCCCGATGGCGGCAGCATCTGGTACGGCCAGTTCCGCTCGCCGTCCGACCGGCTGACCGCGACCACCTCCAGCGGCCAGGACGATCCGGGCAATTCGCTGATCCTGGTGCGCTCGGGCGACACGATCACCGGTTCGATCCGCAAGGACGGCAAGCTGTATCGCCTGCGTCCGCTGGGCAACCGCCACGTACTGGTGGAAGTGGACGAATCGCGGATGCCGGCCGATCATCCGGCCGACTACAACCAGCTGCCGAAGATCCCGATGGGCGACAACGACCACATCGGCATCGCGCAGGCTTCGTCGGGCACGCCGGCGACCATCCGCGTGCTGGTGGTGGCGACCAACGCTGCGGTGTCAGCCTACGGCGGCAACATGCAGTCGCTGGTGCAGCTGGCGGTGGCTGAGTCCAACCAGGGCTACGTCAACAGCAACGTCGGCATCACCTTGCAGCTGGCCGGCTACGAGACCACCAGCTACAGCGAGTCGGGCAGCTTCGATACCGATCTGGCGCGCTTCCGTGGCACCAGTGATGGCTACATGGACAGCATCCATACCAGCCGCAACAGCACCGCAGCCGACGTCGGCGTACTGCTGATCAACAACGCCGCGTACTGCGGCCTAGCCTCTGGCATCGGCTCGACCGCATCGACCGCATTCGCGGCGGTGTACTGGGATTGCGCGACCGGCTACTACTCGTTCGCGCATGAGATCGGCCACCTGCAGAGCGCGCGGCATGACATCGCCACGGACTCGAGCACCTCGCCCTACGCCTATGGTCACGGCTACCGCTATGAACCGGCCAGCGGCACCGGCTGGCGCACGATCATGGCCTACAACTGCACCCGCAGCTGCCCGCGCCTGAACTACTGGTCCAACCCGAACATCAGCTACAACGGCATCCCGATGGGCAATGCCAGTACCGCCGACAACCAGCGTGTGCTGGTCAATACGAAGGCCACCATCGCGGCCTTCCGCTGAGTCCGTACAGTCCGCGGCCGCCTTGCGCGGCCGCGGATGTCCTGCCGGCAGGACTTACCCGCGGGCCAGGGTATCAAGCGACCAGCCGCTGGCATCCACGCGCAGCACCGAACCCTGCTCGTACCAGTCGCCCAGCACGATGCGGGTGCAGGCGCGGCCACCGGCCTGCAGCGAATGGATCGCCGGGCGATGGGTGTGGCCATGGATCATGGTGTCCACGCCGTGGCGCACGAAGGTGGCATCGACTTCGGCCGGGGCCACGTCGGTGACGGTCTCGAACTGCGCGCGATCACCCTGCTTCATTTCCGACTGGCGGGCCTGGCTGGCTTCGCGCGCCTTCTGCGCGAACGCGATGCGCGCGGCCAGTGGCTGCGACAGGAACTGCGCCTGGAACACCGGGTCGCGCGTCTGCGCGCGGAACTGCTGGTAAGGAATGTCGTCGGTGCACAGCAGGTCGCCGTGCTGCAACAGCACCGGGCGGCCATACAGTTCGATCAGGCACGGGTCGGGCAGGATGCGCAGGCCGGCGCGGCGCGCGTAGTCCTCGCCGAGCAGGAAATCGCGGTTGCCGCGGATGAAGTACACCGGCACGCCGCTGTCGGACAGCACCTTCAGCGCATCGGCCACCGCATCGGCGGCAGGCGAGGGCGTGTCATCGCCAATCCAGGCTTCGAACAGGTCGCCGAGGATGTACAGCGCATCGGCGCCGGGCGCCTGCTCGCGCAGGAAGCGCAGGAACAGATCGGTGATCTCCGGACGGCTGGGGTCCAGGTGCAGGTCGGAAATGAACAGCGTGGTCATGCGGCCATTCTAGGACATCCACCGCCGGGCATGGCCCGGCGCTACCGAACGGATCTGACCCCGGGGGCTACACCGGCAACGGCAACCAGGCCAGGCTGGCCGAGGCCAGCCCGATGGCGATGCCGGTGGCGGCCAGCACGTCGCTGGGGTAATGCAGGCCCAACACCACACGCGACAGCGCCACGCCCACCGTGAACGGTACCAGCAGCGGCGCCAGCCACGGGTAGTAGGCCAGCGCCACGATGGTGAACGACACCGCGTGCAGGGTGTGGCCGGAGGGGAAGCTGAACTCATCCAGCGGTGCCACCCAGGCGCGGATGCGCAGGTCGGCCGCATACGGGCGCGGGCGCCGGGTCCAGCGCTTCAGGCCTTTGTACAGCAACAGCGCGGCCAGGCCGGTGGCGGCCATGTGCACGGACGCGCGCAGGCCGTCGAAGCCATCGAGCAGCACCAGCGCGCCCATCAGCACATACCAGAACACGCCATCACCGAGCCGGCTGATGACCGCGAACACGCGGCGCACGCGGCGGCGGCGGCAGTAGTGGTTGGCCCGCCGGCACAGGCGGGCTTCGCGGTCGGCCAGCAGTTCAAGCCGCGTTGTGCGCATGGCCGATCCTCCGCGACTGCGCCAGTTCGGCCAGCAGGGCATCGAACTCCGCCACCACCTGCTGCGGATGCAGGCGCTTCATGGCGCGTGCGGCGTTGCCGCCCAGCGTCCTGCGCTGCGCGTCATCCGCAGCCAGCTGCACGGCCGCTTCGATGAACTGCTCATCGTTGTCCACCGCGGCGCCATTCTCGCCACTGCGCAGGTACTCGCGGGCAGCGCCATAGTCGAAGGCCACGGTTGCCACGCCGCTGGCCATGCTTTCAAGGGTCACGTTGCCGAAGGTCTCGCTGCGGCTGGGGAACAGGAACAGATCGCCGCTGGCGAAATGGCGTGCAAGGGCTTCGCCGCGCTGGATGCCACAGAAGATGAAGTCGGGATTCTCGTGCGCCAGTTTTTCGCGGGCCGGACCATCGCCCACCCACACGAAGCGCGCCTTGGGACGGATCTGCTGCAGGCGGCGGAATGCCTTCACCGCCAGGCCGAGATTCTTCTCGGCGGCGATGCGGCCGACGTAGATCGCCACCAGGCCGTTGCCGTCCACGCCCCACTCCTCGCGCAGCGCAGGATCGCGCCGGCCGGGATCGAACTGCTGGCTGTCGACCGCACGGGCCAGCAGGCGTACGCGTTCGAAACCCTGTTCGCCGAGAAACTGCTGCAGTTCGCGGGTGGGTACCAGCGTTGCATCGGCCTGGTTGTGGAAACGACGCATCCAGCGCATCGCGGCGGCCTGCAGCCAAGCCACGCCATAGTCGGGCAGGTATTCGTCGAAGCGGGTGTGGAAGCCACTGGCCACCGGGATGCCGAGGCGCCGTGCGGTGCGCACCGCCGACCAGCCCAGCGGGCCTTCGGTGGCGACATAGACGGCATCGGGGCGTTGCTGCTGCCAATGGCGGCCGAGCCGGATCGGGGCCGGCAGCCCGAAGCGCAGACCGGGGTAACGCGGCAGGGCGGCACCCGGAACCAACAGGGTGCCCGCTGCGGAGTCCAGCGCTTCACTGGCCTGTCGCGGGCGGATCAGGTCGATCTCGTGGCCGGCGTTGCGCAGTCCCTGTTCCAGCCCCTGCACGGTCAGGGCAACGCCGTTCACTTCCGGCGGGTAGGTCTCGGTGACGATGGCATAGCGCATGGCGGGCCTCCGGGTTTCCGGCATGCTCGGTGCTGGCGATGTAGCCGATATGACCGCCTTGCGACCGGCAGATGACGCCGGTCGCGGCCGCTGCGGGCAGAAAAAAAACCACGGCCCCGAAGGGCCGTGGTCGTGGAGCTTCAACAACGCGGATGGATCAGAAGCGCTGCTGGTACTTCATGTACATGAAACGACCGATGTCGTAGCCGCCGTAGTAGGAGAACGACGAGTTCGGCTTGCTGTACATCACCGGGCCTTCCTTGCCGAACACGTTGTTGGCGCCAACCGACACGGTGGCATCCCACGGCAGGTTGTAGCGGAACTGCACGTCATGGAAGGTGACCGCGCCACGCTCGTTGTAATCGCGCGTCCCCTTGATCCACGGGGCCATGAAGCCCGGATCGGAGCACTCATCCGCGTAACGGGTGGCGTTGAGGCAACGCTCCTTCACGCCGGAGTAGTAACGCGCGGTCCAGCTGACGCCGAAGTCACCGATATCCCAACCCAGCACCAGGTTCGAACGCACCCGGAAGGCCAGGCTGGTGTTGGTGCCGATGGTGTTGGCCACGCCGTTGATCGGGGTGGGCACCACGCCGGTATCGTTGGTGGAACGGTAAATGTTCTTGCTGACATAGGTGCTGGTCCAGCCAGCGCTCAGCTTGCCGTAGCTGGTATCGACGCGGTAGCTGACGTCGAGGTCGTAACCTTCGGTCTCGGCAAAGCCGGCGTTGCGGTTGCCGAACCTCAAGCCAGTGACGATGCCGGTGGCCGCATCACGCGTGAAGCGGCTGCAACGTGCCTGGATGCCCTGCTCGTAGCAGTCGGTGAGGATCTGGTTCGGGCTGTCATCGACGATGGTGTTGTCGATGCGGATCTTCCACCAATCCAGCGCAACGTTGAAGTTGCTGATGAAGGTCGGGCTCCACACCACGCCCAGCGTCTTGCTGGTCGAGGTTTCCGGGGTCAGTTGCGGATTGGAACCGGACACGAACGGCGTCGGCGTTGCGTCCTGCGCGGTGGTCACCGGCGTATTGCCCTGGCGCAGCTGACGGAAGTTGCCGGCATCGGCGATGTCGCGTGCGCAGCGTGCGCGGACTTCCGGACTGTTCTTGGAAGCGCCGAACACGGTGTCGCAGGGATCGCTGAACTGCGCGAAGGTTTCGGAACCGCCACCGTACAGGTCGCTGATGGTCGGTGCACGGAAACCTTCAGCCCAGGTACCGCGGACCAGCAGCTGGTCGATCGGCTTCCACTTGAAGCCGAACTTGCTGTTGAGGGTGTTGCCGAAGGTGTTGTACTCGGAGAAACGCGTTGCGGCGCTGAGGCTCAGTTCCTTGGCGCCCGGCAGGTCGGCCAGGATCGGCACGTTGAGCTCCAGGTACGCTTCCTTCACCGTGTAGCTGCCACCGGTCGGGCCAGCGGCCAGGTTGGTGGTGGCACCGGTCTGGGCCAGCGCGTCAGGCGTGTACTGGCCATCTTCCTTGCGGCTCTCAACGCCGAAGGCAAAGCCCAGGTCGCCGGCCGGCAGGGTGATGATGCTGCCCGACAGGTTGGCGAACGCGTTCTTGGTGGTGGTGCGGCCGGTGGTTTTCTCGGCCGGGAACAGCCAGGACAGCAGCTCTTCGTTGCCGGTCAGGCCGTACGGATCGTTCTTGCCAAACGGCACCAGCGGGTTCCACGGCTTGCAGCCATCGATGACCGCGCCCTGGCGGCCGCACATCACCTTGCCGGTGGCCGGGTCGAGGAACGACGGGCCCACGGCATCACGCACGCGCTTCTTGTGCAGGTTGCCGGTGGCGGTGGCGGTCAGCTCATTGCGGTTGTACTGATAGCCCACGTCCCAGTCGAAGTAGCGCTGGCCGATCTCGAAGGAGCCATCCAGCGACACCACCGCGCGATAGGTCTTCAGTTCGCTGGTGCTTACGCGCGGTACTTCCCAGGTGCGGCGGTTCCAGGACACTGCGGTCGGGTTGGCGTAGCCGTGCTGGCTGCCGAACGGGTTGAAGTAGCTGTCCCTGGACATCTGGCCAGTGGCGTTCGGGTCATTGGGGATGGACACCGAGCTGGACTGGGTCGGGTAGCCGGCGATCTGGCGCTCGGAGGAACGCTTGTTGTAGCCCAGCTCGGTACGCAGGTTGATGCTGTCGGTCAGCTTGAAGCGGCCATCGAAGTACACCGAATCACGCTTGATCGGGTACATGACGTGCATCTGATCGTTGGCATTGCTGACGTCGCCGGTGAACGGCGTCGTATCGGTCAGGTGGTAGTTGGCCGGGTTGGTCGGGTCGGCACCACGGTTGAGCGAGTAGCCGCAGCCCAGACGGGCATCGGTGCAGCCCGGCAGGCCCTTCAGGCCGGTGATCTGGCCCCACTGGCTCAGCGTGGTCCAGTTGGAGGGATCCTTCGGATTGTGGTCGCTGGTGCCGTACTTGCTGAACCAGCGGTCACGTGCCCACACGCCCTTTTCTTCGGAGTGTTCCAGCGCCAGGGTCAGCGACACGCGGTCGTTGCTCCAGCCACCGACCACGTCGAAGCGGTCGCGCGCGCCGTCCCCTTCGCTGTACTGGCCGTGGTAGACGTTGGCGGTCACGCCGTTGACGTTGGAACGGGTGATGATGTTGACCACGCCGGCCATCGCATCGGAACCATAGATGGCCGAGGCGCCATCCTTCAGCACTTCGATGCGCTCCACCGCCGACACCGGCAGCGAGGACACGTCCTGCAGGCCCGAGGTGCTGATGCCCAGGCGCTTGCCGTTGACCAGCACCAGAGTGCGCTGCGCGCCCAGGTTGCGCATGTCAATGTAGGTGCCGCCGGTGTTTTCGCCCGAGCTCAGTGCGTTGGCGCGGCTGATCGCCGGGCTGCCCATGGCGGTCACGTTCTGCAGGATGTCGGCGACCGAACTGAAGCCCTGGCGCTCGATGTCCACGCGGGTCATTGCCAGCACCGGCTGGGCGGTCTCCACATCGACCTGGCGGATGCGCGAGCCGGTGATTTCGATGCGATCCAGATTGGTCGGCGAAGCGTTGCCGCTGTCCTGGGCGAAGGCCGGCAGCGCGGCCACGGCGGTGGTCGTCACCAGGACGTGGGCAATGGCCTTGCCCAGCACGGTACGTGAAGTCATTACGTTCTCTCTCTCAAAGACGTAGGGAGATGCCCAAAAAAGCACCCAATTGCCCAGCGGAAGTGCGCCGGTGCCCCAATACTAGTCTCGGTAGTTAAGAGTTTGTAAATAGCCCGTGTCGAAATAATTCACCACGTGTCATGCTGGTGATGAAAATGTGAAGGAATTCGGGGGCTTGCAGATGAGATGCATCTATAGCGACGGTGGGTTGATGTTGCGGCGCAGCGCGAATTGCGCGCGGCCCGGGTCTCGCCCGGGCCGGATCAGGCCACGAACGGCCGGAACTGGATGCCCAGCCCGGCGATGCCGTCGGTTTCGCCGATCAGGTCGGCGCGCAGCAGTGGGCGGGCATCGATGAAGGCCTGCGGCACGATCAGTGACAGTCGGTTGTCGTCGGCGGTCAGTTCCAGCGCCGGCAGCGGGGCGTCTTCATGGGCGCGGTTGAGCAGCACCGCCAGGCGCAGCAGGGCGGCCAACCGGCGCGCGGTCAGCAGCAGGCGCTCGGGCAGGGCGTCGAAGGCGGTCCGGGGTACGCTGCGGCGATGGCTGCGCACCAGCGCGGCGAGCATCTGCTGTTCCTGCCGCGAGAAACCGGCGATGTCCGAGTGTTCCAGCACGTAGCTGCCATGCACGTGGTAGCCGCTGTGGGCAATCATCAGGCCCAGCTCGTGCAGGCGAGCGGCCCAGCCGAGCATGCGCGCATCGTCGGCATCGAGCTGCCAGCGTTCCTGCACCTGCTCCAGCAGTGACAGTGCGGTGTCCTGCACGCGGTCGGCCTGCACCGTGTCGATACCGTAGCGCTGGCTGAGCGCGGCCACCGATTCATCGCGCAGGTCGTTCTCACCGGCGCGGCCGACGATGTCGTACAGGATGCCTTCGCGCATCGCCGCCTTGCTGACCAGCAGCTTCTGCAGGCCCAGTGCCTGGAAGGCAGCCTCCAGTACCAGGATGCCGCCGGCGATGATCGGGCGGCGGTCGCTGGACAGCCCCGGCAACTGGATGTCGTCGATCTTCTTGGCTTTCAGCAGTTCGTCGCGCAGCTGCGGCAGGGCCTCGGCGGTGATCGCGCCCTTGCTCAGCTTCATGGTCGCGCAGATTTCGCTGATCGCCTTGTGCGTGCCGGACGAGCCAAGGGCTTCCTGCCAGCCCAGCGCGCGGTACTTGCTGGCGAACGGCTGGAACTCGCGGCCGATCTCGGCCAGCGCGTCCTTCCAGCGCTTCTTGCTCAGCTTGCCGCCCGGGAAGAAGCGGCGGGTGCTGGCGATGCAGCCGGCCTGCAGGCTTTCGCGCTCCAGGGTCTGCATGCCCATGCCGATGATGAATTCGGTCGATCCACCGCCGATGTCGATCACCAGCCGGCGCTGGCCGGGCTTTGGAGGTTGTGCGTGGGCCACGCCAAGGTAGATCAGGCGCGCCTCTTCGCGGCCGCTGACCACTTCGATGGCGTGTCCCAGCGCGGTTTCGGCCGGGACCAGGAACGACTGGGGAGAACGCAGCTGGCGCACGGTATTGGTGGCCAGGGCGCGCACCCGGTGCGGCGGCACATTGCGGATGCGCTGGCCGAAACGGGCCAGGCATTCCAGCGCGCGCTGCCGTGCGGCGGAAGAGAGTCCACCTTTGCCATCCAGGCCATCGGCCATGCGCACTGTCTCGCGCAGGCGGTCGATCACCCGCAGTTGGCCGAGCGTGTAGCGCGCGATGACCATGTGGAAACTGTTGGAGCCAAGGTCGATGGCGGCCAGCAGGTCGCCATCCTGCAATGCGGGCGGAGTCGTGGTGGTATGCGGCATGGGCGAATGTTAGCCGAAGGGGCGGTGTGCTCGTCACCGCGCGGCCTTCACATTTTGGAAGAAGGGAGTGCGGCAGGGCTGCGCCCTGCACCCGCAGAGGCAACGTCAACGTCAAAAGCGGGGTATCCGTGGGATGGCGGGGGTGGGTCCGGTTGCGGGGGGCGCCGTGAACCCATCCTTGGGGGCTTGGCCGCGGCATCGATGCCGCGGACTGATCTGGCCCCCCGCAACCGGACCCACCCCGCCTTCGACAGTTCCCTGCGATCTGCTGTTACGGCGTGCTGTGCGGCTGTTGGTGGGTGTCGACCTCGGTCGACACGGTAGATCCACGCCATGCGTGGATGAGTCCAAACGCGCCGACCTTGGTCGACACGTACCGGATCAGAGGCCCTGCATCAATGCCATCTGAGCAGAATGCGGGGCTTCGTCGTGGGCCGGTGCGCGCTTGTGGTACACGCCGTCGGCATCCAGCTCCCAGGCGTTGAGGTTGTCGTCCAGGTAGTTCTGCAGCACCTCGCGGTACACCCGCTTGGCCAGTTCCGGGTCAAGGATCGGGAAGCAGGTCTCGACCCGGCGCAGCAGGTTGCGTTCCAGCCAGTCGGCGCTGGCGCAGTACATCTCCGGCGCACCGTCGTTGCCGAACCAGTAGACGCGGCTGTGCTCCAGGAAGCGGCCGACGATCGAGCGCACGCGGATGTTGTCCGATACACCCGGCACGCCCGGGCGCAGGGTGCAGGCGCCGCGGATGATCAGGTCGATCTGCACGCCGGCCTGCGAAGCGGCGTACAGCGCGCGCACCACCTGCGGTTCGTTCAGGGCGTTCATCTTGGCGATGATCCGCGCCGGACGGCCGGCGGCGGCGATGCGCGTTTCGCGCTCGATGCGGCCGAGGATGCCGGTGTGCAGGGTGAAGGGCGACTGCAGCAGGCGCTTGAGCTTCATCTTCGACGCCAGCCCGGACAGCTGCTGGAACAGCAGGTGCACATCGTTGCCGATGTCCGGATCGGCGGTGATCAGGCTGATATCGGTGTACGCGCGTGCGGTGCCGCTGTGGTAGTTGCCGGTGCCCAGGTGCACGTAGCGGCGCAGCTTGCGGCCCTCGCGGCGCACGATCAGCAGCATCTTGGCGTGGGTCTTGTAACCGACCACGCCGTACACCACCTGCACGCCGGCTTCCTGCAGGCGATCGGCCAGGCCCAGGTTGGCCTCCTCGTCGAAGCGCGCGCGCAGCTCGACCACCACGGTCACGTCCTTGCCGTTGCGCGCGGCCTGGATCAGCGCATCGACAATGAGCGAATCCTTGCCGGTGCGGTACAGGGTCTGCTTGATCGCCAGCACGTTCGGGTCCACCGCCGCCTGCCGGATCAGGTCCAGCACGGCGGTGAAGGCATCGAACGGGTGGTGCAGCAGCAGATCCTGGCGCGCGGCCGTCTCGAAGATGCCGTCGCTGTCGCGCAGGGTGCGCGGGGTCATCGGCGGGTATTTCAGGTCCGGCTGTGCGATCAGGTCGTACAGCTGGATGATGCGGTTGAGGTTGACCGGGCCATCGATGCGGTACACCGCGTTTTCGGTCAGGCCGAAGTTCTGCAGCAGGGTGCGCACGATCTCCCGCGGCATGTCGTGGGCGATTTCCAGCCGCACCGCCGGCCGGTAGCCACGGTCGACCAGTTCGTCGCGCAGCGCCAGCGCCAGGTTCTCCACTTCTTCCTCGTCCACCACCAGTTCGGAGTTGCGGGTGACGCGGAACTGGTAGGCGCCCTGGACTTCCATGCCCGGGAACAGTTCATCAACGAAGGTGGACAGCACCGACGACAGGAACACGAAGTTCTGCGATCCACCCAGCTTTTCCGGCAGCTGGATGATGCGCGGCAGCGAGCGCGGCGCACGCACGATGGCCAGGTGGCCGGCGCGACCGAACGCGTCGGTGCCCTTCAGTACCACCACGATGTTCAGCGATTTGTTGAGGATCTTCGGGAACGGATGCACCGGGTCCA
This sequence comes from Stenotrophomonas sp. 57, assembly GCF_030291075.1. Lineage (NCBI taxonomy): Bacteria > Pseudomonadati > Pseudomonadota > Gammaproteobacteria > Lysobacterales > Lysobacteraceae > Stenotrophomonas > Stenotrophomonas sp. 57. The sequence goes on from NZ_CP127407.1 coordinate 933,984, forward strand.
GGCCCAGCGGCGACAGCACCGGCATGATCTCGTTGCGGAAGTACGCGCGCAGCCAGCGCTTCTGGCGGTGGTTCCACGAATGGCGGCCGAGCACGCCGATGCCGGCGTCCATCAGCGCCGGGCGCAGCGTCTCGTTCCAGCAGCGGTACTGCTGGTCCACCAGTTCGGCGGCACGGTCGTGGATGGCGGTGAGGATGGCCTGCGGGCTCATGCCGTCCGGCGCCGGTGGCAGGCCGAATTCCTGCGCATGGCGCACGGCGGCGGCGCGGATCTCGAAGAATTCGTCCAGGTTGGTGCAGGAAATGCACATGAAGCGCAGGCGTTCCAGCAGCGGCACCTGCGGGTCCATCGCCTGCGCCAGCACGCGGAAGTTGAAATCCAGCTGCGACAGTTCGCGGTTGATGTAGAGCGCCGGGTCGCGCAGCGGATCGTTGTCCGGGCTCACGGGGAGGGGGAGGGATCCGAGGCTGCTCATGGCGTCATTCTTCGATGGAAGTCAGGGGGGCGGACTCGCGCGGGCGCACGTGGTCGGCATCGAAATGGCAGGAAAACACCGAGCCCTTGCCGACCTCGCTTTCAATCTCCAGCCGCGCGTGGTGCAGGCCGAGGATGTGCTTGACGATGGACAGGCCCAGTCCGGTACCGCCGCTTTCGCGGGAACGGCTGCTGGAGACACGGTAGAAACGTTCGGTCAGGCGCGGCAGGTGGGTGGCCGGAATGCCGTAACCAGAGTCGCGCACCGCCAGCACCGCGCCGTCGCCTTCGCGGCGGAATTCCACCGCGATGCGACCACCGGCCGGCGTGTAGCGCACCGCGTTGGTGACCAGGTTGGAGAAGGCGCTGTGCAGTTCCTTGGTCGAACCCTGCAGGTCGACACCGGCGAGGTCGTCGATGCTGATCTGGTGGCGGCCCTGGCTGTGCGCCTCGGCCTCGCGGCGCAGCGTGGCCAGCATCGGCTGCATGGCCACCGTCTCTTCCTCGCTGTGTTCCTGCGATTCGAGGCGCGACAGGGTCAGCAGGTCTTCGACGAGCTGGGCCATGCGTTGGCTCTGCTTGCGCATCTCTTCCAGCATCGGACCGGTGCCCGGGAAATCCTCCGGGTCCATCATGTCCAGGTAGCCGTGGACCACGGTGAGCGGCGTGCGCAGTTCGTGTGAAACGTTGGCGACGAAGTCGCGGCGCACCTGTTCCAGGCGCAGCAGCTTGCTGACGTCGCGGGCGATCAGCAGCCAGTAGTCCGACGAATAGGGAATCAGGCGCAGGTTGAGGCGGATCGCCGGGTCGACCGGCGAGGGGACGTCCAGGATCGGCTCGGCGTTGCGACCGCCGGCCAGCCAGTGGGCCAGCGGCATCGGCTGCAGGCGCTCGACCAGCGCCTCGCCGAGATCACCCGGATGATGCAGGCCGAGCAGGGCGGTGGCCGCTTCGTTGAACCATTGCACGCGCTGGCTGTTGCGGTCCAGCACCACCACCGCATCGGGCAGCGCGGCGGCGGCGGCGCGGTAGCTGCGCAGCATGTCGAGCAGGCGGCGCTTGCGAACGCGCATTTCCACCTGGTTGCGGTACAGCAGGCGGTCCAGCTCGTTCCAGACGCCAGTGCCTTCCTCGGCGGTGTCCCAGCGCTGGCGCGCGGTCAGCCGGCGCAGCACGCTGCGCAGGCGCCAGTAATGCCAGGCCAGGGTGGCCAGTGCGCCCAGTGCGATGCACAGCCACAGGTGACCCGTGAACCACCCCACCAGTCCGGAGAACAGCAGTACCGCGGCAACGGTGGCCAGGGTCTTCAACCAGGCAGAGCGGATGTGGCGGGGCATTGCGATCTCGTCGTTGAGGTGCGGCGGTTCACTGGGGTGAACCGAGGGTTATAGCAGAGTTGCCGACGCCGGCACCCGCGGGTGCGCGGCGCCGGCACGACGAGACTCAGGTGGCAGTGGAGAAGCGGTAACCGGCGCCGCGCACGGTCTGCACCATGTTCTCGGCGTTGAACGGTTCCAGCGTCTTGCGCAGGCGGCGGATGTGCACGTCGATGGTGCGCTCCTCCACGTACACGCTGCCGCCCCACACGTGGTCCAGCAGCTGGGCGCGGGTGTAGACGCGCTCGGGGTGGGTCATGAAGAAGTGCAGCAGGCGGTATTCGGTCGGGCCGATCGGCACCGGCTGGTCGTTGGCGAACACGCGATGGGCGGCGCCGTCGATGCGGATCGGGCCGACCGCCACGCTGCCGTCTTCGTCGTCCTCGCGAGCGCGGCGCATGACCGCACGGATGCGGGCGAGCAGTTCGCGCGCCGAGAACGGCTTGACCACGTAGTCGTCGACACCGGCTTCCAGGCCACCGACGCGGTCGTTCTCTTCGCCGCGGGCGGTCAGCATGATGATCGGCACTTCGCGCGTCAGGGTTTCCTTGCGCCAGCGGCGGGCCAGGTCCAGGCCGCTGGTACCGGGCAGCATCCAGTCCAGCAGGATCAGGTCGGGAACGCGGTCGGCGATCGCGGTCTGGGCCTCGCGGGCGTCGCCGGCGTGGACCGGTTCGTAATCGCCCTTGCGCAGGGCGAAGGCGACCATTTCACGGATCGCGGGCTCGTCATCGACGATCAGGATGCGTTTCTGCACGAGGACACCGTAGGGCTCGGTTACTGGAGTGGTGCCAGTAGACTACGGTTTGATGACATGTTTGTGACTGTCTGGCCGGAACCGGTCGGGATTGCCATCGACCGGTCATGCAGCGCTCAGCGGCGGTCCAGGTCCGGGTCCTGCACGCCCTGGCGGCGCAGTTCCAGCACGGTGGGGGTGATCGCCTCGATGCGCGCATCCACCCGCGCCCGGCCCACGTAGTCCAGTGCCGGGTTGCGTTTGAGCGCCTGCAGCTGCATCAGCGACTGCTCCGGGCGGCCGCTGAGGAAGGCGGCCTCGGCATAGGCTTCGCTGGCGCGGACACTGTCGCCGGCCAGCTCGCTGGCACGGGCGTATCGCTGCTGGAAGACCGGATCGTTACCACTTTGCGACAGCAGGGGCCGCAGCATGGCCTGTGCACGCTGGCCGGCCTCGCGGGTGCCCTGCTCGTTCAGGATCTCCGCGTAGGTCAGGGCCACGGGCCGGCTGTTGGGGTGCTCGCGCAGCAGCTGCTCGAAACGGGTGTTGGCCTGTGCGCCCAGCCCGGCGCGTGATTCGGCCTCGCCCAGGCCCAGTGCCAGCCACAGGTTGTCCGGACGGGTCTGCAGCAGGCTGGCCAGGGTCTGCCGGGCCTGCGCGGCACCGCTGCGGCCGCCGCGCATGACCGCCAGCGCCTGGCCGTAGCGCTGGGCGTCGTTGAGGCCGTCCTTCTGCCGCTTGGCCATGTCCGCGTATTCGCGCTCAAGCTCGGTGGTGGAATCGGCGCTGAGCACCCGCAGGCGCTCGCGTGCCCACTCGAAGTCGCCGCTGGCGCCACGGGCCAGCTGGCCCATCGGAATGCGCAGCACGCTGCCGGGCAGCAACGGGTTGTTCCCGCGCAGCAGCGGCTCGGCCAGGCCCGGGTCGGCCGGATTCACCCGCTCCTTGCGCTCGCCGCTGGGAGTGCTGGTGGTCAGCAGCACCGTGTCCTTCTTCATCTGCTCGGCGCGGGCCTTGGCCTCGCTGATGCGGGTGATGTTGACCGGGTGGGTGCGCAGGAACTCCGGCACGCTGTAGCCGCCCTCGTTGCCGCGCATCGCCGCCGACATGCGCTCGAAGAAGCCGGCCATCGCATCCACGTCGTAGCCGCTGCGCGACAGGGTGCGGATGCCGAGACGGTCGGCCTCGGACTCGTTGGAACGGGTGTAGTTGATCTGCCGCTGCTGCATCAGGCCCATGCCCGAGCTGATCGCGGCCATCGTCGCGTTGCCGGACGACGTGCTGTTGCTGGCCTGGGCGGCCACCACCGCCGCCAGCATGCCCAGCAGGATCGGAATCTGGTCGCGCTGGGCGCGCTCGACCCCGCGCAGCACGTGCTGCTGGGTGACGTGGGCGATTTCGTGGGACAGCACCGCAGCGACCTCGTCCTCACGCTCGGCGGTCAGCACCAGGCCGGCATTGACCCCGATGTAGCCGCCCAGCGTGGCGAAGGCGTTGATCTGGCGGTCCTTCATCACGAAGAACGTGTACGGCTGGCGTGGCTGGTCGCTGTTGGAGCCGAGCCGGGTGCCCATTGTCTGCAGCCAGTCGTTCACCAGCGGGTCGTCCAGCAGGTAGCCGTAGTTGCGCAGCTCGCGCAGCATCATCGCGCCGTACTCGGCCTGGCGCGCCGGGGTCAGCAGCTCGCCGGCCGAGGAGCCGATGTCGGGCAGCTTCTCCTGGGCCTGGGCCAGCGGCATGGCCAGGGCCAGGGTGACGGCGGTAGTCAGCAGCAGGGCTCGCAAGCAGGGGGTCCTCGGGCAGGGCGCGCCCAGCGTGGCAGGGCAGGGGGCAACCATTCGTTAATCCACAGTGTTGCGGCGGTGGCGTGGAAATTCCAGCGCACCGGTACCATATGTAGACCGTCGATCCATCGTGGAGTTTCCCGTGACAGCCCAGACCGCCGGCGGTGCCCCCGCCATCACCATCTATTCCACCGCCGTCTGCCCGTATTGCGTGGCCGCCAAGAACTTCCTGAAGAGCAAGGGCCAGCAGTGGACCGAGGTCCGCATCGACCTGGACCCGGTCGAGCGCGAGAAGATGATGGCGCTGACCCGCCGCACCAGCGTGCCGCAGATCTTCGTGGGTGATGTCCATGTCGGCGGCTACGACGACATGATGGCCCTGCACCGTGAAGGCAAGCTCGAGCCGCTGCTGGCCGGGCAGGGCCAGGCATGAGCGCGGCCGACGACGGCAGCAAGGACCGCATCGCCGAGTTCACCGAGTTCCGCAAGCGCATGAACGAGCGCATCCTGGGCGAACCGAACCAGGTCGTGCGCCGCTTCTTCGCGCTCGACACGCAGACCTACCAGGCCGGCGCACTGGACGTGAAGACCAAGGAGCTGCTGGGCCTGGTGGCCTCGATGGTGCTGCGCTGCGACGACTGCATCAGCTACCACGTGGCCCAGTGCAAGGACGCCGGGGTGACCCGCGAAGAGTTCTTCGAGACCTTCTCGGTCGGCCTGGTGGTGGGCGGCTCGATCGTGATCCCGCACCTGCGCCGCGCGGTCGACTTCCTCGACCAGCTCGAAGGGGGCGCCGCCGCCCCCGAAGCGCACGAGCACTGAGGTAGCGCCGGGCCATGCCCGGCGCTACCGGATCACGGCCGCGCACCGGGGCATTTCCCGCGATCCAACCGCCCAAGAGCCCCTTCTTGTTGAAGGGGCGCGCCGACAGGCGGGGGTAGAGGAGGAATGCGCGGGCAATTATGCCTTTGCCGGGGTCAGGACCATGGTCTACTTGGGTAGCCGGGCCCGGCTAAGGCATAATTGCCGGTGAAACTTCCTTTGCGCCGGCGTTTCCGGGCACGTCCGGACGGCGTTTTTCCCCCTGTTCGGAACATCGATCAATGACGCAGAAAATTACGGTCATCCGCGGCGACGGCATTGGCCCGGAAATCATGGACGCCACCCTGTTCGTGCTCGACCAGCTCAACGCTGGCCTGGAGTACGAAGACGCCGACGCCGGCCTGGTGGCCCTGGAAAAGCACGGCGACCTGATGCCGGCGGTGACCCTGGAATCGATCGCGCGCAACAAGGTGGCGCTGAAGAGCCCGCTGACCACTCCGGTCGGTGGTGGCTTCACCTCGATCAACGTCAGCCTGCGCCGCCACTTCGACCTGTACGCCAACGTGCGTCCGGCCCACACCTTCCCGAACACCAAGTCGCGTTTCGACAACGTCGACCTGATCACCGTGCGTGAGAACACCGAAGGTGCGTACCTGGCCGAAGGCCAGGAAGTGTCGGCCGATGGCGAGACCGCCTTCTCCGGCACCCGCATCACCCGCAAGGGCTCCGAGCGCATCGTGCGCTACGCCTTCGAGCTGGCCCGCAGCGTCGGCCGCAAGAAGGTTACCGCCGTGCACAAGGCCAACATCATCAAGTCGACCTCGGGCCTGTTCCTGAATGTCGCCCGTGAAGTGGCCGCGCAGTACCCGGACATCGAATTCCAGGAAATGATCGTCGACAACTGCTGCATGCAGCTGGTGATGCGTCCGGAACAGTTCGACGTGATCGTCACCACCAACCTGTTCGGCGACATCATCTCCGACCTGTGTGCCGGCCTCGTCGGCGGCCTGGGCCTGGCCCCGGGTGCCAACATCGGCAAGGACGCGGCGATCTTCGAAGCCGTGCACGGCACCGCGCCGGACATCGCTGGCCAGGGCAAGGCCAATCCGTGTGCGCTGCTGCTGGCAGCCGCGCAGATGCTGGACCACGTCGGCCAGCCGGAAAACGCCGAGCGCCTGCGCAAGGCCATCGTGGCGACCATGGAAGCCAAGGACTCGCTGACCGGCGACCTGGGCGGCACCGGCACCACCATGAGCTTCGCCAAGGCCATCGCCAGCCGCCTGTAAGCAGCTGGTCGACCTCGGTTGGATCCCAGCGGGGCGCCTTCGGGCGCCCCGTTGCGTTTTCCGGTAGATCCACGCCATGCGTGGATGACGGAATGATCGGTTGTGCGGTTTTCGCACAGATCATGTGCCGCCGCACGGCTGGTTCGTGCGCCAATCGCTCCGCATCCTGTGCCCCGCACCCATCGCACAGGAACCCTCTTATGAACCTCACCGCCTTCGGCCTGGCCAGCCTGATCGGCATGGCCGCCACCGCCCCGGTCGCCGCCGCCGAACCGTCCCATCCCACCATCCGCCACATGGCCGGCGCGCCGGTCGCGGCCTCGCTGGATGCCGCGAAGACCGCCGTGCTGGTGATCGACTTCCAGAATGAATACTTCGATGCCAGCGCCGCGCCCGGCTTTGCCGGTGGCCGCATGGTCATTCCCGATGGCGTGGCGGCACTGCGCCAGGCCACGCGCGTGGTCGAGTTCGCCGATGCCAATGGCATCCGCGTCATCCATGTGCAGCACGTGCTGCCGGCCGGCGCGCCGCTGTTCGCGCAGGGCAGTGTCAATGCCGACTTCCATCGCGACCTGCAGCCGCGCGAGGGCGAAACCGTGGTGCAGAAGGACAACGTCAGCGTGTTCGCCGGCGCCTCGGCCGCCGTGCTCGACACCGTGCTGAAGGAGGCTGGCATCGACACCCTGATCGTCACTGGCCTGCAGACCCATGCCTGCGTGGCCGGCGCGGCCCGCGATGCCGCCGCTGCACCGCGCGGCTACCGCGTGATCGTCTCATCCGACGCCAGTGCCAGCCGTGACCTGGACCTGGCCGATGGCCGTCGCATCGAACATCGCGCGCTGCATGAGGCATCGCTGGCGCAGATCGAAGACACCTTCGGTGATGTCATGCGTACCGACGCGATCCTGGCGCTGCCGGTGCGCAAGGCCGGCGACGGCGCTTGATAAGCTGGCAGGGCCCGCATGCCGTGGGCCCTGCCAGGTGGAGCCGCCCGCTGATGGATCATTTCGCCGCCCTGCGTGCGCTGCGCGCCATCGTCGATGCCGGCAGCTTCACCGCTGCGGCCGAACGCCTTGGCACGACTCACTCGGCGATGTCACGGCAACTGCGGCAGCTGGAAGATCACCTGCAGGTTCGCCTGCTCGACCGCAACAGTCGGCGGCTGTCGCTGACCGAAGCCGGGCGCGACTACTACCGGGAGGCCGGCGTACTGCTCGATCGCCTGCAGGAAGCGGACGACCGCGCGCGCGCCGGGCAGGCGCAGCCCAGTGGCGCCTTACGCATCAGCGTGCCGCAGGTGGTCGCCAGCCAGGAGCTGCCCCAGTGGTTGCCGTCGTTCCTGCAGCGCTACCCGCAGGTCTCGCTGGACCTGTCGGCCGATGATCAACTGGTCGATGTAGTGGGGGGCGGTTTCGACCTGGCCCTGCGCATCGCGCCCTCGTTGCCGGACAGCCAGCTGGTCGCGCGCGAACTGGCCAGCTGCCCGCGCATCCTGGTTGCTGCGCCGGCCTATCTGGCACGTCGTGGTCTGCCGCGACAGGCTGCGGATCTCGAACAACATACGCTGCTGGGATTCAGTCCCACGCCGTCAATGCCGCCCTGGCAGCTGCAGGGGCCACGCGGTGCCAGCGTGAGCATCGAGGCCGGCCAGCGCCTGCGCGTGGATGCCACGCCCGCGCTGTATGCCGCCGCGCTGGCCGGAATGGGCATCAGCCTGTTCACCGCACTGACCGTACAGGAGGACCTGCGCGCCGGTCGTTTGATCCGCGTGTTGCCGGCCTGGCATGCCGGTCAGCGCCGCTACTTCGCGCTGTATCCGCATGCACGGGCGCTGGCACCGAAAGTGCGCGCGCTGGTCGAGCACCTTGCGGCGCACTACGCTGCACAGAGGGGCGTGGCAGGTTAGCCGCGCGGTTGCAGCCGAGGTGGTGATGGAGTCGGTGTATCTGCTGGTCGCGCTTGGCGCGATCGTCGCCGGATTCGTACAAGGCTTGTCCGGCTTCGCCTTCGGCATGGTGGCGATGTCGTTCTGGGCATGGGGGCTGGAGCCGCGGCTGGCGGCGACGCTTTCGGTGTTCGGCGCGCTGGTTGGCCAGCTGGTGGCGGTGTTCACCGTGCGCCGCGGCTTCAACCTGCGCCTGCTGCTGCCGTTCGTGCTGGGCGGGCTGGCCGGCATCCCGATGGGCGTGATGGTGCTGCCGCAGCTGGACATGGCCTGGTTCAAGGCGCTGCTGGGGGGCTTCCTGGCGCTGTGGTGCCCGGTGATGCTGATGGCGCGCACATTGCCGCCAATCACCGTGGGTGGCCGTGTGGGCGATGCGATCGCCGGCATGGCCGGCGGCGTGCTCAGTGGCATCGGCGGTTTCGCCGGACCGGTGCCGACGCTGTGGAGCACGCTGCGCGGTTTCGGCAAGGACGAGCAGCGCGCGGTCATCCAGAACTTCAATCTGGCGATGCTGGCGGTGACCATGGCCACCTATGTCGGGAGTGGCCTGGTGACACGGCAGATGCTGCCGTACTTCGCCATCGTTGCACCGGCGATGCTGGTGCCGACGCTGTTGGGCGCGCGGGTCTACATCGGCATCAGCGAAGCGCGTTTCCGGCAGGTCGTGCTGAGCCTGCTGACCGCCTCCGGCATCGCCCTGCTGGCCTCCTCGCTGCCGGTGCTGTTGTCCCGTCCTGCCGGCGGCTGAGATTCAGGCCGGGCGGAACATGCGGAAGCGTTGTTCAGCGCCGATGCGGAAGTAGTCGGCGGGACCGCCGCCGCGCAGGATCGGCGCCGCCGCGGCGGTGTCGTAGATGCCATCGACGAGCAACCGTTCATCGATATGCACAGCGACCACTTCGCCCAGCACCAGCCAGCCGTTGGTGTCCTGGCCGGCGGCATCGCGCAGGCGGACGATCTGGGTGCAGCGACATTCCATGCTCACCGGGCTCTGTGCCACGCGGGGTGGCGCGACCTCTGTGGAGGCCAGTGGCGTCAGGCCGGCCAGGGCGAACTCGTCGACTTCCGGCCCGACCGCACGGCAGCTTTCGTTCATCGCCTCGGCCAGGTCGAACGTGGCCAGGTTCCAGACGAATTCACCGGTCGCTTCGATGTTGCGCAGCGAGTCTTTGCGGCCCTGGCTGGAGAAGCCGATGATCGGTGGGGTGTAGTTGAAGGCGTTGAAGAAGCTGTAGGGCGCCAGGTTCAATGCCCCTTCGGCGTCGCAGCTGGAAATCCAGCCGATCGGGCGTGGGCCGATGATGGCGTTGAACGGGTCGTGCGGCAGGCGGTGGCCGTCGGTCGGGCGGTAGCTGTGGAAGGTGTGGGGCATGGGGCGGGATTCCAAAAAAGAAGCCGTGGCCCTCGCGGACCACGGCTTGTCGTTTACGACCTGATGGGGCTCAGCGCTGCTGGATCTTCGACAGCAGGCGCAGGAACTCCACATACAGCCAGACCAGGGTCACCATCAGGCCGAATGCGCCATACCACTCCATGTACTTCGGCGCGCGCTGGGCCACGCCGGTTTCGATGAAGTCGAAATCGAGCACCAGGTTCAGCGCGGCGACGACCACCACGAACAGGCTGAAAGCAATGCCCAGCCAGCTGGAATCGTGGATCACCGGCACATCGATGTTGAAGAAGCCGAGCACGAACGAGGCCAAGTAGAGCAGGGCGATGCCGCCCGTTGCTGCGACCACGCCCATCTTGAAGTTCTCGGTGGCCTTGATCATGCCGCTGCGGTACGCGAACAGCAGCGCGGCCAGGGTGCCGAAGGTCAGCAGCACGGCCTGGAATACGATGCCCGGGTACTTCATGTTGAACAGGGCCGAGACGGCGCCCAGGAACAGGCCTTCGACCAGCGCGTACATCGGTGCGGTGACCGGCGACCATTCCTTCTTGAAGATGGTGATCAGCGCCAGCACCAGGCCGCCTATCGCGCCGCCCATGGCGTACACCTTGGCCGCGTCCATGACCTGGTCGTACTCGTCGACCGACTGGCCCCAGGCGAACGCCGCGGTCAGCACGGTCAGCAGCAGCAGGATGCCGGTCTTGTTGGCGGTGCCGTTGAGGGTCATCACCTGGTCGGGGCTGGTCACCACCGAGCCACTGGCGAGGTCGAGGAAGGTCGACTCGGAAAGAGCCGGGTTGCCGCTGCGCATGCGTGTTCTCCGTGCGAATGAGGGGCTGGACGGCCATCCGGCCGATGACCGGGAGCATAGCCGATGGCTGCGCGTGGTGCCGTACCACGCGTCGGGTCCGGGTCGCCGCGTTGACAGTTCATGATGCGCTTGGCCACAATGACCAGCTCCCCGGGCCTGGCCCGAGGGGATTGCAAGACCGGGGTATAGCGCAGTCTGGTAGCGCGCCTGCTTTGGGAGCAGGATGTCGGGGGTTCGAATCCCTCTACCCCGACCAATCCCACGCCACGTCGGATTGGACACCGTTCCGGTTCGGGCGCCCGTAGCTCAACTGGATAGAGCACCGGCCTTCTAAGCCGGCGGTTACAGGTTCGATTCCTGTCGGGCGCGCCATTGGCGAGGCACCGGGGTCGCATCAACGGATGTGAAGAAGTGCTTGCAAAAGCGTAAAGACTCCACCAGAATATCGGACTCGCTTCGGCGGATCGGAACTTCGGTGACAGTCTCCAGGCAAAGGTTTGAAGTTCCCGCGTCGGCAGTAGCGGCGTGGAGCGAAAGTTTCAGTGGTGGCTGTAGCTCAGTTGGTTAGAGTACCGGATTGTGATTCCGGTGGTCGGGGGTTCGAATCCCCTCAGCCACCCCACTGATTCAACCGCGTCGGCGCAGCCGAAACGGTATTGCAATAAACAGAATGCACGCTACAATGTGCGTCTGAGTTTCACGGGCCGTTAGCTCAGTTGGTAGAGCAGTTGACTCTTAATCAATAGGTCCAAGGTTCGAATCCTTGACGGCCCACCAAAACGGAAGCCACCTGGTACGCCAGGTGGCTTTTTTCTTATAAGTGTGACCCCTTCGTTTCGATGGATCACATGCTGCAGAACCCCGCCTGGCGCGGATCTGCAGCAGCAGCGGGACCGCAGTGCTGGTTTCAACGACGTTGAAAAAAGTGCTTGCGCCCTCCGAGCGGATCGGGTCATAATTCGCGCCCCGATTTCGGGCTGTTAGCTCAGTTGGTAGAGCAGTTGACTCTTAATCAATAGGTCCAAGGTTCGAATCCTTGACAGCCCACCAGACGAAAGCCACTTGGTCAGCCAAGTGGCTTTTTTCTTGCCTGTGGCCGGGCTGTGGGCGTGGATCCACTGAAGCGGCGATGAAACCGGGGTCATACGCGTCATCAGTGTTTTCAATGCTGTGCGCTGCTTCTCACCGCTTCGTGTCCTGCATCGCACTCAATGGTTCTTCCGCGCCGATGGCGCATGCATGAAGAAGAATCTGATGACCGATATCAACCGACGCGTTTCAGGGGCGCTGGTTCTGCTCGCGCTGGCGGCGCTCGCTGCCTGCAGCCCGCCGGGCGACCCGGCGCAGACCGTGCAGCGCGACGCCGATGCGCAGCATGTTCCCGCACGTCCTGTCGGTGAGGCGATGGAGATGCAGCCGGCGGCACCGGCTGAAGGCGTGACCCAGCCCGAAGCGGTGCAGCTGCGCCGGACCGACGGCGGTGGCATCGAGGTCCGCAACGTGGACGCAGCAGGCGGGCAGGGAGCTGACGCAGCGCCCGCCGCACCCCTGAAACCCTGATCCAAGCCCGTCCCGGGCGGCTGCCGGTCGCCCGGGATGGCAGATTCAGCTTTGTGCAGGCCTTCCGCTTCCGGCCCCCGCCTGCGACAATGAACGCCTGTGCCGGCCACGCGAAAGTGGCGGAATTGGTAGACGCCCTGGATTTAGGTTCCAGTGCCGCAAGGCGTGGGGGTTCGAGTCCCCCCTTTCGCACCAGTGCCGGCCTGTCTCCCCGCCCAGATCGGGCCCGCTGCGCCCCTTGACCAGCACGCGCTGGCAGTGCAGGCCAAATTGGGCGAAACTAAAGGGCTGCGGCAAGCAGGCGCGTCCCAGACGCCGTGTCCTTACAACCGTTTCATCCCAATCATCGAGCCGGGGGCCTGGGCCACCGGTGGCAGGAGTCAACATGCAAGCTTCGATCGAATCCACCGGCAGCCTGGAACGCCGCCTGAGCTTCTCGCTGCCGGAAGACCGTCTGCAGAGCCACATCGTCGGCCGCCTGGGCGAAATCGCCCGTACCACCCGCATCAAGGGCTTCCGTCCGGGCAAGGTGCCGGCCAAGGTGATCGAGCAGCGCTTCGGCGCGCAGGTCCGTGGCGAGGCGCTGGACGGCCTGCTGCGCGAAACCTTCGACGCGGCCGTTCGCGAGCACGACCTGCGCATCGTCGGCAGCCCGCGCATCGACAAGGGCGACGAGGGTGAATTCTCCTTCGTGGCCACCGTGGAAGTGGTGCCGGACTTCGGCGACATCGACGTCAGCAAGTTGACCGTCGTGCGCCACACCGCCGAGATCACCGACGCCGACATCGACCAGATGATCGAGAACCTGCAGAACCAGCGTCGTACCTGGGCCCCGGTCAGCCGTGGCGCGCAGGACGGTGACCTGGTCGCGGTGGAAACCTGGTCGCAGGCCGGCGAAGAGCGCCTGCCGGCCGAGGGCACCGAGAAGGGTTCGATCGTGCTCGGCCAGGGCATGATGTTCGAGACCATCGAGAAGGGCCTGGTCGGCCTGGCCAAGGGTGAAGAGAAGACCCTGGACGTCGAGTTCCCGGCTGACTGGCGCGTGCCGGTGCTGGCCGGCAAGACCGTGCAGGTCACCGTCAAGGTTGCCGAAGTCTCCGAGCCGGTCGTGCCGGCGGTAGACGAAGCCTTCATCAAGAGCTTCGGCGTGAAGGGTGGCGATGTAGAGCAGTTCCGCAGCGACATCCGCGCCAACCTGGAGCGCGAGCTGAAGGGCGCCCTGATGAACCGCCTGCGCCGCGAAGTGGGCGAGCAGCTGATCGCCGCCTATTCCTCGGTGGAAATGCCGCCGCGCCTGGTCGAAAACGAAGCCCGCGCCATGCTGGCCCAGCAGGTTGAGCAGATCCGCCGCAATGGCCAGAACGTCGGCGAGATCCCGGCCGACGCCCACGAAGGCTTCAAGGACGCTGCCGCCAAGCGCGTGCTGGTCGGCCTGCTGGTCGGTGAAGTGGCCCGCATCAACGACCTGCGCCTGGAAGCCAAGCGCCTGAACGAAACGATGCGCCTGATCGCTTCGACCTACGAAGAGCCGGACCAGGTCATTGAGATGTACCGCAATGACCCCCAGCTGATGTCTGGCCTGCAGAACCGTGTGATGGAAGAGCAGGTGATCGACTGGATCGCCGAGCGTGCCCAGCACACCGAAGAGAAGCTGTCGTTCCAGGACGCGATCCGCCAGTAAGCCCGGGCGGATCACCGGATGCCCCGCGCCTTTGCCGGCGCGGGGTTGTTGCCCCCCAAGATAGGTACCTCACGTAATGGACAACCGAACCAAAGCCCTGAACCTGGTTCCGATGGTGGTCGAGCAGACCAGCCGCGGCGAGCGTGCCTACGACATCTATTCGCGCCTGTTGAAGGAGCGCCTGATCTTCCTCGTGGGCCCGATCGACGATCACATGGCCAACGTGGTGGTGGCGCAGTTGCTGTTCCTGGAATCGGAAAACCCGGAAAAGGACATCAACATCTACATCAACTCGCCGGGTGGCGTGGTCACCGCCGGCATGGCGATCTACGACACCATGCAGTACATCAAGCCGAATGTGAGCACCACCTGCATCGGCCAGGCTGCCTCGATGGGCGCCCTGCTGCTGGCCGCAGGCGAAGCCGGCAAGCGCTATGCGCTGCCCAACTCGCGTGTGATGATCCACCAGCCGTTGGGCGGCTACCAGGGCCAGGCCACCGACATCGACATCCACGCGCGTGAGATCCTGACCCTGCGTTCGCGGCTGAACGAGGTGCTGGCCAAGCACACCGGCCAGTCGCTGGAGACGATCGCGCGTGACACCGAGCGCGACAACTTCAAGAGCGCCTTCGAGGCGCAGGCCTACGGTCTGGTCGACCAGGTCCTGGAGCGTCGTCCGGATGAGTCGATCCAGGCCGGCTGACCGGCCTTCACGGGGCCATGGAGGCCCCGTTCCTGCAGGGTCGGGCGGGACTGGCGTCCCCTCGGCCCTGTGCTATTCTCGAATCGAACCCCCGTTCAGCGGGTGGGGTAACTGGGTAAGCGAAGCATGAGCGAAGACCGCCAAGGTCGTTCCACGGACACCGGCAAGATCCTCTACTGCTCTTTCTGCGGCAAGAGCCAGCATGAAGTGCGCAAGCTGATTGCGGGTCCGAGCGTGTTCATCTGTGATGAATGCGTGGAGCTGTGCAACGACATCATCCGCGAGGAACTTGAGGAAAAGGCGCAGTCGGCGCGCAGTTCGCTGCCGAAGCCGCGCGAGATCCTCGAGGTGCTCGACCAGTACGTGATCGGCCAGAACCGCGCCAAGCGCACCCTGGCCGTGGCCGTGTACAACCACTACAAGCGCATCGAGAGCCGGCAGAAGAACGACGACGTCGAACTGGCGAAGTCGAACATCCTGCTGGTCGGCCCGACCGGTTCGGGCAAAACCCTGCTGGCCGAGACCCTGGCCCGCCTGCTCAACGTGCCGTTCACCATGGCCGACGCCACCACGCTGACCGAAGCCGGTTACGTGGGCGAGGACGTGGAGAACATCATCCAGAAGCTTCTGCAGAAGTGCGACTACGACGTCGAGAAGGCGCAGCAGGGCATCGTCTACATCGATGAAATCGACAAGATCTCGCGCAAGAGCGAGAACCCGTCGATCACCCGCGATGTGTCCGGCGAAGGCGTGCAGCAGGCCCTGCTGAAGCTGATCGAAGGCACCGTGGCCAGCGTTCCGCCGCAGGGCGGCCGCAAGCACCCGCAGCAGGAATTCCTGCAGGTGGACACCAAGAACATCCTGTTCATCTGCGGCGGCGCGTTCGCCGGGCTGGACAAGGTGATCCAGGCCCGTTCCGCCGACGTCGGCAGCATCGGCTTCGGCGCCAAGGTGAAGAGCAGCGAGCGCAAGCAGGAAGTGGGCAAGGTGCTGGCCGAAGTCGAGCCGGAAGACCTGATCAAGTTCGGCCTGATCCCCGAGTTCGTCGGCCGCCTGCCGGTGGTGGCGACCCTGGAGGAGCTGGACGAGCCGGCCCTGATCAAGATCCTGACCGAGCCGAAGAACGCCATCACCAAGCAGTTCAAGAAGCTGTTCGAGATGGAGAACGTCGAGCTGGAGTTCCGTCCGGACGCGTTGTCGGCCATTGCCCGCAAGGCGCTCAAGCGCAAGACCGGTGCCCGTGGCCTGCGTACCATCGTCGAGTCGGTCCTGCTGGACACCATGTACGACCTGCCGTCGCAGGAAAACGTCAGCAAGGTGGTGGTGGACGAGTCGGTGATCGAGCACAAGTCCGAGCCGTACCTGATCTACCAGACCCCGGCGGCCCCTGAACAGAAGGCCGCAGGCGCCGAGTGATCCTTCCAGGTTGTTGATTGGAAAGGATTTTCAAGGAATGCCTTGCATCTGAAAGCCGATGGCCCCATAACGGGGCCATCGGCTTTTTTTGTCTCCGGAAGATGCCCTCCCGGAGGCGGTTTTCCCCTTCCCTGGAGCCCCCATGGCCCGTTCCCCAAGTGAAACCCTCGACCTGCCGGTCCTGCCGCTGCGCGACGTAGTGGTGTTCCCGCACATGGTCATCCCGCTGTTCGTCGGCCGTGACAAGTCCATGCACGCGCTTGAACAGGCAATGGAATCGGACAAGCGCATCCTGCTGCTGGCGCAGAAGTCGGCCGAGACCGACGACCCGCATGCGGCCGACCTCTACCAGGTCGGTACGCTGGCGCAGGTGCTGCAGCTGCTGAAGCTGCCCGACGGCACCATCAAGGTGCTGGTCGAAGGCCTGTCGCGCGTGCAGGTCACCCACGTGGACGAACGCAACGGCTCGCTGCACGGCCAGGCCGTGGAGATCGACGCCACCGACGAGCGCGAAGCGCGCGAAGTCGAAGCGATCGCCCGCTCGCTGATGTCACTGTTCGAGCAGTACGTCAAGACCAACCGCAAGCTGCCGCCGGAACTGCTGCAGACGCTGTCGGGCATCGATGAGCCGGCGCGCCTGGCCGACACCATCGCCGCGCACATCAGCGTGCGCCTGGCCGACAAGCAGCGCCTGCTGGAAACGCTGGCCGTGGGCGACCGCCTGGAGATGCTGGTGGGCCTGGTCGACGGCGAGATCGACGTGCAGCAGATGGAGAAGCGCATCCGCGGCCGCGTCAAGTCGCAGATGGAGAAGAGCCAGCGCGAGTACTACCTCAACGAACAGATGAAGGCCATCCAGAAGGAACTGGGTGACCTGGACGACGCGCCGGGCGAGCTGGAAGAGCTGGCCCGCAAGATCGCCGAAGCCGGCATGCCGAAGGCTGTTGAAGCCAAGGCACGCAACGAACTGAACAAGCTCAAGCAGATGTCGCCGATGTCGGCCGAAGCGGCCGTCGTGCGCAATTACCTGGAGTGGCTGCTGGGCGTGCCGTGGAAGAAGCGCAGCAAGGTGCGCAAGGACCTCAAGGCTGCGCAGGACACCCTGGACGCCGATCACTACGGCCTGGAGAAGGTCAAGGAACGCATCCTTGAATACCTGGCGGTGCAGTCGCGCGTGAAGCAGATGAAGGGCCCGATCCTGTGCCTGGTCGGGCCGCCGGGCGTGGGCAAGACCTCGCTGGGCCAGTCCATCGCCAAGGCCACCAACCGCAAGTTCGTGCGCATGTCGCTGGGCGGCGTGCGCGACGAGGCCGAGATCCGTGGCCACCGCCGCACCTACGTCGGTTCGATGCCGGGCCGCATCGTGCAGAACCTCAACAAGGTCGGCAGCAAGAACCCGCTGTTCGTGCTGGACGAGATCGACAAGATGTCGATGGACTTCCGTGGCGATCCGTCCTCGGCGCTGCTGGAAGTGCTCGACCCGGAACAGAACAACGCCTTCAACGACCACTACCTGGAAGTGGACCTGGACCTGTCCGAAGTGATGTTCGTGGCCACCTCGAACTCGCTCAACATTCCCGGCCCGCTGCTGGATCGCATGGAAGTGATCCGCATCCCCGGCTACACCGAGGATGAGAAGCTCAACATCGCCACCCGCTACCTGGTGCCCAAGCAGATCAAGGCCAACGGCCTGCAGCCGGAAGAGCTGGAGATCGGCAGCGATGCCATCCAGGACATCGTGCGCTACTACACGCGCGAATCGGGCGTGCGCAACCTGGAACGCGAGATCGCCAAGATCTGCCGCAAGGTGGTCAAGGAGATCGCGCTGGCCGGCCCGCAGCCGGCGGCGAAGGCGAAGAGGGGTGCGAAGAAAAAGGCGCTGGTGAGCGTGTCCAGCAAGAACCTGGACAAGTACCTGGGCGTGCGTCGCTTCGACTTCGGCCGTGCCGAGGAAGAAAACGAGATCGGCCTGGTCACCGGCCTGGCCTGGACCGAAGTCGGTGGCGATCTGCTGCAGATCGAATCGACGCTGGTGCCGGGCAAGGGCCAGCTGATCCTGACCGGCCAGCTGGGCAACGTGATGAAGGAATCGGCGTCGGCGGCGCTGTCGGTGGTGCGTTCGCGCGCGGTCGGCTTCGGCATCGACAGCGACTTCCTGCAGAAGCACGACGTGCACCTGCACGTGCCCGATGGCGCCACGCCGAAGGACGGCCCGAGCGCCGGCGCGGCGATGGTCACCTCGCTGGTTTCGATGCTGACCAAGGTGCCGGTGCGTGCCGACGTGGCGATGACCGGCGAGATCACCCTGCGCGGTCGCGTCACTGCCATCGGTGGGTTGAAGGAGAAGCTGCTGGCCGCACTGCGTGGCGGCATCCGCACCGTCATCATTCCGGAAGAGAACCGCAAGGACCTGGCCGACATTCCGGCCAACGTCACCCGCGATCTGGAGATCGTGCCGGTGAAGTACATCGAAGAAGTCCTGGACCTGGCGCTGGAGCGTCCGTTGGTACCGAAGAAGGCGCGCAAGAGTGCGCAACGTGTCACGGTGCGCAGCAAGGCCAAACCGAGTGGAAGCGCGCGCGTCAAGCATTGACGCGCGCTGTCCAATGGCCCGAAACCCGCGTCGTTGCTGGCTTTCCAGCTTGCGTGGGGGTAGGGCCACTGGTATAAAAGCAGCACTCGCGAATGAGTGATCGCTGTCAGCGATGACTGAATCGGCGAACCGTTTCCACATGGCGGCCGCATGCAGAAGGCATGCGGTTGCTTCCCTGTCGAATAAGCGGAACCCACCGCCAAAGGAGTTGTAGAGAATGAACAAGACCGAATTGATCGATGCCGTTGCTGAAGCTGCCGACCTGACCAAGGCCGAGTCCAGCCGCGCTGTCGATGCCGTCGTTGCTGCCGTCACCAAGGCGCTGAAGGACGGCGATGCGGTCACCCTGGTTGGCTTCGGTACCTTCCAGGTCCGCGACCGTGCTGCACGCACCGGCCGCAACCCGAAGACCGGCGACACCATCAAGATCGCTGCTTCGAAGAATCCGTCTTTCAAGGCTGGTAAGGCCCTGAAGGATGCTGTAAACTAAGCGGCTCGCTGGGGTGCTTAGCTCAGCGGTAGAGCGTCTCCTTTACACGGAGAGGGTCGGGGGTTCGAAACCCTCAGCACCCACCACAGCACCGCGGTAAACGTTTGAGTGTGGAGCGGTAGTTCAGCTGGTTAGAATGCTGGCCTGTCACGCCGGAGGTCGCGGGTTCGAGTCCCGTCCGCTCCGCCATTCAACGAGGCCTCCGGCCAAAAGCTGGAGGCTTTGTTTTCTTCCCGGTCCAGGCCGGCTGGAAAGCAGAAAAGCAACAACGCGGAGCGGTAGTTCAGCTGGTTAGAATGCTGGCCTGTCACGCCGGAGGTCGCGGGTTCGAGTCCCGTCCGCTCCGCCATTACATCGAGGCCCCCGGCCTGAAGCCGGGGGCCTTGTCTTCTCCCCGGAAAGTTCGGGAAGAAGGCGAAAAGGTTTTTGCAAGAACGGAGCGGTAGTTCAGCTGGTTAGAATGCTGGCCTGTCACGCCGGAGGTCGCGGGTTCGAGTCCCGTCCGCTCCGCCATTGCAGAATTCTTAAGTCCCTGTGAAAAAACTTTGAAAAAAGTGTTCATCGGGCTGGGTTTCCAGGGAGTCTTCGGATATACTGGGCGCCTGCAACGTTTCAGCGCGGAGCGGTAGTTCAGCTGGTTAGAATGCTGGCCTGTCACGCCGGAGGTCGCGGGTTCGAGTCCCGTCCGCTCCGCCAACTCTAAAAGCCCTCGGCGCAAGCCGGGGGCTTTTTCTTTGTGCCGTCGCGAAGCGTTGCGCAGGCCACGCCGGTGCTGCTTTTGGTCCCTGCGGCGAAGCGGGTTACACTGCCGGGCTCGCCAATCAGGCCTTGTGATTCCTCACCATGCTGCAGAAACTCCGCGACAAGACCTCAGGCTGGATCGTCACCGTGATCCTGGGGCTGCTGATGATTCCGTTCCTGTTCGTGATCGACAACAGCTACCTCGGTGGCGTTGGCGCACAGAACGTGGCCAAGGTTTCCGCGCCGCCGACCTGGTGGCGTTCGGCCCCGTCGTGGTGGCCGGTGCGCATGCTGTGGCAGCACCATGAGATCAGCGCGCAGGATTTCCGCACCCGTTTCGAGCAGGAGCGCATGCGTGAGCGCCAGCAGCAGGGCGAGAATTTCGACCCGCGCGCGTTCGAAAGCACTGAGAACAAGCTGGCCGTGCTCGATCAGCTGATCGACGAGCAGGTCGTGCGCCTGGTCGGCGAGCAGGCCGGCGTGGTGATCGGTGATGGCGCGGTGCGCGAGTACATCGCCACCATCCCGGCGTTCCTCGACGCGAACGGCAAGTTCAACGAGAACAACTACCGCCTGGCCCTGGCCGGTGGCAATCCGCCGCGTACCCCTACGCAGTTCCAGGAGCTGGTGCGTGAGAGCCTGCAGCAGTCGGTGATTCCGTCGGGCCTGCAGAACTCCGGCTTTGTTACCCAGTCCGAGACCGAGCGCCTGCTGAAGCTGCTGGGCGAAACCCGCGACGTCGAACTGGCCGCGCTGCCGGAAGTGCCGGCCGATACCGCGCCGGTGACCGATGCGCAGATCAAGCAGTGGTACGACAGCCACGGCAAGGACTTCCGCCAGGCCGAGAGCGTGTCGCTGGAGTACGTCGAACTCAATGGCGCGAACCTGCCGGCGCCGACCGCAGCCGATGAAGCCACCCTGCGCAAGCGCTATGAAGACGAGAAGGCGAAGTTCACCTCGCCGGAACAGCGTCAGGCCGCGCACATCCTGATCACCGGCGACGGTGCTGAAGCCAAGGCCAACAAGATCGCTGCAGAGGCCAAGGCCGCCGGCGCCGACTTCGGTGCACTGGCCAAGGCCAATTCGGAAGATCCGGGCTCCAAGGACCAGGGCGGCGACCTGGGCTGGGTCGAGCGCGGCGCAATGGTGAAGCCGTTCGAAGATGCGTTGTTCGCTGCCAAGGCCGGTGACGTGATCGGTCCGGTCAAGACCGAATTCGGCTATCACATCATCAAGGTTGCCGCGGTCCGTGGTGGCCAGGGCAAGTCCTTCGAGGAAGTGCGTGACACGCTGGCTGCCGAGCAGCTGAAGGCCGACGGCGAGCGCGGCTTCAACGAACTGGCCGGCCGTCTGGTCGATGCCATCAACAAGAGCCCGAGCGACCTGGCCGCTGCGGCCAAGGAAGTGGGCCTGCCGCTGCAGACCCTGGGCCCGATCACCCGTGCCACCGCCAGCGGCATCGCCGCTGATCCGGCCGTGCTGCGTGCCGCCTTCTCCGACGTGCTGGTGCAGGACGGGACCGCCAGCGATCCGATCGCCCTGGGCGGCGCGACCAACCACAGCGTGGTCATCCGCGTGGCCGCGCATACCCCGGAACAGGCCCTGCCGCTGGACAAGGCGCGTGAACAGGTCATCGCGGCAATCCGTGCCGATCGCCAGCGCCAGGCCAGCGACAAGGCGGCCGATGCCGTGCTGGCCAAGCTGAAGGCGGGGGCCACGCTGCAGTCGCTGGCCGCCAGCGAGAAGCTGCAGCTGAGCCCGATGCCGGGCCTCCCGCGCAGCCAGCCGGTGCCGACCCCGGAAATCAACCGCGCGATCTTCAGCGCGCCGGTGCCGGCCGAGGGCAAGCCGAGCTACGGCAAGGTCGACGTCAACGGCCACGCGCTGCTGTTCGCGGTGAACAAGGTCAACCCGGGCGACATCAAGGAAGTGACTGCCGAGCAGCAGAAGCAGCTGAAGGACCAGCTGAGCCAGATCGACGGCATGGCTGCTGCGAAGGGCTACATCGAGACGATGCGCAAGAAGTTCGTGATCCAGACCACCGAAGCGAACCTGTAAGCCTCGCGGCGGGCAGGACGAGAAAGGCCCGGCAATGCCGGGCCTTTTTTGTTGGGGGAGACGGTGGACATTGAACTGTAGAGCCGAGCCCATGCTCGGCCTGTCATGAACCCCGGCAGGGCGTGGACATGAAAAAGCCGAGCATGGGCTCGGCTCTACAGGGAGGCGCTGGCTCGCGCGTCAGTCCTCGACGCGCAGCACCGCGCCCGGCTTCAGCACGCTGCTGCCGCTCAGGCCGTTCAGGGACAGCAGCGCCTTCACCGGCATGCCGTAACGGCGGGCGATGGTCCAGGCCGACTCGCCATCGCGCACGGTGTGGCGACGGTTGCGGGGACGATCGGCGATCGCGGCAACGGTCTTGGCGACCTGCGGCGTCGGTGTGGCCGAAGCGACCGGTGCGGCGCTGGCGACCAGCGCGGTCGCGGCCTCCGTTGCCGTCGCATTTGCGGCCGAGACCGGTGCCAGTACGCGGGTGGTGCCGGAGGCGCGGCCCCCGCTGGCCAGGGCCGGGTTGAGGCGGGCGATCCTGGCCGGGTCCAGGGCGCGCTGTGCGGCCCACTGCTGGACGCTGGTGCCTGCGGGCAGGGTATGGTCCTTCAGCACTGGCACGGTGCGGTCCAGCGAGGCCATCACGCCCGGCTGGTCTTCCACGTCTTCCAGCACGCAGGCCAGGGCATGCAGCTTCTCGACGTAGGCGTGGGTGACCGGCGACAGGCCGGGCAGCGCCGAAGGCTTGGCGTTCTGCGCGTTCATGCCGGCCTTGCGCATGGACTGCAGCACGCGGTACTCACCGGCGTTGTAGGCCATGGTGGCCAGGCGCCAGTCGCCGCCGAACATGCCGTGCAGGGTCTTCAGGTAGCGAACCGCGGCCTGGGTCGAGTCGACCGCCGACAGGCGGCCGTCATAGCCGTTGGCCATTGGCACGCGGTGGTTGCGCGCGGTGGTGGCGATGAACTGCCACAGGCCGGTCGGGCCGCTGCCGTTGCGGGCATTGGGCCGGTAGCCGCTTTCCACGAACGGGATCAGCGCGAATTCGGTGGGCAGGTTGGCCTTGCGCAGCTCTTCGACCACGTAGCCGAACAGCACCAGCGCATCGTCATCCTGGTTGGCCAGGCGCGAGGGGGCGTGGGCGAACTGCTTCTGCCAGCGCGGGCTGGTGGCCTCCGCGTCACAGCTGGGTTCGGCCAGGCCGTCGCGGAAGCTGGTGAAGATATCCTGCCCGTTGCGCACCGAGGCCGCCGGCAGCGCGGACGGATCCAGCGGCAGGGCCGCGGCGGCGGTCAGGTTCTGGCTGATGCCGGCGCCCAGCGACTGTGCGCCCGCGGTTCCGGCCAGCCCCAGGACAAGGCCCAGGGCCAGCGGCAGACTTCGGCGCATCATGCGCGGAAGCCGTCTTTCCAGTGCCGGAGACCGGCCATCACGTCGACGTCGTCCACGACGTCACGGCCCAGGTGTGCGGATACCGACGCACGGATCGGCGCCGCGTGCACACGCAGGAAGGGATTGCAGTCGAATTCGTTGGCCAGGGTTACCGGCAGGGTGGAACGGTCATCGCGGCGCATGGCCAAAGCCTCCTCTTGGCGCTGCCACAGGGCAGCGTTGGCGGGGTCGACATGCCGCGCGAAGACGGCATTTGACACGGTGTACTCGTGGGCGCAACAAAGCAGCAGTTGCGCGGGCAAGGTACCCAGCTTGCGCATCGATGCCAGCAGCTGGGACGGCGTACCTTCGAACAGACGTCCACAGCCCAGGCTGAACAACGAATCTCCGCTGAAAAGATGTTCAGCGGTGTGAAACGCGATGTGGCTGCGGGTATGCCCGGGCACGGATAGTACGTGGAACATCTGCCCCAGTGCCTGAACGCGTTCACCTTCACCGACCCGCTCGGTCGCGGTGGGAATGCGCTCTTCGACCGGCGCGATGACCCGCGCGTCGGGGAAACGCGCGCGCAGCTCCGGCACGCCACCGATGTGGTCGTCGTGGTGGTGGGTGAGCAGGATCGTGTCCACGCGCAGGCCCTGATCGGCCAGCGCAAGCACCGGCGCAGCATCGCCCGGGTCAATGACCACGGCGGCGCCATCGTCGTCGATCAGCGTCCAGATGTAGTTGTCCGCAAATGCGGGCAGGGCAGTCAGTCGCATAGAATTGGACCATGCCCGCGTCGCAGAGCACCCGTCAAGCGAGCCAGACCCCGTGGTTCGACAGCGAGCCGGCGGCGGCCCTGCGCGTTCTGGAACGGCAGTTGCTGCTGCCGCAGCTGTCGGTGCTGCCGACGCAGCCCTGGCTCTGGATCGCGCCGAGTGCGGCCTGGCTGGAGGACGCGCAGCTGGGTGCGCGCGGCCTGCGCCTGTACCGGCAGGGGCTGGGCTATGCCGGCGATAGCCGCTGCGCGCTGCCCTTGCCCCTGGCCAACGAGAGCGTCAATGCGATCGTGCTGCAGCATGTCACCACAGGCGATGCCGACCAGCTGCTCGACGAGTGCGAGCGCGTGCTGATGCCGGGCGGGCATTTGTGGCTGAGCAGCCTCAACCCGTTCAGCCCGTACCGCACGCACTGGCGCCGGCATGGGCTGGTCGTGCGCACCCCGCAGCGGATCCGCCTGCTGCTCGGCCGCCATGGCCTGGAGTGCGACGATGTGCATTACCTCGGCCCGCTCTGGCGGGGTGCCGGCAGCCGGCGTCCGGGAGGCTTGGCACCGCTGCGCGCCGCCTGCCTGTTCCACGCGGAAAAACGCACGCTGGCCCTGCCCGGGCCAAAACCGTTGCCGGTGCGCTGGCACGGCACCGTTGCCACCTGATTCTGGAGTTGTATTGAAGACCATCGAAATCCACACCGACGGATCCTGCCTCGGCAATCCCGGCCCCGGCGGCTGGGCCGCGTTGCTGCGCTACAAGGGCCATGAGCGCGAGCTCAGTGGCGGTGAAGCGCACACCACCAACAACCGGATGGAGCTGATGGCGGCCATTTCAGGGCTGGAGACGCTCACCGAGCCGTGCAACATCGTGCTCTACACCGACTCGCAGTACGTGCGGCAGGGCCTGACCCAGTGGATGCCGGGCTGGATCCGCAAGAACTGGAAGACCGCCGGCGGCGACCCGGTGAAGAACCGCGAGCTGTGGGAGCGCCTGCATGCGGCCACGCTGCGGCACCAGATCGACTGGCGCTGGGTGAAGGGGCATTCCGGCGATCCGGACAATGAACGCGTGGATACCCTGGCACGCAACGCGGCCATCCAGGTCCGCGACTCGAGCCCGGTAAACTGAGCCCATGCGTCAGATCATCCTTGATACCGAAACCACCGGCCTGGAATGGAAGAAGGGCAACCGCATCGTCGAAATCGGCTGCGTGGAGCTGTTCAAGCGCCGCCCGACCGGCAACAACTACCACCAGTACATCAAGCCGGACTGCGAGTTCGAACAGGGCGCGCAGGAAGTCACCGGCCTGACCCTGGAGTTCCTTGCTGACAAGCCGGACTTCGCGCAGATCGCCGACGAATTCCTGGCCTTCATCGATGGCGCCGAGCTGATCATCCACAACGCGGCGTTCGACCTGGGCTTCCTCGACAACGAGCTGTCGCTGCTGGGGCCGCAGTACGGGAAGATCACTGACCGCTGCACCGTGATCGATACGCTGGTGATGGCGCGCGAGCGCTTCCCGGGCCAGCGCAACTCGCTGGATGCGCTGTGCAAGCGGCTGGGCGTGGACAACTCGCACCGTGCGCTGCACGGCGGCCTGCTCGATGCGCAGATCCTGGGCGATGTCTATATCGCGCTGACCTCGGGCCAGGAAGAGATCGGCTTTGGCCTGGAAGATGAGGGCGGGGCGGCAGGCGCTGCGCTGCCGGCCTTCGACCACAGCAAGCTGCTGCCGCGCCCGCGCGTGGTGGCCACGCCGTCGGAACTGGAAGCGCACAATGCGCGCCTGGAGCGGCTGCGCAAGAAGGCTGGCCACGCGTTGTGGGATGGCCCGAAGGTGGAAGAACCCGCCAGCGCCTGATCATCCACGCATTTCGTGGATCCACTGTCGAGCCGAGCCCATGCTCGGCTCGTGCGCGAGGCTCAGTGGCAGCGGACCAGGATCACGCTGATGTTGTCGCGGCCGCCGCCATCGAGTGCGGCCGCCACCAGTGTGTCCACGCATTCCTGCGCGCTGGCATCGTCGAATGCCAGGGTGCGGGCGATGCCGCGGTCGTCCACTTCCTCGGTCAGGCCGTCACTGCACAGCAGCAGCTGCATGCCCGGGCGCAGCTCACCGCTGGTGGTGGCCACGTTCAGATGCGCCGGGTCGGTCACGCCCAGCGCCTGGGTGACCACGTTGCGGTGCGGATGTGCGCGCGCCTGTTCGGCGGTCAGGTTGCCCTGCGCGACCAGTTCCTGCACCACGCTGTGGTCCTGGCTGAGCTGCGCAAGCTGGCCGTCGCGCCACAGGTAGGCGCGGCTGTCGCCGACCCACGCCACTTCATAGCGATTGCCCTGCACGCGCGCGGCAACCACGGTGGTGCCCATCGGCAGCGTGTCGTTGCGTCGGCGCGAGGTGCGGATGATCTCTTCGTCCGCAGTGCGGATGGCCTGCGCCAGCGGCGCGCCGCAGCGGATCTCGCGCACGATGGTTTCGCGTGCCAGCGCGCTGGCCACTTCGCCGCAGGCGGGCCCGCCCATGCCGTCGGCCACCAGCCACAGGGCCAGCTCGCTGTCACCGTAGTAGGTGTCCTCGTTGAGCTCGCGGCGCATGCCGGGGTGGGTGAGGTGTCCGAATTCGATCATGGTGGGCAGGGGCGGGGTATTGCGGGGAGACAGGCATCATCGGGGGGCAGCAGACATCCGGCAAGGCATGCACTCAGGAAATTTTCACTTCATGGGCCGGAATGACTTGTCGTCGGCCTCACTTCCTCGTATCATGCGCGTCCCCGGTCTGCCGGGGACCACCCGGAGAGGTGGCAGAGTGGTTGAATGTACCTGACTCGAAATCAGGCAGGCGTTTATAGCGCCTCGGGGGTTCGAATCCCCCCCTCTCCGCCAGATAAAAGAAAAGGGCTGCCGAAAGGCAGCCCTTTTCTTTTATCTGGCGCGGGACGCGACGCGCGTTTCGCGCGTCGCCCCACACGTTGCTGTGCAACGCGTGGGGCCCTCCCTTTGCCTGCCTCTCCCCGCCCCCGTCGGGGCAGCCCCTCGACAGGGGGGGGGCTTGTTCCTCCAGATGCATCAGCAGATCCACGCCATGCGTGGATGCTCCTGCTGCCGGGCTGAACCATCCACGCATGGCGTGGATCTACCTGTCCCATCGCGAGCCGCGGGTTAAACTGCACGCATCACCTGCTGGAGCTTCTCCCCATGACCGCTGAAATCCTCGTCCCCGTTTCCTTCGGCGAGCTGCTGGACAAGATCTCGATCCTGCAGATCAAGTCCGAGCGCATCAGCGACGAGGGCAAGCTGGCCAACGTGCGCAAGGAACTGTCGGCGCTGGAGCAGACCTGGATGGCACACCCGGCAGCGGTGAAGGACATCGCCAAGCTGCGCGCCGAGCTGAAGGCGGTCAACGAACAGCTGTGGGACATCGAGGACGACATCCGCCTGAAGGAGAAGGCGCAGGCCTTCGACCAGGGATTCATCGACCTGGCGCGCAGCGTCTACCTGCGCAACGATGAGCGCGCGCGGATCAAGAAGGCGATCAACCTGGCGCTGGGTTCGGCGTACGTGGAAGAGAAGTCCTATCAGGACTACGCGCAGCGCGGGTGAGGTGGAACCGCCGGGCGTGGCCCGGCGCTACCGATGATCCGTCGACTCAGGTGAGGTGGTCCGTCACGTATCGTTCGAATGCGGCGATGCCGTCTTCAACGGTGATCAGTTCCATCACATCGTCGAACTCGATCTTGGTGCCCCACTTCAGGTCGGCGGCCTGCTTTGCCAGGTACTTGCGCGCGGCATCGTCGTAGCGGTCCACGCAGTAGCGACGGTCCGAATACGGGCCGCTGCGGTTCGGGTTGCTGGCTGCGTGCAGGCCCAGCACCTTGGTACCCATCGCGTTGGCGATGTGCATCGGGCCCGAGTCCGGGGTCATCACCAGGGTGGCGCGGGCGAGCAGGGCGGGCAGCTGCTTGAGCGTATCCTTGCCGACCAGGTCCAGTGCCGGCGTGTGCAGTTGCGCCTGGATGGCATCGGCCATGCGGCGCTCCAGTTCGCTGCGGCCACCGCACAGCACCACCTTCCAACCGCGCTGTGCGGCATGGTTGGCCACGGCTGCATAGCGGTCCGCATACCAGTTGCGGCGCACGTGGCTGGAGCATGGTGAGATCATCAGTACCGGGCGGCCATCGTCCTGCCACTGCGCCGCAGCCCACGCGTACGCGGACGGCGGCACGGCCAGGTCCCAACTGACCCCGGTCTGGCGCAGGCCCAGCGGCTCGCAGAAGCTGCCGATCGCATCCAGTACGTGGATGCCCGGGCGGTCGGGAATGCGTTCGTTGATGAAGAGCCCGTGCAGGTCCTTGGAGCGGCTGCGGTCGTAGCCGATGCGGCGATCGGCCGGAATGAAGGCCGACAGCAGGTTGGCGCGGAATGCGACCTGCATCTGCAGCAACGCTTCAAATCGCCCCGGTGGCAGCTGCTTGCGCAGTTCCTTGACGCCGGCCATGCCGCTCTTCTTGTCGTAGGCGTGGAAGGTGACGCCCGGCAGGCCATCGAGCAGCTTGTGGCCGGCCTTGTCGATGATCCAATGGATCGGCGTATCCGGGCGCGCGGCCTGCAGGGTGCGCACCAGGGGCACGACATGGGTGACATCGCCGAGTGCGGACAGGCGCAGGAGGCACAAGGATGAGGACGCTGATGCCATGTGTTGTTAGACTCAATGAAATGGTCGCATTCGACGCCAATGAAGCGCTGACGCCATGCCGCGAGGGTCGCGGCATCGGGGCCATTCTGTTCGACCGCGAGCGGCTGCGGCAAGCCGAGATCGGCCTGTTCTCGCCCCAGCACTGGGGCAGCAAGGCCCGGCCGGTGGGCGAGGGCGGCCGTGGCAGCGCCTGGTTCATCGATGCGCCGTTCGGCGCCAGCGTGCTGCGCCACTACCTGCGCGGCGGCCTGGCAGCGAAGATCAGCCACGACCAGTACCTCTGGCGCGGGTCGGACCGGACCCGGAGCTTTGCCGAGTTCCGCCTGATGCGTGCCCTGCGCGAAAAGAAGCTGCCCGTGCCCCGGCCGATCGCCGCGTTCTACATGCGCGAGGGCCTGCGCTACCGGGCTGCGATCCTGATGGAGCGGATCGAGGGCGTGCGCTCGCTGGCCGACCGTGCACTGGTGGCCGGCCGCGGCGCGCCGTGGGAGGAGACCGGTCGGCTGATCGCCCGCTTCCATCGTGCCGGGCTGGACCATGCCGACCTCAACGCGCACAACATCCTGTTCGATGGCAACGGCCACGGCTGGTTGATCGACTTCGACCGTGGCGTCATCCGTATTCCGGCCACCGCCTGGCGTGAACGCAATCTCAAGCGCCTGCTGCGCTCGCTGATCAAGCTGCGCGGTGAACGCAGCGTGGAAGACGTGCAGAAGGACTACGCGCGGCTGCGCCGCGCCTATGACATGGCCTGGAACCGGGGCACCTGATGGACTGGTCGTTGCGTTTCCTCGGCGTCGGCAATGCGTCGGCGGTCGAGCTGGGTTCGCCGATGTCGGTGATCGAACGCGATGGCCGGCCCTGGCTGACCATCGATTGTGGCGGCGAAGGCCTGACCGCCTTCAAGGCGCACTACGGGCACATGCCGCAGGCGCTGTTCGTCACCCATGTGCATCTGGACCACGTGGCCGGCTTCGAGCGGCTGTTCGTCGATACCTTCTTCAGTGCGCAGCGGCGTGGCAAGGTGCGCCTGTACGTGCCGGCCACGGTGGTGCCGCTGCTGCACAAGCGCATCGGCGACTATCCGAACGTGCTGGCCGAGGGCGGCGCCAACTTCTGGGATGCCTTCCAGCTGATCGTGGTGGGTGATGCGTTCTGGCACGAAGGCATGCGCCTGGAAGTCTTCCCGGTGCGCCACCACTGGCCGGAGACGGCCTACGGCCTGCGCCTGCAGGGCGCGCTGACCTGGAGTGGTGATACCCGGCCGGTTCCGGAGATGCTGGCCCGCTTCGCCAACGGCAACGAACTGATCGCCCACGACTGCGGCCTGCACGGCAACCCGTCGCATACCGGCGTGGACGATCTGGAACGTGAGTACAGTGCCGAGCTGCAGGCGCGGATGATGCTCTACCACTACGCCAGCGTGGCTGACGGTGCGGCGCTGGCCGCGCGCGGCCACCGGGTGGCGCAGCCGGGGCAGTGCGTGCCGCTGGCCAGCCCGACGGCGCCGCACGTGCTGGCGCAGGACCCGCCGTGACGGACGTGGGCCAGCCTGCGGATGCAGGGTTGGCCGCCGAACTGGAACAGCTGGAACGCGCACTGCACACCCCGCAGGTGCGCGGTGACCGTGCGCGTCTTGCGGCGCTGCTGGATGAGGATTTCAGCGAGATCGGCAGTTCCGGTCGGTGTTACGGCCGTGCAGCTGCGCTGGCGGAGATCCCGCTGGAGCGGGCGCAGGTGCAGATCGAATCGGAGCAGTACGCGGTCTCGCTGCTGACGCAGGACCTGGCCCAGGTGCGTTATCGCAGCCGCTATCACCTCGATGGCCAGCCACAGGGCTGGGTGCTGCGCAGCTCGCTGTGGCGCCGGCACGCGCAGGGGTGGCGGGTGGTGTTCCACCAGGGAACGCCGCAGGCACGGTAGCGCCGGGCCATGCCGGGCGAAGCATGTGAAGCCAGGGTCAGATCCCTCTGCCATGCAAAGGGATCTGACCCCAGTGCAGAAAAGGCGATGGCCCCGCCGGCTGACCTCGGCGCCCGCGTCGATCGATACCGTTGCTGCCTTCCGGCCCTGGCGGGGTTTTCGACCTAGCGTCGCGAGGGGCCGACGGGGCCACCATAGAGACGTTGGCCGCCCCGAGGGCGGCCAGTTCACGGATCAGAGGAAGCAGCGCGCGACGCGCCAGAGACCACAGCCGGACTGCACATCGGTTGTCCGAGGGCAGACGCGCATTCTAGCGCAGGGAGGGCCGCCGATGCCAGCTTCACGCACTGAATCGCCTGTAACCCGTTCCCGGCTGGGGCGGCCCGGCATTGCTCCCGTTGCTAGAATGCCGGCCAGGAGGAACGGCCTCCCCCACATCGGGAATCAAAGACCAGGACGGCCTGGCCCTGCCAAGAGGAGGGCCGTCATGGCCTGGATCTATCTGTTGTTTGCCGGCCTGCTGGAAATCGTCTGGGCCGTGTCCATGAAGCAGTCCGAAGGCTTCACCCGTCTCACCCCCACCGTGGTCACGATCATCGGCATGATCGCCAGCTTCTGGTTGCTGGCCGTGGCCATGCGCAGCCTGCCGCTGGGCACGGCCTATACGATCTGGACCGGCATCGGCGCGGTCGGTGCGTTCGTGGTCGGCATTGTGTTCCTGGGCGAGCAGGTCAGCCCGATGCGGATCGGCGCAGCGGCGTTGATCGTTTCCGGCCTGGTACTCATGAAACTCTCGAGCACCTGAATGCATTTACTTGTGGCGGGGAATGGAATCCCCGTCATCTGTAGGTATATGCATTTTCGGCAAAACCATTTTGTCCGTCGGATTTATTTGACGTGCGTCATGAAAATAGCGCGCGTGATTCACGTCGCACTGGCACCGCCGGCCGCACAGTGCCGCCATTCGTAGGGCGAAACCGGGGAGTTTTCACTCCTATGGATACGTTGGCGTGTGGATACGTTGGCGTGCCTTTCCAGGCTGCGCTCGCGTGAAGGTGTGAAGATTTTCAGAAGTTAATGCAGCCAGGCCTTGTTCCCGTTCCGGGAGCCGGGAAGGGACGCATCGTCTTCAAAAAAAAACCTGCCCGCAGTGCCATCCGGTCTTTTCATGGAGATTTGCCGATGAACCGCATTTACCGTCTGGTTTTCAATCGCGCCCTCGGCGTAATGCAGGTTGCTTCGGAGGTCGCCCAGAATCCCGGCGGAAGCGCGGTCAGCGCAGGGCGGGTGCCGCGATTGCGGGCTCACCAGCTGGCGGCGGCGTTGGCCGCCACACTGGCCAGCGGATCGGCATTCGCAGCGTGCACGGGCACCACGACCGTAAACTGCGACAGCACCACCAACATCAACAACTACTCCAACGCGACCAACGGCCTCACGCTGAACATCGCTGCGGGTGCGTTGCTGCGTACACCGCCGATCGTAGGTGGAGGCAACGCAGCAACGCTGACCGGCGACAACGTGACGGTCAACAACAATGGCACGATCGATCCGAGCTCGATCGTCCTCGCCTCGCCTGGCCTTGTCATCGGCAATGGCTCTGCCAACAACAGCGCGATTGTCGTCAACAACAACGCCAGCGGACAGATCAAGGGTGTCGTCAACATCGCAACGCTGCTGGGCTTCGGTGGACAGGCGCTGGTGGCACAGAATGTCAACGGCACCACCACCATCAACAACGCCGGCCTGATCAGCACGTCGTTGATCGGCGCAGGCAGCGTTTCCGACGCGACCACGGTGGTGACCTACGGTGGTGCGGCAGCCAATGTGACCAACACCGGCACCATCGACGGGCGTGTCGGCCTGGGCGCTTCTGGCGGCAATACGTTCCTCAACGCGGGGGCGGTCAGTGGCAGCGTTCACCTGGGTGATTCAACCGGCGGCAATACCTTCACCGCAGTGTCGGGTTCCAGCGTTGTGACCGGTGGCGGCAGCGCTCTTGGCGGCGTGATTACCGGTGTTACCGGGGTGAAGGTTGCGGCTGCGGGATCGGTCGACGCCGGTACCGGCGGTGGTGCGGCCAACAACACGCTGGTGTTGCAGAACGTCGTCAGCGGTCCGGGGTCCGGCACCGGTGGAGCGGTGACCACGCTGGGCTGGAACCAGTACCTCAACTTCCAGAAGCTCACCGTCAACAGCGGCACCTGGAACCTGCAGGGTGCGTGGGCGGGGGCTGGTACGACCACGCTCAATGATGGCCTGGTCAATTTCAACAATGCCGGTTCCTTCGGCACAGGGCTGTTCACCGCCAATGGCGGTGCCATCGCATCCTCCACGGCCGGTCTGAATCTGGCCAATGCGTTCAACCTCGGCGGCAATCTATCGCTGGCCGGAACCAATGCGTTCGGTTTGAATGGCGTGCTGTCAGGTGCTGGCAGACTAACGGTCAACAACACCGGCATTGTTACTCTCGGTGGCGCAAACCTGTTCTCCGGTGGCGTCAACCTCAATGCCGGCGGCCTGGTGCTGGGCAATGCCGGTGCGCTCGGTAGCGGCAACCTGACCGTCGGTGGCAGCGCCTCGCTGGATACGACGGCCAATTTCGCCCTGGCCAACAACCTGGTGATCAACGCCGGTGGCTCGTTGAACCTGCTGGGCAACAACCCGTTGTCATTGAACGGCGCGATTTCCGGTGCCGGCAACCTGGTCAAGAATGGAGCCAGCACCCTTACCTTGAACGGTGCCAATTCGCTGACCGGCAACTTCAGCCTTGCCGGTGGCTCGCTCGCGCTTGGCGCGGGCGGCAGCCTGTCACCCACGGGTGCGGTGACCCTGGGCGTCGGCACCACGCTGGACCTGACGGCAGCGGCCAACCAGACCATCGGCTCGCTGGCCGGCCTTGGCGGCGCAGTCAATCTGGGCAGCCACACGCTGACCTTGGGCGGGCTGGGCAGCACCAGCTACAGCGGCACCTTCGGCGCCGGCACAGGTGGCCTGATCAAGCTGGGTACGGGCGTGCAGACGCTGTCCGGTGTCAACAACCTCAGCGGCGGCGTTGCACTCAACGCCGGTGGACTGCTGCTGGGCAACGCGGCAGCGTTGGGCAGCGGCGCCCTGTCCGTCGGCGGCAATGCCACGCTGGACGGCACGACCGGGTTGGCGTTGACCAATGCCGTCAACCTCGGTGCCGGGGCCAGCCTGAATCTGCTGGGCAACCAGGCGCTCACCTTCAACGGCGTGATCGGTGGCGATGGGGGCCTGATCAAGAATGGCGGGGCAAGCCTGACGCTCAATAGTGCCAATACGTTCGGAGGCGGGCTGGCGTTCAATGCAGGCAGCCTGCTGCTGGGCAATGGCAGCGCGCTGGGAACCGGGGCCTTGAACGTCGGCGGAGCCGTGACCCTCGATGGCAGCTCGGCGTTGAGTGTGGGCAACAACATCAATCTAGGCGCTGGTGGCTCGCTCGACATTCTGGGAGGCAGCGCGCTGACGCTGGGCGGTGTCATCGGCGGCGCTGGCAGCCTGGTGAAGAATGGCGCCGCAACGCTGACCCTGACCGGTGCCAACACCTACACCGGCGGCACCACCATCAATGCAGGAACACTGGCGATCGGTGCCGGTGGCAGTCTTGCTGCCGGCGGCGGCGTCAATCTCGGTGGCATCGGTGCCACGTTCGACATCTCCGCGGCGGGCAACCAGACCGTGGGTGCACTCACCGGCGTGCTCGGCACGACCGTGGCGCTGGGCGCCAACACGCTCACCTTTGGTGATGCCACCAACCAGACGCTGGCCAGCGTCATCACCGGCACCGGTGGCCTGGTCAAGCAAGGGGCCGGCACGCAGACGTTGTCCGGCGCCAACCTCTTCAGCGGGGGCCTGAACCTGGCAGCGGGTGGGCTGCTGCTGGGCAACAACGGCGCCCTTGGCACCGGTGCGCTGACGGTCAGCGGCAACGGATCGCTCGATGGCACTGCGGCGTTGAATCTGACCAATGCGGTGAACCTGACCGGTTCGCTGAACCTGCTGGGCGGGCAGAACGTGACCTTGGGCGGCGTGGTCGCCGGCACCGGCAACCTTGTCAAGAATGGTGCGTCGCTGCTGACGTTGAACGGCAACAACACGTTCAGTGGTGGCCTCACGCTCAACGCTGGCAGCCTGCTGCTGGGCAGCAGCGCCTCGCTGGGCAGTGGTGCACTGAACGTCAATGGTTCGGCGACCCTGGATGGAGCGACGGCGCTCAATCTGAGCAACACCATCGCGCTGGGTGCTGGCGCCGCACTGACGCTGCCGGGCACGCAGGCCATCACCCTCGGCGGCGTGGTATCGGGCGCGGGCAGCCTGACCAAGAACGGCGCCAGCACGCTGACGCTCAACGGTGCCAACACCTTCACTGGCGGCCTCGCGCTCAACGGCGGTGGCCTGCTGCTGGGCAATGCCGGTGCACTCGGCACGGGCGCCTTGAATGTTGGGGCAAACGCGACGCTGGACAGCAGTGTGGCGCTCAACCTGGGCAATGCGGTGAACCTGGGCGCAGGCACTGTACTGAACCTGCTTGGCACCGAGAACGTAACCCTGGGCGGTGTCATCGCCGGTACCGGTGAGCTGGTCAAGAACGGCGGCTCGACGTTGACGTTGAATGGCGCCAATACCTTCTCCGGTGGTGTCGGCCTCAACGCCGGCCTGCTGCAGTTGGGCAATGCGAGCGCGCTCGGTACCGGGGCGCTGAACGTCGGTGGCAGTGCCTCGCTGGATACCAGTGCGGCACTGACCGTGGGCAACAGCATCGGCCTCGCCGCGGGTGCCAGCCTGACAGTGCTGGGCAGCAACGACCTGACACTGAGCGGGCCGGTGTTCGGCGTCGGCGGGTTGATCAAGGACGGCGCGGCACGGTTGACCCTGGCCGGTGCCAATCTCTACGCCGGTGGCACCACCATCAACAACGGCACGCTGGCGTTGGGCACAGGCGGCAGCCTCGCCGCTGGCGGTGATGTCACCCTTGGCAATGTCGGCGCAGGCTTCGATATCTCCGGCGCCAGCGGCAACCAGACCATTGCCGCGCTGAATGGTGTCACCGGAACCGCGCTGACGCTGGGCGGCAATTCGCTGACCTTCGGCACCAATGCCAACGCCACCTTCGATGGCGTGATCAGCGGCACGGGTGGGGTGGTCAAGACCGGTACCGGCATCCAGACGCTGTCCGGTGCCAACACCTTCAGTGGTGGCCTGGCACTCAATGCCGGCGGCCTGCAGCTGGGCAACGCCGATGCGCTGGGGACCGGCGCGCTCGGCATCGGTGGCACGGTCAGCCTCGACAGCACAGTGGCATTGAACCTCGCCAATGCGGTGAACTTCGGTGCCGGCACCCAGCTCACCCTGGGCGGGACCAGTGACGTTGCATTCGGCGGCGTGCTGAGCGGCAACGGCAGCCTGATCAAGAACGGCCCTGGTCTGCTGACGCTCAACAACACCAACACGTTCGGTGGCGGCCTGACCTTGAACGGCGGCAGCCTGGTGGTGGGCGCCAACGGTGCGCTGGGTACCGGCACGCTGGCGGTGAACAACAGTGCCTCGCTGGATGCCGGCGCCGCGGTGACGCTGGGCAACGCAGTGAACCTTGGCTCGGGCGTGGCACTGACCGTGCCGGGCAGCAACGCGCTGACCCTGGGCGGCATCGTGTCCGGCAATGGCAGCCTGATCAAGAACGGCGCCGCCACGCTGACACTGGACGGTGCCAACACCTACAGCGGTGGTACCACCATCAATGCCGGTACGTTGGCGCTGGGTGCGGGCGGCAGCCTGGCCGCCGCAGGCGACGTCACGCTCGGCAATGCCGGTGCCGGCTTCGACATCTCTGGTGCAACGAGCAACCAGACCATTGGTGCGCTCAACGGTGTGGCCGGAACCACGCTGACGCTGGGTGGCAATTCGCTGACCTTCGGCACCGCGGCCAATGGCGCCTTCGATGGCGTGATCGGCGGGGGCGGTGGCCTGGTGAAGGTCGGTGCCGGGGTGCAGACCCTGTCCGGTGCCAACACCTTCGGTGGCGGCGTGACGCTCAATGCCGGCGGCCTGGTGCTGGGCAATGATGCGGCGCTGGGGACCGGCGCACTCACCGTTGGCGGCGCGGCCACGCTGGATACCACTGCACTGGCGACGCTGGCCAACAACGTTGTGCTCAATGCCGGGCTGACCGTGCTGGGCACCAACGCACTCACCCTCAACGGTGTGCTCTCCGGTACCGGCAGCCTGACAAAGAACGGTGGCGCAACGCTGACCTTGAACGGCATCAACACCTACACCGGTGGTACCAACGTCAACGCCGGTACGCTGGCGCTCGGCGCCGGGGCCAGCCTGGCCGCAAGCGGTACCGTCAATCTCGCCACCGGCGCCACGCTGGACCTGTCGGCCGGCAACGGCACGCAGGTGTTTGGCACGCTGGTTGGCAATGGTACGGTCAACCTCGGTGCCAACAACATCGAAGTGGGCAGCGCTGCCAATGGCACCTTCAGTGGCTCGATCGCCGGCACCGGTGGACTGACCAAGGTCGGCAGCGGTATCGAGACACTGACCGGCACCAACACCTACACCGGCGGCACCACCATCAACGCCGGCACGCTGGCGATCGGCCTCGGCGGCAGCCTGTCCCCGACCGGTGCGGTGAACGTGGCCGCGGCCGGTGCGGGCTTCGACATCTCCGCTTCCGGTGCCAACCAGACCATCGGTTCGCTGTCCGGCGTTACCGGTTCCCTGGTCAGCCTCGGCGCCAACTCGCTGATCCTCGGCGGCGCCGACAGCAGCACCTTCAACGGTGCGATTTCCGGCACCGGTGGGCTGGTCAAGAACGGCGTGGGCATCCTCACCCTGGGTGGCGCCAACCTGTTCAGTGGTGACCTGGCCTTGAACGGCGGCGGCCTGGTGGTTGGCAACAACAGCGCGCTGGGTACGGGGGCGCTGGACGTGGGCGCCGACGCGACGCTGGACAGCAGCCTGGCAGTGACCCTTGGCAACGCCATCAACCTCTCTTCCGGCAACAACCTCACCCTGCTCGGCAGCAATGCGCTGACCCTGGGGGGCGTCATCAGCGGTGCCGGTGGCCTGGTGAAGGACGGCGCGGCCACGGTGACCCTGACCGGCGCCAACACCTATTCCGGTGGCACCACCATCAACAACGGCACGCTGGCCATTGGTGCCGGAGGCAGCCTGGCATCCACCGGTGCGGTGAATCTGGCCGGTGCCGGCACGCTGGACATCTCCGGCGGCGGCAGCCAGAGCATCGGTTCGCTGGCCGGCGTGGCCGGAAGCACAGTGGCGCTGGGCGGCAATACGCTGACCCTCGGCGGCGTCGCTGACAGCACCTACAACGGCGTGATCAACGGCAGCGGCGGCCTGGTCAAGAACGGCGCCGGCGTGCAGACGCTGAACGGTGCCAACACCTTCAGCGGTGGCGTCACGCTCAACGCCGGTGGCCTGGTGGTCGGCAACAATGCCGCGCTCGGTACCGGTACGGTGACGGTCGGCGGCGCTGCGACGCTCGATTCGAATACTGCGGTCATCCTTGCCAACAACTTCGTCCTCAACAACGCGTTGACCGTGCTGGGCAGCAACAATCTCACCCTCAATGGCAGCCTGAGCGGCACCGGCAGTCTGACCAAGGAGGGGGCAGCCACGCTGACCTTGAACGGCACCAACACCTACACCGGCGGAACCAACATCAACGCAGGTACGTTGGCACTGGGCGCGGGCGCGAGCCTGCACGCCAATGGCATCGTCAACCTGGCTGCCGGCGCGACCTTCGATCTGTCGGCCGGTGCCGGTACGCAGCAGTTCGGCACACTGATCGGCAACGGCACGGTGAACCTGGGCGCGAACACGCTGACGATCGGTGATGCCACCAACGGCACCTTCGGCGGTTCGTTGGCGGGTACCGGCGGACTGATCAAGGAAGGCACCGGCACCCAGACCCTGACCGGTACCAACACCTTCACCGGCGGCACCACCATCAACGCCGGCACGCTGGCGATCGGTCTCGGCGGCAGCCTGTCCCCGGCCGGCGCAGTCACCCTCGCCAACGCGGGCACCAGCTTCGACATCAGTGCCGGTGGCAACCAGAGCATCGGCTCGCTGGCGGGCGTGACGGGCTCGAACGTGTCCCTGGGCGGCAACACGCTGACCCTCGGTGGCGTCGGCAACAGCGTGTTCAATGGCAGCATCGGCGGCACCGGTGGCCTGATCAAGGACGGAGCTGGCGTGCAGACGCTGGGTGGTGCCAACACGTTCACTGGTGGTGTCACCCTCAATGCGGGCGGGCTGGTGGTCGGCAACAATGCCGCGCTCGGCACGGGGGCGTTGACCGTGGCCGGCAACGGCTCGCTGGATGCCAATGCGGCGGTGACCCTGGCCAACGACGTTGCGCTGGGCGCCGGCGCGACGCTGGATGTGCTGGGCAGCAACGACCTGACCCTGGGCGGTGCGGTTTCCGGCGCGGGCGGCCTGACCAAGGATGGCGCGGCCACCCTGACCCTGACCGGCGCCAGCAGCTACACCGGCACTACCACCATCAACAGCGGCACGCTGGCGGTGGGCGCGGGCGGCAGCCTGTCCGGTGCCAGCACGGTGAACCTGGCCGGCACCGGTACGCTGGACATCAGCGCCGGCGGCAACCAGAGCATCGGTGGGTTGGCCGGTGTTGCTGGCAGCACGGTGGCGCTGGGCGGTGCAACGCTGACCACCGGCGGCAACAACGCCAGCACCACGTTTGCCGGCGTCCTCGGTGGTACCGGCGGCTTGGTGCAGAGCGGCGCCGGCACGCTGACCCTGAGTGGCGACAACACCTACACCGGTGGCACCACCATCAACGGTGGCAGCACGCTGCAGATCGGCAACGGCGGCAGCACCGGCTCGGTGCTGGGTGACATCACCAACAACGGCAGCCTGGTCTACAACCTCGGCAGCACGGCAACGGTGGGTGGCGTGGTCAGCGGCAGCGGTGGCCTGACCCAAGCCGGCAGCGGCACGCTGGTGCTGACCGGCAACAACACCTACACCGGCGGTACCACCATCAATGCCGGTGGCACGCTGCAGGTGGGCAATGGCGGCGCGACCGGTGCGATCGTCGGTGACATCACCAACAACGGCGCACTGGTCTCCAACGTGGCCGGCAGCACCTCGCTGGACGGCACCATCAGCGGCAGCGGCAGCCTGACCCAGGCCGGCGCCGGTACGCTGACCCTGACCGGTAACAACACCTACACCGGTGGTACCACCATCAATGCCGGTGGCACGCTGCAGGTGGGCAATGGCGGTGCGACCGGTGCGATCACCGGCAACGTCGCCAACAACGGCAGCCTGGTGTTCGACGTGGCCGGCAACACCACGGTCGTTGGTGCCATCAGTGGCACCGGCGCGCTGACCCAGGCCGGTGCCGGTGTGCTGACCCTGGTCGGCAGCAACACCTACACCGGCGGCACCACCATCAACAGTGGCGGCACGCTGCAGGTGGGCAATGGCGGCGCCACCGGTTCGATTGCCGGTGACATCACCAACAATGGCGCGCTGATCTCCAACGTGGCCGGCAACACGCAGCTGGGCGGCACCATCAGTGGCAGCGGTGGCCTGACCCAGGCTGGCAGCGGCACGCTGGTGCTGACCGGCAGCAATACCTACAGCGGCGGTACCACCATCAATGCCGGTGGCACGCTGCAGCTGGGCAATGGCGGTGCGACCGGTTCGATCGTCGGCGACATCACCAACAACGGTGCGCTGGCGTCCAACGTGGCGGGCAACACCACGCTGGGGGGCACCATCAGCGGCAGCGGCGGCCTGACCCAGGCCGGCAGTGGCACGCTGACCCTGACCGGCAACAACACCTACACCGGCGGCACGACCATCAATACAGGTGGCACCCTGCAGGTCGGCAACGGTGGCGCGACCGGCGCGATTGCCGGCAACGTCAGCAACAACGGCAGCCTGGTGTTCAACGTCGGCGGCAACACCACCGTCGGCGGCACCATCAGCGGCAGCGGTGGCCTGACCCAGGCCGGCAGCGGCACGCTGATCCTGGGCGGCAACAACATCTATACCGGTGGCACCACCATCAACACCGGTGGCACGCTGCAGGTTGGCAACGGCGGCGCCAGTGGATCGATTGCCGGCAACGTCAGCAACAACGGCAGCCTGGTGTTCAACGTCGGTGGCAACACCACGGTCGGCGGCACCATCAGCGGCAGTGGCGGCCTGACCCAGGCGGGTACCGGCACCGTCACCCTGACCGGCAACAACACCTACACCGGCGGCACCATCATCAATGCCGGCGGTACCGTGCAGGTCGGCAACGGCGGCGCCAGCGGCTCGATCACCGGCAACATCACCAACAACGGTGGCCTGATCATCAACACCGGCGGTACCACCACCCTGGGCGGCACCATCAGCGGCGGCGGCAGCATCGTGCAGGCCGGTCCGGGTGGCCTGAACCTGGGCGGCAACAGCGGTGGCTTCAGTGGCACCGGCCAGGTCACCGGCGGCGGCCTGAATGTCACCGGGAACATCGGTGGCCAGTGGACCATCGGCAGCGGCACCACGCTGTCCGGCACCGGCACCATCGGTGGTAGCGGCGGCGGTGTAACGATATCCAGCGGCGGCGTGCTGTCGCCGGGCAACGGGCCGGGCAACGGCAGTGGTGCGGGCAACGGCACCGGTACGATCACCGTGGGCGGCAACCTGACCCTGTCGCCGGGCAGCACGCTGGGCATCGACCTGGGCGCCACCGGCAGCGATACCGTGCAGGTCGGTGGCGGCGCGACGGTGGGCGGCAGCACGGTGCAGGTGAACACCATTTCGCCCAGCACCAGCTACCAGCAGGGCCAGCAGTACACGGTGGTCAACGCGGCCGGTGGGGTGAGCGGGCAGTTCGCTTCCGCCACTTCGCCGTCGGCGTTCCTGACCATCACCCCGGTCTACACCGCCAACACCGCCAACCTGAAGATCGACGTGGCGCAGACCGCGGCGTTCACTTCGGTGGCCAACAGCCGCAACCAGTACAACACCGCGGCCGCGCTGGACAGCCTGCCGCAGAGTGGTCCGGCGCTGGGCCTGTACAACACGGTGCTGATCTATGACGCGGCCACCGCGCGCAGCGCGTTCGACCAGTTGTCCGGTGAAGTGCATGCAGCCAGCCGTGCAGTGCTGCTGTACGACAACTACCTGGAAGAGGGCATCCGCCAGCGCCTGGGCAGTGAGCTGCCGACCGTGCGTGGCGAGCGCGCTTCGGCCTGGCTGGCCGGCAGCGGCAAGGTGTTCAAGCAGGATGGCGATGGCAATGGCGATGAGATCCGCGCCAACCGCAATGCACTGATGGCCGGTGTGGACTGGCAGCTGGGCGAGCATGTGGTGCTGGGCGCAGCCGCCGGCAACGAACGCCTGGATACGCGCCTGTACGATCGCAGCTCGCGGGCCCGCCTGCGTGGCAACACCTTCGGCCTGTATGCACAGGGCGAGTGGAACAACGGCTTCGCGGTCGGTGGCAGCGTGTCGCGCGGCGACTACCGCACGCGCACCACGCGTGAGGTGCCGCTTTTGGGCCAGACCCTGTACAGCCGCCAGGATTCGGACGTGACCATCGCCCAGGTGGAAGGCAGCTGGACCTGGACCCACGGCCGGACCCAGCTGCAGCCGTACGTGCAGTTCACCAGGCACTGGGTCGACAGCGATCGCGCGGAGGAGCAGGGTGGTAACGCCGCGCTGGTGCTGGAAGGCGGTAAGGACACGCTCAATGTCAGTACCGTGGGCGTGCGCGGCCGCTGGGACGTGGGCAGTGGCGAGCGCTTCCCGGCGCAGCTGACAGTCGGCCTGGGGTGGCAGCACGCGTCGGGTGATACCGATGTGGCCAGCCGCAACCGCTTCGCCGTCGGTGGCAACGCGTTCGACGTCTACAGTGCGGTGATGGCACGCAATGCACTGGTCAGCCAGGTGGGCGTGGCGGTCGGGCTGGGTCGCAACAGCCAGCTGTCGATGTTCGTGCAGGGCCAGCACGGCGATGGTCGCCGCGATGTCGGCGGGCAGATCAACCTGCGCGTGGGCTTCTGAGGGGAGTAGGGCAGCAAGGGATCCACGCGCGACGTGGATCCGGGCCGGTGCGGAGGGCTATACCCTCCGCTCCATCTCCACGGCGTCGATGCCGGCGCCGTGGCCATCGGGTACCACCCGTGTCACCTGGAAACCGAGGCCGGCGTAGAACCCCTGGGTGTGCTGGCTGGTGCTGAGCGTGATACGGGCGATGGACGGGGCCGCTTCGGCCTGGCGCAGGCGTGCCAGCGCCAGTTCGCGGCCGATTCCCTGGCGATGCAGCGCGCGCTCGACCATGCCCCAGCAGAAACCGGCGCTGCCATCGCCGCAGCGCGACAGGCCACCACAGGCCACGATGCTGCCATCGCGCTCGATGACCTGGAATGCACAGTCCGTGGCCTGTTCGCACAGGAAGCGTTCAAAGTCGCTGCGCTCTTCGGGCGCGAAATAGGTGGGTACGTTGCTGTCGAAGATCGACAGGCAGGCGCTGGCATCGGCGGGGCGGTAGAGGCGGAGTGTCATGCACCCACGATAGACGATCGTCAGTAGATCCACGCCATGCGTGGATTCGCTGCCGACATGCCCTGCGTGTTCCCGCTTACGCCGAAATGCCGGCCAGCACCGCGTACATCACCACGAAGCTGACCAGGGCTGTACAGCGCCACCACCAGGTGTTCCAGGTAGCCCATCGGCCGCGGGATGTAGTCGAAGCGCAGCACCAGCGCGAACACCGGCATCAGGAAGAACAGGGCCCCTGGCAGCGCGGTGAGGATCGCCTGCATGTAGAGGTCGGTCTTGCCGCCCATGCGCTTGATGTTGGCGTTGCCGTTCTGCAGGCGCTTGTCGAGCCATCGGTTGGCGAACTGCGGCCAGCCGGCAACCACGGTGGAATTGGTGTCCGCATCCCCCGGTCCCCCGTTGAGGCTGTGGTTGAAGGATGAAGACGCCTACGATGGCGGATTTAAGGTTTCGTTCAGTTTTTTTGGTGGCGTACGGAAGGCGTGGTCCGTCGCGAAGAGCATCCACGCATGGCGCGGGTCTACTGACGCAACT
The DNA here is from genome assembly GCF_030291075.1 of Stenotrophomonas sp. 57. Lineage (NCBI taxonomy): Bacteria > Pseudomonadati > Pseudomonadota > Gammaproteobacteria > Lysobacterales > Lysobacteraceae > Stenotrophomonas > Stenotrophomonas sp. 57. The sequence goes on from NZ_CP127407.1 coordinate 977,714, forward strand.
GGAGGAACACGCCCCTCTGTTGAGGAGCTGCCCCGACAGGGGCGGGGAGAGGCAGCAAGGGGAGGGGCCCAGAGGTTGCGCAGCAACGTTTGGGGCGAAGCGCGCAGCGCACTTCGGGTCCCGCGCCAGCTTGGTTAAGGCGCACGTGGGGAGGCAGGGGCGGCGCGAAGAGCATCCACGCATGGCGTGGATCGGATCGGTCTGGAGGAACAAGCCCCTCTGTTGAGGGGCTGCTCCGACAGGGGCGGGGAGAGGCAGGCAAAGGGAGGGGCCCAAAGGTTGCGCAGCAACGTTTGGGGCGAAGCGCGCGCAGCGCACTTCGCGTCCCGCGCCAGTTAACTGAAAAAGGCCGCCCGTAAGGGCAGCCTTTTTCAGTTAACTGGCGGAGAGAGGGGGATTCGAACCCCCGAAGCGCGGTTTAGACGCTTACACACTTTCCAGGCGTGCTCCTTCAACCACTCGGACACCTCTCCGGATCCCTGCCATCGGCAAACGCCTCAGCAGGGGCGCAGATTCTAGCGGGCTGCGCGGCACTTCACAAGCACCCCAGCCAGGAACCCGCGAAGGACGTGCCGGAGGCGAGGGGGCTGGACAGGCATGGCACAATGGAACATCCGATGGAGAACGGTGGCCTGATGTCCTACCTCGTCCTTGCCCGCAAGTGGCGTCCGAAGCGTTTTGCCGAGCTGGTGGGCCAGGAACACGTGGTCCGTGCGCTCAGCAACGCGCTGGACAGCGGCCGGGTCCACCATGCGTTCCTGTTCACCGGCACCCGCGGCGTGGGCAAGACCACCATCGCGCGCATCTTCGCCAAGTCGCTGAACTGCGAACAGGGCACCAGCGCCGATCCGTGTGGCCAGTGTGCGGCCTGCCTGGACATCGACGCCGGCCGCTACATCGACCTGCTGGAAATCGACGCCGCGTCCAACACCGGCGTGGACGACGTGCGCGAGGTGATCGAGAACGCGCAGTACATGCCTTCGCGTGGCAAGTACAAGGTCTACCTGATCGACGAAGTGCACATGCTGTCCAAGGCGGCGTTCAATGCGCTGCTGAAGACGCTGGAAGAACCGCCGGAGCACGTGAAGTTCCTGCTGGCCACCACCGACCCGCAGAAGCTGCCGGTCACCGTGCTCAGCCGCTGCCTGCAGTTCAACCTCAAGCGCCTGGATGAGGACCAGATCCAGGGCCAGATGACTCGCATCCTGGCGGCAGAAGAGATCGAGGCCGACGGCAGTGCCATCGTGCAGCTGGCCAAGGCCGCTGATGGCAGCCTGCGCGACGGCCTGTCGCTGCTGGACCAGGCGATCGCCTATGCCGGCGGCGCGCTGCGCGAGGACGTGGTGCGCACCATGCTGGGCACGGTCGACCGCACCCAGGTGGCCGCGATGCTGGATGCGCTGGCCGAGGGCGATGGCCCGCGCCTGCTGCAGGTAGTGGCCGCACTGGCCGAGTTCTCGCCGGACTGGAGTGGCGTGCTGGAAGCATTGGCCGAAGGCCTGCACCGCATCCAGGTGCAGCAGCTGGTGCCGGGTGCGGCCGTTGCCGAAGGCCTGGATGCCACCGCATTCGCCGAGCGCCTGCGCGCGGAAGTGGTGCAGCTCTGGTACCAGATGGCCTTGAATGGCCGCCGTGACCTGCCGCTGGCACCGAGCCCGCGTGCGGGCTTTGAAATGGCCGTGCTGCGCATGCTGGCGTTCCGTCCGGCTGCTGCGGTACCGCCGGTGCCGAAGTCGGTTGAAGGTGCCGCAGGCGGCAACGTCGCCGGTGGAGGCAGCGGCGCGGGTACCCACGAAGCGACGCCGGCCGCTGCCGCCGCTCAGGCGGGCCCGGCCCCGGCGACGCAGGTGGCCGCGCCGTCCCAGGCTGCGCCGCGGGAACCTGACCCCGAGCCGGAGCCGGCCCCGCACCCCGAACCTGACCCGACGCCGGAAGCCGAGCCGGTTCCGGTGGAAGAGCCCGTGTCGCCGCCGCCGGTAAAGGCCGAAGCAGCGGTGCCGCCCGCGGAAGCAGAAACGGGCGACGACCTGCCGCCGTGGGCCACCGATGAAGCCGATGCCCGTGATGCGGCACTGGTGGCCGAGATGGCCGGCCCGGAGGCCGCCATGGTCGCGCCTTGGCATGAGCCGCCGGCTCCTGTCGCGGTCTCCAGCGAACCTGCGCAGCCCGAGCGCCCGTTCCGCGCCGACGGCATCGCCATTGCACCAGCCGAACCGATCCCGGCGCGTGATACCGCGCCGCAGGATGGCGTCAGCGAGCTGGCCACGGCCGAGGACTGGCTGGATCTGGTCGCCAACAGTGGTCTCAGCGGCCCATCGCGCCAGCTGGCCGCCAATGCCGCGTTCATCAGCTGCCAGCACGGGACCTTGAAACTGGGCCTTTCGCCCGGATTTGAATACCTGCGCTCGGAGCGCGCGCTGGCCGCCTTGGGCGAGATGCTGGAAAAGGCCCTGGGCCAGGCGCCGAAGATCGTGGTCGAGACCGTGGAAACCGAACACGTTCCGGCCGAGACCCTGCACCAGCGTGCCGACCGCCAGCGTGGCGAGCGGCAGCAGGAAGCAGAGGCCGTTTTCATGGACGACCCGGAAGTGCAGGTGCTGATCCAGCAGCACGGCGCCCGGGTTGTTTCCGATTCCATCCGTACTTTTGACGAGTAAGACACCATGCGCGGAAACATCGCCCAACTGATGCAGCAGGCCCAGAAGATGCAGGAAAACCTGCAGAAGGCCCAGGAAGAAATCGCCAGGATCGAAGTGACCGGCAGCGCCGGTGGCGGCATGGTCAGCGTGACCCTGACCGGCGCCAAGGAATGCCGCAAAGTGCGCATCGACCCGTCGCTGGCCAGCGACCCGGAGATGCTGGAAGACCTGATCGCCGCCGCCTTCAACGACGCCTCGAACAAGATCGATGCCGAGTCGAAGTCGAAGATGGGTTCGGCCACCGCCGGCATGCAGCTGCCGCCGGGCATGAAGCTGCCGTTCTGATTTCCGGCGTGGCACCCGTGCGAGCGGGTGCCACGGAACCTGTAGCCGTCGAGCTTGATCGACGTCATGAAAGCCTGCCGCCGTGTCCGCACCCCTGCTTGAACAATTGATCGACGCGTTGCGGGTGCTGCCTGGCGTCGGCCAGAAGACCGCGCAGCGCATGGCCTACCACCTGCTGGAGCGCGAGCGTGAAGGTGGCCAGCGCTTGGCCGAGACGCTGGCCTTGGCGGTGGAGCGTATCGGCCATTGCGCGCAGTGCCGCGACTTCAGCGAAACCGAGGTGTGCCCCACCTGTGCCAACAGCAGCCGCGAGCGCAGCCAGCTGTGCGTGGTCGAATCGCCGGCCGATCGCCTGGCCATCGAGAACGCCACCGGTTTCCGCGGCGTCTACTTCGTGCTTCAAGGGCGTCTGTCGCCGCTCGATGGCATCGGCCCGCGTGAGCTGGGCCTTGAGCAGCTGGAGCAGCGCCTGGCCGGAGGCGAGGTGCAGGAACTGATCATCGCCACCAGTGCCACCGTCGAGGGCGAGGCCACAGCGCACTATCTGGCGCAGCTGGCGCGCGCGCGCAAGGTGCAGCCCAGCCGGTTGGCGCAGGGACTGCCGCTCGGCGGCGAGCTTGAATACGTTGACCGCGGCACTCTGTCGCATGCGTTCGGAACGCGCAGCGAATTCCGCGATTGAGCATCCGCCGGGCATCGCCCGGCGCGGCCGGCCTACAATGGGGATGACACCCCGCCGAGGCCGAACATGAGCACCGAAACCCTCTTCAGCAAGATCATCCGTCGCGAGATCCCGGCCACCATCGTCTACGAGGATGACGAGGTGCTGGGCTTCAAGGACATCGCACCGCAGGCGCCGGTGCACGTGCTGTTCATTCCGAAGAACGAGATCATCCCTACCCTGGACGACCTGCAGCCGTCGCAGGCGCACCTGATCGGCAAGCTGGCCCTGGCCGCCGCCGAGTACGCGCGCCGCGAGGGTTTCGCACAGGACGGCTACCGCATCGTGATGAACTGCCGCGAGCATGCCGGGCAGACCGTGTTCCACATCCACATGCACCTGCTGGCCGGTGGTCCGCTGGGCCATTTCGGTGCGCCGGGCCGTTGATGCGCCCGGTATCCGCCATCGCCTCGTAGTGGATCCACGCCATGCGCTGATGAAAAAAGGCCGCCCGAAGGCGGCCTTTTTCATTGCGCGTGGCAGGTGGCGATCACCACCAGCCCCAACGGCCGTAGCCGCCCCAGTACGGGCCATACGGGCCCGGGCCCCATGGGCCATAGGGGTAGGGCACCACATCGACCTGGCGCTGTTCCGGCCACAGGTAGATGACATCGGCCGACAGCTTCGGCAGGCGATAGTCGTACTCGCCGATGCGGGTGTTCTGGTAGCCGTCGATCTTGCCGATGAAGGTCACGTCACGACCCGCTTCGAACACGGCCGGATCGTAGAAACCGGCGCGGCAGGCGATGAAGCGACCGTCGCTGGCGTCGGACGAGGTGGTGTTCGGGCGGCCACTGGCGTTGAGCGGGCGCGAGATCATCTGGAAGCAGGTCTCGCCCTGGCCGGGCTTGGTTTCGATGATGCGACCGCCCCAGCGGACCGGCGTGCCGACCTGTTGGGTGGCGACCGAATCGCGGGGAGAGACCAGGCTGAACTGTCCCTGCAGCGGCTTCGGGGCCGTGGCGCAGGCCGACAGGGCCAGCGTGGCCACGGCGGTGAGGAGGAACTTGGTGTTCATGGGGAGGCTCCGGAAGTCGGGCGATGCCTGCGCAGGTCCCGCAATAATGAAGCGAGGTCGGTGCAAGTTCCAGCGTACCGCGCGTCGGTGAAACGCTGGCTGAGTGCGAGCAGGGCCGGATCCGGGCGCTGCGCGTGCACCCGCTGCGCCCAGTCCCGCGCGGTTTCATGGGGATGCCGGGCCAGCCCGAGGCGGCCATAGCGCCGGCCCAGTCGATGCCAGGCGCGCAGCAGCGGGTCGCGTTCGCGCTCGCCACGGGCCAGCAGCCAGGCCATCCACGCCAAGGCCAGCACCGTGGTCACCACGAAGCCCGCGACCAGCTGTCCAGGCCCGAGGTTGTCCAGCCCCAGCGGCTTGAGCAGCTGCTGCTGGCGGCGCGCATCGAAGGACAGCACCAGGTCGTTCCAGCCGCGGCGCAGCCAGTCGCCCATCTGCCCCAACTGCAGCCAGCGCTGCTGCAGCGCGCTGTCGGTGCCGGCCTGCAGGCGGTCGTCGAGGGTGTCGAGGATGCGTTCCGGTGCCACCGCGGCAGTGGGATCGATCCGCACCCAGCCACGTTGCGGCAGCCACACTTCGGCCCAGGCATGGGCGTCCATCCTTCGCACGATCCAGTAGTCGCCAAGCCGGTTGCGGGTACCACCTGCAAAGCCGGTCACCACGCGTGCCGGAATGCCGGCGTTGCGCATCAGCACTACGAAGGCGGAACTGAAGTGTTCGCAGAAGCCGGCCTTGTAGCCGAACAGGAACTCGTCGACCGGATCACGCCCGGCCGGTGGCGTCTGCAGCGTGTAGGAGAAATCGGTAGTGATCCATTGCAGCGCGCGCTGCACGATGGCTTCGTCATTGCCGCCGGCATCCTGCCGCCATTGCTGCGCCAGGGTGGCCGTGCGCGGGTTGAAGCCACTGGGCAGCTGCAGCGCGGCCCGTCGCAGATAAGGCGACAGCGTGCTGTCGAAGCGTCGTGGCGGGGCCGAATGCAGCCGCCAGCGGCTCAGCGACGCCAGCGACCGCTCGCTGTTCAGGCTCATGTCCGCATCCAGCGTGCTGCCTGCAGGGGCGCGGCTGGGCAGGTCCAGTGCCACCAGCTGGCGCCGGTCGGTGGGCTCGTAGTCGATCTGGTAGTCCCAGCCCTGCGCGCCGGCCTCGACCACGGCCGCCGGCCGTCGCTCGCTGGCCCAGTCACGCGTCCAGCGCCGGCCATCGAAGGCGGTCAGTACCGGCCCTCGCCAGTAGCGTTGCGTCGGCTCGGGTACTGCACCGAAGAACTGCACGCGCAGCGCCGGGGTATCGTCGGCCATCAGGTCCAGCCACTGCCCGGGTTCCATGCTGTCCGACAGCCCCGGTGTGCTGACAGCACGCTCGGGAACGCCCCACAGTGGGGTCGCCAGCCGCGGGAACAGCCAGAAGCAGGCCAATGCCAGTGGCAGGCCGATCGCCAGCAGGCGGCCGACACCGCGCAGCTGCCCACGCAGCGGCAGGTGCCCGGCATGGCCCTCATCCCCGGCCAGTCGCTGCAGTGCCAGCAACGCACTGACGCCCGCCAATGCGGCCAACGACGTGGTCAGCGGCCCCTGGTCGAGCAGGAATGCGGCAAACGGAGAAAACAGTGCGAAGCCGAGCAGGCTGCGGGCATCGCGCAGGCTGCGCAGTTCGCTGGACTTGATCGCCAGCATCGCTGCCAGCAGGGCACAGCCGGTATCACGACCGGGCCGCACCATGCCCATCTGCCAGACGATGGCGCCGAGCATGGCCAGCACCAGCAGCAGGCGCACCGGCATGGGCAGTACCTTCCGCCACGACAGGGCTGCAGTCACGAGCGCTGCAGCCGCGATCACGCCGGCCAGCAGGGGCGGCAGCTGCAGCAGCAACGGCAACAGCGCCAATGCCGCACTGGCCAGGGTCCAGTAGCGGGCGTTGCGGTCGAGCGCGGGCGTGGTTTCAGTCATGCGGCATCAATGCCAGTGCGCGCAGGCACAGGTGGTGGTGACTGGCGCCCTGCCCGGGCCCGAACGGCGGATGTGCAGGCAGCAACAGGGTGTAGCGGTGGCCTTCGCGCTCGGCCATGTCGACCCATCGTGCCAGGCGCGCGATGCGTGCTTCATGGCCCAGGGGGGCCAGCGTGCGCCAGTCGAGGATGACGTCGATGCCCACCGGCTTTTCGTACTCGCGCACCAGCAGGCTGTCGCGGCGCGCCGAGTGCTTCCATGAAATGCTGCGTGGTGCATCACCTGCACGATAGGGCCGTAGCTGATGCAGTTCCTCGCCACTGGCATGGGCGCGGGTGTGCAACGGATCGTTGCCGCTTTCCGGCAGTGCAGGTGCCAGCGTCTCGGGGAGTGGATAGACCAGCAGCGGCTGTTCCGGCCACACCCACGACCACGCCCGCACCAGGCCCAGGGGCTGGGTGGTGGACAGGCGGATGCGTGGCAGTTCCAGCCAGCCGCGGCGTTCGCTGGGAACCTGCAGTTCCACTTCGCCGCGACCGTGTGCAGGCAGCGAGGTCCAGGCTTCGCTCTCACCCAGCTGCAGGTGCAGGCCGTGGCGTGCGCGCGGATCGTGCAGTGACAGGTCCACGCGCAGGCGCAGCGGTTGGCCGGCCGGAACCGGCTCGGCGGAGATCGCATCGATCTGCACGCCCGACAGCTGCAGGTGCGCGGCGATGGCGCTGGCGATCGCCGCTGCCGCCAGCAGCAGGGCCAGCAGCAGCGCCGGGTTGTTGTTGTAGTTCAGCGCGCCCAGCAGCATTGCCGCCAGCAGCGTGGCGACGAACAGGCCGAAGCGGGTCGGCAGCACGTAGATGCGGTGGCGGTCCAGGCGCTGTGGCAGTGCTTCAGGCCGGCGCGGGCGTGCCAGCAGCTGCAGTCGTGGCCAGCGTGTGGCCACCCTCAATCCACCGCGACGGTCTGCAGGATGGCCCGCGCCAGTGCCGGTCCCGAGCTGGACTCGGC